>JAZSFJ010000135.1:0-2994 GCA_045532145.1 Oscillospiraceae bacterium
GCCTCCCTTGTGTAAAGGGAGGTGCCCCGCAGGGGCGGAGGGATTGTTATCACGTTTCCTCTTTGCCTCCCTTGTGTAAAGGGAGGTGCCCCGCAGGGGCGGAGGGATTGTTATCACTACTTCACCCCGGGAGGTTTCCATGGACTACCGTGTATATCTTATATTCGCAGCGCTCACTGCGCTGGGTCTTTACTTTCTCCATAGCTGCGGCCTTATGAAAAAGCCCCTGAATATTGTCGGCTGCCTGCTGCTGCTTCTGGGCGCCATGGCTCTGCGGGCATATTTCATGGACTATGAAACGCTGGACTATCAGAATTTCCTCACCCGCTGGGTGCAGTTTTACCGGGACAACGGGGGCTTTCGCGCCCTTGACCGCTCCGTGGGCAATTACAATATCCCCTACCTGTACTTCATGGCGCTGTTTTCTTACAGCAGCATAAAAGACCTCTATCTTATAAAGCTGCTGAGCATCTTTTTCGACCTGCTGCTGGCCTGGGGCTGCACAAGGGTGCTGGGGCAGTTTACCCACTCCGTACCCCGCCGCATCGCCTGCTTTTTCGCGGTGCTCTATCTGCCCACCGTGTTTTTGAATTCCGCAGTCTGGGCTCAGTGCGACGCAATATATGTGGCTCTGGCAGTGCTGGGCATTGCCCTTGCCCTTGAGGATAAGCCCGTCCGTGCCATGGTTATGATGGCGCTTTCCTTCGGCTTTAAGCTCCAGGCGGTGTTTATACTGCCTGTGTGCGCGGTTTTGTGGCTTAAGGGCAAGTTCAGGCTCCGGCATTTTCTTATTTTCCCTCTGAGCTATGTTATTCTGGTGCTGCCCGCCGTCATTGCCGGCAGACCCTTTATCGAGACGCTGACCCTTTATACAAGCCAGACCGGCAGCATCGGCAGCGGCCTTAACTATAATTCCCCCTCCGTCTTTGCCATCATCACCGATGTGAAGGACACGGAGCTTGCCGCCAAAATCGCCATAGTCTGCGCTTTTGGCTACATGCTCGCTTTGCTGCTCATCGCACTTATAAAGCGCAGAAGCCTCAGCAATACGGCGCTTATGATTTTTGCCGCCCTTTTCGCCGTGGGCATCCCCTTCATCCTGCCCCACATGCACGACAGGTATTTTTTTGCCGCGGATATACTGACCCTTCTTCTGGCCTTTATCCTGCCCATCACCGCCCCTCTTGCCGCGCTGACGCAGTTTGCATCCCTTCTGGGCTACCACGCCTATCTCAAGATGCGCTATCTGCTGCTTATGGACAGGGGCGCCTGCGCCCTTATTCTGGTGCTTTGCTGCCTGTTTGTGGCACTGTTTGAAAGCCTGCGTAAAAAAAATATTGACAATGATAAAATTGAGGCTTGACAAACCGGAATTATCTGCTATAATTCCTTATGCCTTAAATGTGGCAGCCAAAAGGTGCAAGCGGGCTTAAATGTGTTCGGCGCACCGGCTATATGCGAGAGTGCTGGAACAGGTAGACAGGCACGTTTGAGGGGCGTGTGTCAGCCGACGTGGGAGTTCAAGTCTCCTCTCTCGCACCAAAATAACAGCTCATCCGTCAGGATGGGCTGTTATTTTTTCGATGCTATGATATAATCAGTTAGACAAACTTGAATTTGACGAGGTGATTAAGATGATAGATATTACTGCTTGGATGCAAAACTTCTTGCAGACATTAAATGAGACTTTCGCAAACCGTGTATGGTTTGTTGGTTTGCAAGGCAGTTATGGTCGTGGTGAAGCAACAGAAACAAGTGACATTGATGTTGTTGTAATTTTGGATGAATTATCTGCTATGGATATTCAAACTTATAACAACATGCTGGACACCATGTCTCATAGAGAACTGATTTGTGGTTTCCTTTCAGGAAAAAAAGAAATTATGAATTGGGAGCCATCTGACCTGTTCCAGTTTTGCCATGACACTACACCAATCAAGGGAAGCCTTGACGAGGTGATGGCAGTTATTGATGAAAGCGCTGTGAACAGAGCAATCAAAATCGGTGCCTGTAATGTGTACCACGGATGTGTTCACAATATGCTCCATGAAAAGAGTGAAGATATTTTGCGGGGACTATATAAATCTGCCTCTTTCGTTGTACAGGCAGTTGTTTTCAAGCAAACTGGAAACTATATCAGCCATCAAAAAGATTTGTTCCAAGTTGTATCTTCCGATGAACGGGTCATTGTCGAAACCTTTTTGAATTTGAAAAATGGCGGAGCGGTAGATTTTAATTTGATGTCCGAAATATTGTTTGCTTGGTCAAAGAAATGGATTACTGATAATAGTTAAGCCAATTCCAATTGGTCGAATAGATAGAAAAATAACGGCTATGCACAAAATGTGCATAGCCGTTGTTGATTACTGCATGGGGAAGCCTTCGAAGGTATACAGGTCAAACTCGCCTTTGACCTGCTGGTAGTGGGCAGGGTCTTTCAGCGTCCAGGTTGAGGTGGGCGCGCCCATCAGACGGCACAGCTTCAGAGCGAAATAGTCTGCATCCTGCCAGTCATAGGCGATGAAATCGGGATAGCCGATCACGTTCAGCATCAGATTGGTGGTGAGGAAGTCGATGATATCGGACTTCTCGCCCTTTTCCTTATTGTCACGGAGGAAGTTCTTGGCCAGAATTCCTCTGGGAACATCCTTGGCATTCTGCCGGTACCAGAACAGGGCAAAGGGATGGAAGGACTGGACAGCGTAAGGACCGTCGTAGTCTTTCAGCAGCTCATGGGAGTAGGCGCATACATCGGTGTCCACCTTGTCCATCTTATACTCCACCAGGATGGGCACCTGGCCATCGATCAGCGCCAAAGCCTCTGCCAGGGTGGGGATGGTTACCTCGGTGCCGAAGAGCTTCATTTCCTGCAGCTCCTGGCAGGTGTAGTCCCAGATCTTGCCCTCCACACCGCAGATGCGGTCAAGGCTTGCATCGTGGAACACCATGGGCACCTTGTCGGAGCTGAGCTGGATATCCAGTTCGATACCGTAG
>JAZSFJ010000039.1:0-10074 GCA_045532145.1 Oscillospiraceae bacterium
CTTTTTTGAGCATTTTTTGCTCAAAAAAGCTCCCTCTGATGAGGGAGCTTTTTATGGTATCAAAAGAAGAGAATAGCCCCCCCTTCGATAAGGGGAGGTGGCATTTTCGAGGAACGAGAAAATGACGGAGAGGTGGATAAAACACTCTCAAAATGAATATTTCAAAACTTTTTCTACCTCTCAGTCATCCGCTCGTACCTCGCGTATGACAGCTCCCCTTCAAAGGGGAGCCTAATAATGTAGTTCCTTGACACACTGGAAAAACCGCCGGGCCATTTGGTCCGGCGGTTTCTGCGAGGGGAGAGATTTGGAGAAACAGTATGAAAAAAGAAGAGAGATGTCTCGGTTATCGGCGGCGGTAACGCCAGGCTATTACTATGCCCGCTATGAGCAGCAGGGCGCAGATGAGTGTTATGGCAAGGCCGCTGCCTCCGGCGGTGGGAGTGAAGGAGGCCTGAGGGGAAGAAACCATTTCTCCTCCCGGCAGGGCAGGGGCGGCACCTTGTTCCCCGCCCTTGCCGGGGAAGGGGCTTTGGCCCATGCCGCCCATATCGGGCATACCGCCTCTGTCAGGCATTGTGCCCATATTGGGAGGGCTGCCCATATCAGGCGCGGTTCCCATATCAGGTCTGCCGCCCATGTTTCCGCCCATGCCGCCGCCCATTGTTCCCATGGCGGAGAGCTGCAGGTCCCCGGTGTCCACAAGGCTTTCGGGAGACTGCCGCTGGCCCTCGCCGGTGGAAGGAATGCTGCCGGAAAGCTGGCCCAGAACGCTATCACTGCGAAGAGTGCAGAAGCGCTCCAGAGCGTCAGTCCCGGCCTCGAATTCCTCATAGCTGTAAAAGGCTGTGGGGTCATTTTTTATATAGGGGGCTATAAGCTCTGCCGTTTCCTCCACAAGTGCGGGGATGTTCACAGAGGACAGAAATTCCCGGAAAAGCTCATGGTAGCGGGCTTTGTAATCTTCGCTTTGGAATATCCAGTCTGTCATGGGCCGGGAATCGCTTCCCACAGAGAGGGGACTGTCGATGGGGTCGTTTACGCTGCTTTGGGCATTGCCGCCCATGAAAGAGCCGAAAGCAAGGTTATAATCCCAGGGAATCATGGAAAGGCGGCCTGAGTCCTCGTAGAGGTAGTAGTTATGGACCATGCTGCCTGTGTAGCTGTCGCCGTTGACCAGGTAGTTGTGCACCACGAAGTAGCGCAGCACGGCATCTGTATCCACTGCGCTTTCTATATTATCCCCCTGGGAGAGGGTTTTGAGGGAGGCTATAAGGCGGCTTTGGTCGGCCTCGCTCAGGTGAGTTTTGGCGTTATTGAAGATGTTGGAATAGCTTTCCGGCTCATCATCGGTGTAGCGAAGGAGCACGTCGCTGCTTGCTGCGCCTCCTCCGGCTTCGGGGCTGAAGTCTTCCATATTGAAATCCTGCCCCTGGCCCCGGCCTCCGCCAATCTCCATGCTGTCGGGCTTATAGAGCTCGCCGTGGTCAGCGCCGTAATTTCTCGTAAGGAAGGAGTCTTCAACTCCCTCCACCGCCAGATAGAGGCCCCAGAGCTCACCGTTCACGCTGACAGACACATAGCTGCAAAGGGGGGCGGCCACGCCGAAGGAGCCCATGAGGGTATAGCTCAGGTAGTCCTTCATAAAGCTGACGTCCTGAATGAGATTGTTGAGGCTCAGCTTATCGAGGCCGTGGTAGCTTTTTCCGGTCTCATAGTGGTCAAATTCTATCTTGAAGCTGTAGCGGCTGCTGCCCATGCTCTCCACGCTGCTGAGACTTGTGTTGCCCTTGCCCCGGATGGCCACGTTGCCAATGCGCTCCCCGTCCACCACAAGGCTGCAGGGAGAATATTCCTCGCTCCGGGCGGAGGCTATGAAAGCGTCCCAGTCCTCCATGATTATATCTATACTGTGCACCACGCCGGAGGCGAAAAGGCGGTCTTCGTAGCCCATTTCCGCCCCTGCACTTTCGGGTATCTCAATGAACATGAGGCAAAGACAGACAATAAGGGCCAGGGCCCCGGCTATGGCACAGATGCGGTCAATATGCTTGCTGCGGGACATGGCTATCAACCCATATAGTCGCCGTTATAGCTGCAGAGTACGGCGCTGTGTACGCCGGGGAGGGCGGAGAGGGCGTTCACAAAGTCCGTATCGTCGTCCCTGAGGCGCAGCTCATAGTTCACTTCCACCAGCCCCGCCTGAGCGCTCTTGCTCTTTACGCAGCTGCGGAGGGTGGCCTCCTTCAAAAGGGTGGCGGCGCGCTCCTCGCTTGCGTGGTCGGCGCAGCGAAGGACGAGGATATAGGGGCGGCTGCGGCTCTTGCGGTTGACGAAAACAAGGAGCACAAGACCGATGACAAGGCTTCCGATGACCGCAAGGGGTATCATACCCGCTGCCAGAACTATGCCCACGGCAATGGACCAGAAGAGGAAGGCAATGTCCAGAGGCTCCTTTATAGCGGCGCGGAAGCGGACTATGCTCAGAGCGCCAACCATGCCGAGAGACAGCACCACATTGCTGGTGACGGCAAGTATGACAAGCGTTGTTATCATGCAAAGGGCCACCAGAGTAACCGCGAAGGATGAGGAATACATCACCCCGGAGAAGGTCTTTTTATAGATGAGGAAGATGAATAGGCCCAGAGCAAAGCTGAGAACAAGGGCCAGCGCCATGTCCAAAAGGGACACGGAGTTTATGTTTTCGAGAAAATCGGATTTGAATATATCCTTGAAGCTCATGGGGAGTCTCCTTTCAGATGATACCTTATAAGGCTTCCTATTGAGGGGAAGGCTTTAAAAATGTTACCTATACGCTCTGCACGCTGCATACTTGGAGTAGGGGGCCGAGCGGCGGGAGGGAAGCTGAACGATGTCCCGTATAATATCCGGGAGAAATTCGTCCCACTTTACTTCCAGAATTATTGCGGCGTCGGGAGGTGCCAGACCGGGGGTATTGCTGTTTGGGAAGTCCAAAGGGCTGAAGCTTGTGCGTATATCATAGTCCAGAGTGACCCGCACATTGCCGGGGGCAAAGACGAAAGCCTCACGCACATAGTCCACAACGCTCACCGGGCGAAGGCCCTCCGAGAGCATTTTGCTGCGAAGCTCTCTTATGAGAGCGTGGGGGCTTTCTTCCATCCATTGCGTCTCTCCCGAGAGCAGTTTTTGGAGCTCCTGAGGGTTCATGGGAGCGGAAAGCTTGGTGCACAGTCCGGCATTTTTGCTTTTTTTCTCAAGGTGCAGGGTGGATAGCTCCCCGTCATAATATCTCAGCCGGAATTTCTCCCGGCGGCTTACTCCATCCAGCTTTTCCCGGAGGGCTTTATCCTCGGGGGAGTCGAAATAAAGGCTTCGCACCCGGTATTTCCCGGAGTCTCCGTGGCTGTCCGGCTCCATAACTGCCCGGAGTCTTTGGCGAAGGCAGAGCATATCTGCCAGATTTATACGGTGTTTCCATTCGTGGCGGGCTTTCAATGGCACACTTCCTTTTATTTTGCTCATTCTAAGCATAAACGCGGTGGCTGAATCCTTTCTGAAAAAACATAAAAGAATTTCAGCTTGAATTAAGAGCGGGGATATATTATAAAGGTATCAAGCACCGGGAGGACAAGAGAGAAAGATGAAAATTTTAATAATCGAGGACGAAATACTTCTGGCAAAGTCTTTGAAGGCTCTGCTGGAGGCCAAGGGCTTTCAGGTGGAGATGGTCCATGACGGGGAAAGCGGCAGGGACTATGCGGAGACGGGAGTATACGACCTGCTTATCATGGACGTGATGATGCCTGGGATGGATGGCTATGAGCTGGCCGAAAGGGTGCGTGCCGACAGAATAAGCACTCCCATTTTGATGCTCACCGCCAAAAGCGATGTGGCTGACCGCATCCGTGGCCTCAACGCGGGAGCGGACTATTATCTCACCAAGCCCTTTGACAGCCGGGAGCTTCTGGCCTGCATCAATGCCCTTTTGCGCCGTCAGGGAGATCAGGTGGACACCCTCGCTTACGGCAACACAACTCTCGACCTGAGCACGGGCGAGCTCCGCTGCGGGGAAAAGAGCATCCGCCTTTCCGCAAAGGAGTTTGATATAATGCGGTTTTTGCTGCGCTCCGGCAAACGGAATCTCAGCAAGGAGCATATTCTGGCCCGGGTATGGGGCTATGACTCCAACGCCGTTGAGAACCATGTGGAGGTATACATAGGCTTCCTTCGGAAGAAGCTGGCCGGCATAGGCAGCAATGTGCGCATAGAGGCAATAAGGCGGATGGGTTACCATCTGGAGGTGGATACTGAGTGCTGAAAAATCTCAGGAGGAAAATAATATGCATCACCATGGCCATAGTCACGGTGATGCTCAGCGGCATACTTATAACGGTATATCATTTCACGCAGCAGAATCTCCGGGAGGACAGCCTCAGAATGATGGAGTCCATGTCCAAGGGGCCTCTGCACCCCGGCAGACCGGGGGAGGGCCCCGGCGAGCTGCGCCTGCCCTACTTTGCGCTGACTCTGGATGAGCAGGGCGAGATATTCGAGGCAGAGGGCGGCTACTACGACCTCAGCGACAGGGACTTTCTGGCCGAAGCGGCAGAGGCGGCCCTGGAAACAGGCAGACCCAGCGGGGAACTGGACTCCTACGGTCTGCGCTTTATGCGCAGCATGAGCCCTGAGGGTGAAAGAATAGTTTTCGTGGATATATCCAGCGAACAGGCCACTTTGAATAATCTGGTGAATACCTGCCTGCTCATTGGTCTGGGCAGCTGGGTCGTGCTTTTTGGAGTAAGCATGGCTCTGGCCCGGGTGGTGGTGAAGCCGGTGGAGAAGGCATGGGCGCAGCAGCGGCAGTTTGTGGCAGACGCGTCTCACGAGCTGAAAACGCCTTTGACAGTCATAATAACCTGCGCTGAGCTCTTGAAGAGCCCGGAGCACAGTCCGGAGGAAAAAAGCCGCTTTCTGGACAGCATACAGAGTATGAGCTCCCGTATGCGGGGGCTTACAGAGGCTCTGCTGGAGCTGGCTCGCATGGATGTGGGCAGCCGGGGCGCCGAGCATACAAGTCTGGAACTGAGCAGCCTTGTATGCGAAGAAGTTATGGTCTTTGAGCCTGTCTGCTTTGAAAAGGGACTCCTTCTCCGGGAAGATATAGAAGATGGCATTTTCGTCAAAGGCTCCAATGGGGAGCTGCGGCGGCTTGTGGGCATACTGCTGGATAACGCGGTGAAGTATTCCGCAGCCGGGGGAGAAATAAGCCTGAGCCTGAAAAAACAGGGCCATTATGCCCTGCTCCGGGTGGAAAACCCCGGCGAGACCATATCTCCCGAGAATTTGAAAAATATTTTCAAGCGCTTCTACCGCCTTGACCGATCCCGCAGCGGCGGCAGCTACGGCCTTGGCCTTTCCATTGCCGAGAGCATAGTCCATTCCCACCGGGGAAAAATCTGGGCGGAAAGCTCCGGCGGCATAAATAAGTTTAGTGTAATGATACCAATAAACAAAACTCCCTGAGCATTGGCTCAGGGAGTTTTCCAGCTTTTAAAGGCTCCCTTGTGTCGGTGCGTTAAGAAAACGTGCCAGTGGCACATTTTTAGCATCCGACCGCAGCGGCTATGCCGCGAGGAGGGAAGTTGGTGGCTTTTTCCGTAGTTTAAAGGCTCCCTTGTGTAAAGGGAGCTGTCGCGAAGCGACTGAGGGATTGTGCAGAGCCGGACTTTCTTTGTGCAATCAGCTTAGGCAAATTGGGACAATCCCTCAGTCATTTTCTCCTCGCTTTGCTCAGCGAAAATGCCAGCTCCCTTTACACAAGGGAGCCTTTGGGCGCGGTAAAGACATCCGCACCGCGATTTCTCTCAGCCCTTCTCCAATTGCAGCTTATTATACTGCAGGGTATAGAGCTGGTGGTATCTTCCGTGGAGGCGCAAAAGCTCCTGATGATTGCCCTGCTCTATTATCTGCCCATGGCTGAGAAGGATAATATTGTCCGCGTGCTGAATGGTACTCAGGCGGTGGGCCACTATGAGCATTGTGCCTATATTGCGCATTTTTTCCAGGGAATCCTGAATGAGCAGCTCCGTTTCCGTGTCAATATTGGCGGTGGCTTCGTCAAGAATCATCACAGAGGGCTTATGCACAATGGTGCGGGCGAAGGAAAGAAGCTGGCGCTGGCCTGCGGAGAAGTTGTTGCCCCTCTCCCGCACAGGCTCACTCAGGCCCTTTTCAAGGCGGTCTATAAACTTATCCGCATTCACGTAGCGGCAGGTCTCCATAAGCTCCGCGTCCTCCACGCCCTCCATTCGCAGGAGGATGTTGCTGCGTATGGTGCCGGAGAAGAGGAAAACATCCTGAAGCATCTGGCCGAAGTGGCGGCGGAGGGAGGATATTTTGATTTTGCGTATGTCTATGCCGTCGATGAGTATTTGACCCTTCTGTATGTCGTAGTTGCGGCAGATGAGGGACAAAATGGTGGTCTTGCCGCTGCCGGTGGCTCCCACAAAGGCCACGGTCTGCTTGGGCTGAACGTGGAAGGAGACACCCTTGAGCACCCACTCCCCGGGCTTGTAGGCAAACCACACGTCGCGGAATTCTATTTCGCCTCTTATCTCCTCGAGCTCAATGGCCTCGGGCTCGTCTATAACCTCCGGCTCCATGTCAAAAACGGTGAATATCTTCTCGGCGGAGGCAAAGGCGGACTGGAGCATATTGAACTGCTCGGCAAGGGTCTGGATGGGGTTGAAGAATTTGTTCACGTACATATAGAAGCTGACGATGACCCAGCTTTCTATATGCTGGCCCAGAAATACGCTGTCTTTTATGTAGCCCCGTCCGCCCAGATACAGCAGGCAGAGGATGGAGGATATATAGAGCATATACACCATGGGCCGGAAAATTCCGAAGACGAAGGTCTGGTTCTGCTTGGCCTTTCTGAGGCGGGCGCTTTTTTCCATAAACTCCGCCATCTTCCGGTCCTCCCGGTTGAATATCTGGGTGATTTTGATGCCGGAGAGGTTTTCGGAGAGGTAGGTGTTTATATCCGTGGTGCCGTCTTTTACCTTGCGGTGGACCTTGCGGGAGAAAAGGCGGAAGATAACGGTGAAAAGCACCACAAAGGGTACAAAGCAGAGGACCATCAGGGTGAGAGCGTAGTTCAGCGCCAGCATGGCGGCCAGAACGCCGAAGATGACCATCACGTTTTTTACCAGAGTTACCAGAATGTTGGTGAACATCATGGAAATGGCGTTTGTGTCATTGCAGACGCGGGTAACAAGCTTACCCACGGGGATACCGTTGAGCTGCTCGTGGCTCAGGCTCTGAATGTGGGTGAAAAGGTCCTGCCTGAGTTCGGAGAGTATTTTCTGGCCGGTTTTCTGGAGGAGCATGGCCTGGGCATAGGTGCTGACCATGGCCACAATGAGCACACCGGCGTAGACAGCCACCAGAGAGAAAAGGTAGCTCAGCTCAAAGCGCTCCTTCACCGTCTCTTCAATATGGCCGATGATGAGAGGGGAGAGAATGTCGTAGGCTATGCTCACAAGCATGATGAGAAGGGCCAGGGCGAACTTTTTCCAGTGGGGCCTGGCGTAGCGGAGAAGCCTTCGCACAATCTCGCCGTCGGGCATGTTGCGGTCAAAGCCCATGTCCTCCTTCTTGTTCTTGGCAAGGGCAAAGGCCACAAGGAACACAAGGGAGAAGCAGCCGATAATGGCGCCCACTATGAGTATGGGGAGATATTCGTTCATCACATTTCTCCTCCTTCCTCTTCAAGACGCTGGAGCTCCACCATCTTGCGGTAGGCGCTGCAGGAGGCGTAAAGCTCCTCGTGGCGGCCTACGGCTTCCACATGGCCGTCCTCTATAAAGATTATCTTGTCCATTTTTTCAACGGTGGATATGCGGTGGGCTATGAGTATGGTGCTGCGGCCAGCTCTGGTGCTGCGGAGGTTTTCCAGTATGGCCCGCTCGGTCTTGGTGTCCACGGCGGAAACGCTGTCGTCCAGAATGAGTATGGCGGCGTCGCGCATCAATGCCCGGGCTATGCTTATGCGCTGCTTCTGACCGCCGGAGACGGTGACGCCGCGCTCTCCCAGAACGGTGTCGTAGCCCTGAGTGAAGCCCTGAATATTTTCGTCCACGTCCGCCATGACAGCGGCGGCGGTGACTGCTTCAATGTCGGGGGCATCCACGCCGAAGGAGATGTTGTTCCCGATGGTGTCGGAGAAAAGGAAGTTGTCCTGGGGCACATAGGCGCAGGCCTCTCTCACGGAGCGGATGGAAAGAGTGTTCACATCCTGCCCGTCAATAAATACAGTGCCGTCGGGCACATTATAGGTGCGGAGGATAAGGTCCACTATGGTGGTCTTGCCGCTGCCGGTTTTGCCTACAAGGCCCACGTTCTCGCCGGCATTTATGGTGAAGGACACATTTTGGAGAACATCGTATTCACCCCCCGGATAGCGGAAAATGAGATTGCGAAACTCGATGTTACCCTTGGGCTCGCTGAGCTCTTTGACGCCCTCGGCGTCCTTTACATCAATCTCGGCGTCCAGAAGCTCGCTTATGCGGGCAAGGCTGGCCTTGCCCCGGCTTGTCAGGTCTATAAGCTCGCTGACTGCCATGATGGGCCAGACTATGGTGGTGAAATAGCCTATGAATTCCACAAGCTGACCGGCGTTGAAGTCCCCCTTCCACACAAGGTAGCCGCCGTAGCCCAGAATTACGCAGACAACGCTCTCCACGAAAAGGGTAACCAGTATGCGGAAGAGCATGGCGGTGCGGGTGAAGTCCACGTTGGCAACTTCGTTTTCCCGGTTGAGCTTTTTGAAGGCCAGAAGCTCCTTTGATTCTTTCACGAAGGCCTTGATAACGGCGATACCGCTGAAACTCTCCTGAGAGAAGTCCGAGAGGGAGGAAAAAGCCGCCTGCCTGGCTCTCCACTTTTTGCCCATGTGCTTGCCAACCACGGTGCTGCTGGCAAGGAGCAGGAGCATGGGTATCATGGCGAAGCAGGTGAGCAGAGGATCCATGCCCCACATCCTGAGAAAGGCCATGGTTCCCAGAAGCAATGCGTCGCAGAGCATGAGAAAGCCGCTGCCGAAGCACTCCTGAACGGTCTCAAGGTCGTTTGTGAAAAGACTCATGAGATTGCCCACCTTGTTCAACTGATAATACTGGGTGGAAAGATGGCGGGCGTGGCCGAACATGGTGTTGCGCAGATCCGTCTCCACCTTGATGGCGGCGCCGAATATGCAGATACGCCAGAGGAAGCGGCCAATGACGATAAAAATGATGATAAGCACCATGGGCATACAGATGCGCTGAAGGAGAAAGTCCATGTCAAAGACTGTTTTTGCTCCCTCATACACAACGTAGCCGTCGTTCATGCCGTTTATGACCATCTGATAAAGCCTCGGGGTCAGCAGCTGGAGATAGTCCACGACCACCAGAGCCACCATTCCCAGCAGCAGTAATGGGGCATATTTCAAATAGTAGCGGTTTATGTATTTTCCGAATATCATGGCGGGCTCCTTGGGGAATATATGTAATTTAATATTATACTACAGTATTGAGCAAAAGGGAAGTGAGGTGGAGTTAAATTTCCACCGCGGCCCGTAGGGCGGGGGCTTGCTCCCGCCGCAAATCTCCGCAGCACTACCCTTAGGGGCGATTCACGCTCTCGCTCGCGGACGAGCAATGCTCGCCCCTACAGTGATAGCTAAAAGTCCCACACCGCACCCGTAGGGCGCGACGCCCCCCGGCGCGCCACGCGGGCGCTTTGTGAAGCGCCCCTACAAGCATGGTATCTGCCGTACTCCGTGGGGGCGGACACCCGGTCGGCCTGCCAATAGGGGGGATGCAGACTTCCACCGTGTCGCGTAGGGCGGGTGCTTGCTCCCGCCGACATATTTAAAGTCGGAGGCCAAGCGGTCTTAGGAAGACAATTAGGAAACCCACCTCCTTGGCCCACAGACCGACATGGCTACGATCCGACTTGGGGCGGACACCCGGTCGGCCTGCCAATAGGGGGGATGCAGACTTCCACCGTGTCGCGTAGGGCGGGTGCTTGCTCCCGCCGACATATTTA
>JAZSFJ010000094.1:0-9211 GCA_045532145.1 Oscillospiraceae bacterium
GTTCCCAGAAACTTCTTCCCCTCCGTTGAAAAGGGTCTGCGCAACGCAGTTCAGAAGGGCGTTCTCGCCGGCTATCCCCTTGTCGGCCTGAAGGCTACCCTCTATGATGGCTCTTACCATCCCGTTGACTCCAACGATATGGCATTCCAGACCGCTGCCCGCCTTGCATACCAGGATGGTATTCCCAAGGCTAAGCCCACCATCATGGAGCCCATCGGCCTGCTGAAGGTTACCATTCCCGATGCAAACCTGGGCGACATCATGGCTGACATTTCCTCCAAGCGTCGTGGTACCGTTCTTGGTATGAACGCTGAGGAAGGTATGCAGATCGTTGAGGCCGAGGTTCCCATGGCTGAAATGGGCTCTTACACCATCGACCTCCGAAGCATGACTCAGGGACGCGGCAGCTTCTCCTGCAAGTTCGTTCGCTACGAAGAGGCTCCCGGCAACGTTCAGCAGAAGGTCATCGAAGAGGCCAAGGCTGCAGCTGAGGAATAAAACATTAATCTAAAAAAAGAGTGTGCTTCTGCACACTCTTTTTTGTTTTTCCTTAAAATAAGTATGGAAATCTGATGCATTGAATGGTATTATATATAGTTGTAATACTTTGTTGTAATACATTTAGGAGCATTTCTATGAAAAACAAAAAATCTCTTTTTGGCGCCGCATGGAATGGTGCTATAGTGCTTTGCCTCGTTCTCTGCCTTTTTGCCCTTCTTTTCACCTCCTGCACCAAGTATAAGGGCTCCGACGCCTTTGTTTCCGAAAAGGTGGAAAAGGAAGATAAGAAGGATAAGGACAATAATAAGGATAAGGAAGAAGAGCCCGGCCAGTCCGGCGATGAGCTCACCGATCCTCTCATCCCCATAGGCGACCCTGATTCCCAGCAGCCCGAAGAGCCTGCTGAGCCCGAAGTACCCCAGCAGACCGGTGTTATCCTCGGAGTAACCGAGGACGCAGGAAGAGAATATCTGGATAAAATAATCTTCCTGGGCGACTCCACCACATACGGCATAGGCTATTATTATAACCAGGGCTACGAGGCTCTCTGTCCTCCCAGCCAGATATGGACTCCCTCCAGCGGCACTCTCACCCTCTCCAACCAGTCCACCGCTACTGTGGTCTATCCTGCCACCGGTGCGGAAATTCCCATCATCGACGCTGTCACCGATGCCAAGCCGGAGATTATGCTGCTGACCCTGGGTGTCAACGGCGTATCCTTCATGGATGAGCAGTGGTTTATAGATGAGTATACGGCTCTTATCAACAACATCAAGGCTGCAAGTCCCGACACAAAGATAATCCTTAACTCCATCTACCCCGTAGCTGCCAGCTACAAGCACATAGACTCCATAAGCAACGAGAAGATACTTACCGCCAACGGCTGGATTGAGCGCATAGCTGAGGGTACCGGATGCAAGTACCTGAACACATACGAGGTCCTTGTGAAGGACGGCGTCCTCCCCGAGAGCGCCCACAACGGCGACGGTATCCATCTCAGCGGCGAGACCTTCGGCACTGTTATGGAGTACATCCGTACCCACGCATATAACTGAGAAATGATGGTGAAATAATATGAAAAAGATGACAAAGACTCTTTCCCTTGTTCTTGCTGTAGTTATGATAGCCTGCCTTTTCTGCGCCTGCGGCGACAAGGCCGCCGAGGAAAAGAATGTCCCCGCCGCTGACATTGCAGCTGCTGTGGCTGAGAAAATCGGCAAGACCGAGGCTCTCACCGCCGTTGACGCCAACTGGGTCAAGGGTTGGATGAAGACCGATGCCGCATCTTTCGGTGACTATACCGTTTATCTCAACGCCATCGGCGCTAACGTGGATGAGTTCGGCGTTTTCAAGGCCGGCGAGAATATGAGCGTTGCCGTTGTTGAAAAGACCGTGCAGGCCTACCTGGAGCTGAAGCTCGCAAACTGGATGGACGAGTATATGCCCGAGGAAAAGTACAAGGTTGAAGACGCCTCCTACGAAGTGGTGGGCAACTATGTGATGTACTGCATCCTTTCCGCCGAGGACAGCGAAGCCGCTTTCGCAACCTTCAAGGAGATGCTTGGCTAAAAACAAAATAATAAATGCCCCCGAAGCATACGCTTCGGGGGCATTATTGCATCGTAGGGCGGGGGCTTGCTCCCGCCGTTTTTTAGTTCATACCCTTCAGCGTGGTGGAATTATTCAGCACCATGGAGGAATAGAGGAAGAGCACATCAGCGCCCTCAAAGTCCACGAAATTTTTCAGCATCACTGGCTGAATATAGCGGATGTCAACCACTGTGACCTTGCTGTAGCCCTGAGCAAGCAGGGGAGCGATGGCGCTTCCAAAGCTGTCGCGGAAAATAATCAGTTCTTTGTCATTGTCCGCTGCGGGGTTATCAATGCTAACAAGGCTCAAAGGCCCGGAGAGGAACATCTCATAGGGGTCGGCACCGGCTGCCAGAGCCTCGTTGTATACGGGAATGGCTTTGCTGCTCTCGTGGTCGAATACCTGCAGAGCTCTTATTGTGTCGTTTGTCAGGTAATAAAGCTCTTCGGTATCAAGGCCCAGACCCAGCTGGCTGAAATATACCCCTTTGAAGGGCTCGCCCACAAGGACCTTTTCGTAGTCCTGGGGAATGCTCACATCCAGAGCGGCGGCAATACGCTGAGCCACGTTTACAATGCTCTCCTGCCGCCAATGGGTGTCCGTCAGGTAATAGTCGTCTATGGAGAGATAATCCCGAAGTTCAATATGCTCCGCAAAGGCTGTGGCCTCTCGCATAAGGGAGAAAAACTCGTCATAGTCCATGTGCAGCACGCCCGCATCTTCTGCCAGATAGCAGTTTTTGTCGGGAACAATAGCAAACATCATCTTGTCCGCCTTGCCTGCAAGGAGCTTTTCGTAAACTCCTGTGAAGACCTTACCCGCGTATTCAATGGAGCTTTGATTCATGGGATACTCCATTTTTGCCACGGAGCCGCCGTGGATATACAGCCCGTTGGAGTCCTGCTGCCCCATAAGTCGCATGGCCACATTGGCCTTGAGAGCCCGGAAACCGTCCCGAAGGGGGAACTGATCCAAGGTGTAGTCCTCGAAGTCCTCCATAAAGCGACCGCTGAGAAGGGTTTTGGCGCTTATCTCAGGCATTTGTTCAAGCTTTCTCCGCTCGGAGAGGGAGTAATCATCGGGTGCTTTGAAGATGGCAAAAAGGCTCAGACCGAAGAAAACGGCGCTCAGAAGGCTTGTAAGATATATTCTTTTAGCTTTGTCGCTCATAATGTCTTCGCCTCCTTAGAATCTGAAATAGAGGAAGGGGTTAAATGAGCCGTCCACCAAATATGCGGTGGATATAAGCAGCACCGCACAGAGGAAAATAGGCTCAATTATGCTTATAACTTTCTCGCTCTTTTCTGTTGCTCTCAGAGCAAGCACTGCCTTTTTAACAAGGGGCGTGGAGCCCAATGCGGCAACAATGAGTGTGAGGCCATAGGAGCGGAGGTAATAGAGGAACTCTGCCCCGGCGATGCCCTCGCCGCCGCCGAACATTCCGCCTATTACGGCGAAGCCGTCTTTAACGCCATTGGCGTTGAACATGACAAAGGAAATCATGACCAGAATCATCACATAGATATGGCCCCAGATTTTTGCTTTGTCAAGGGCTTTCAGCAGCCAGAGCTTTTCAATGAGCAGCAGTATGCCGAAGAACACGCCCCATATGACAAAGTTCCATGCAGCTCCATGCCAAAGACCCGTAAGCATCCAGACAATGAAGATGTTCAGAATGTGTCTGCCCTTGCCCCGGCGATTGCCGCCAAGGGGGATATACACATAGTCTCTGAACCAACTGCCCAAACTCATGTGCCAGCGCCGCCAGAACTCGGTGACGGAGCGGGAGATAAAGGGATAGTTGAAGTTTTCCGGGAAGGAAAAGCCCATTATCCTGCCAAGACCTATGGCCATGTCGCTGTAGGCGGAGAAGTCAAAGTAGATGTGAAGGGTGAAACAGACAGCGTAGAGCCAGCAGAATCCGAGGCTTCTATCTGCGGATGCCAGAAAGGCGTCGCAGACCTCGCCAAGCACATTGGCTATGATTATCTTCTTACCAAGACCAAGTACAAAGCGGCGTATACCCTCGGCAGCCCCCTGCAGTGTCACAGAGCGCCCATCAATTTCCCGGACAATGTCCGAATAGCGGACGATGGGGCCGGCAATAAGCTGGGGGAACATACTCACATAGGCGGCAAAGGATACGATGTTCTTCTGCACGGGAGTATCGCCCCTGTAGACATCGATGACATAGCTGATTATCTGGAATGTGTAGAAGCTGATGCCTATGGGCAGTGCTATGCGCAGGGCGGGGATACCAAGGCCGGTGAGAGCGTTGAAGGACTCAATGAAGAAGTCTGCATACTTGAAGTAGCCCAGAAATCCCAGACAAAGCACAAGGCTGGCTATAAGCCATGCACGGCGGCCTGCGAGTTTCCGGCTTTTATGAATGCCCAGAGCGCAAATATAGCCCACAAGTATGCTTGCGGCCATTAAAAGCACATATTTTGGCTCACCCCAGGCGTAAAAAATCAGGCTGGACACCAGAAGCACGGCGTTTTTCGCCCTCTTCGGCACAGCCAGATAAATTATCAAAACCAGGGGGAGAAAGTAATAGAGGAAAGGAATACTTGAAAAAAGCATTTATTAAGTCTCCGTGGAGGTGGTATTTAAAACATTTCTCCGACTGGGAAAATCAGCCGGAGAAATGAAAATCTCATAAAAGGAATTTATACGATGGGCTCCTCAACCAGAACGGTGGTCTCGTAGGAAGCGTCCAGCTTGTCCTTGAAAAGCTGGATGATATCGTCGTTGCCGAAGGCGCTGATGACGCAGCCTTCAACTTCAATGATAACAAGAGTCTCGGGGAAGCCGCACATCCACTGGCGGGCAAGAATGTTGTCCTTGAGCTCGCCGGCAAAGGCCTCGGCATCAACGCCGCTTCTCAGCTCATAGCAGGCGGAGGTGAAGGTGTTGGCATTCATGCCGTGCATGAGGGAAGCAGCGGCGCTTACGCTGCCAAGGGAGGCTGCGGGAATGCCGAAGAGGGCGTCCAGAGCTTCGGCGTCGCTAAGACCGCAGGCACCGGGGCCGTCCATGACCATGTTTTCATAGTCGCCGCCCATGGGAGGGAACATTTCGGATTCGTCATAGGTGGCCCAGACGGTGTTCAGGATCACCAGAGGGAGGTTATCGCCGGCGGGAAGGTCGGAGTCAGAGGCGGGATAATCCACGTGGGGCAGGTCGCTGTCGCTCACAGCGGGCATTTCATCCTCTGCGGGACCCTCGCCGGGGGCTGCGGGCTCATTGCCGGGGTCAACGGCTTCGGGAGCGGAGGGCTCGGAGGGCTCGGCGGGCTCTTCAGCGGGCTTGTTGCTGCAGGCAGCAAGGCTCATAATCATAACAAGTGCGAGAATAAGTGCGATGATTTTCTTCATTTTGAGGGTTTCTCCTTAATATGTGTTGATTTTATTCTTTTTATTATTGGCGCATCGGCTGCGTCCGGGTATAAGACGAAGTTTTTCCGGAAAAGTTCCCGAATGCGCTTATTTTATGCTGAGAAGTTCTTCCACGCTTCCTATGGCACGGTAGTAGTCGTCTATGGTTTCAACCACCACTTTATTGCCATCAAAAAAGAGCTCCATACTGTGGGGAAAGCCGTGGCATTCAAATTCCAGAATTGCAGAGCGGTTCTTGGGAAGGGTATCCCATGTCTCCCAATTTCTATCCTCGCAGACCAACGCGGCGCAAAGCGCATCAGTGTCCTCTATTATAGTGACAGAAGTGAGATTGCCGTTCTCATCGAAAAAGGCCAGATAGACGTTTTCGAGGGGAAGACCGGGTTCAAAATGGAAATCCAGAGGGCCAAAAGTATCACGGTGATCGTAGGTAAGCTGAAAGTGTTTGTTGATACTATCTTCATCCCCGGGAATAATATCCGGCACATAGGGCCTTTCCGGTTCGGCGGGAGCGGCGGGCTCGGCAGGTGCAGCAGGCTCCGCGGGTGCTTCGGGAGCGGCGGGGGCTTCCTCAGTCTCGGCGCTCTCCATAAAGGAATATGGCTGAAAATCTGCGGGAGCGGCAGGGACAGCGGGAGCAGCGGGGGCAGCGGGGGCGGCGGGCATTTCCATCAGTTTGGAGGTGGAGCCAACGGCAAGATCGGCGCCCAGCTTTCCGGCCTGGGCAGCCAGTACAACACCGGCCACTATGATAAGACAGGCGGCGGCTCCCATATAGGGCCGCATGGCGATAAGAAGGGGCTTTTTAGCCTTGCGGGTAGTGCGCACGCCCTTCATTATTCGCTTGTGGAGAGAAGCAGGCACTTCGGCGAGGTTTTCGTGAAGCTCCCCGCTGAGAGAGGCAAAATCCTCATACATAGCCGCGCAGTCTTCGCACTGGGCTATGTGCTCATGGACAATTGCCTCGTCAGCGGCACTGAGCTCTCCATCCAGCATGGAGCTTATCATTTCCTGAATTTTTTCGCAGCTATTCATACCTGCTCACCTCCTTTCCGACTATTTGACGGAATATGATCGAAAAAGTTCCCGTCTTGGGAAAGAATTTCGCAAAGTTTTTTTCTGGCGCGGAAAATGCGGGATTTGACCGTACCTATATCGATGTCCAGCGCTCCGGCTATCTCGCTGTAGCTCAGACCTCCGCTCTCCCGCAGCAGAAGGGCTTTCCGGTAATCCTCCGGCAGAGAATCCAGCGCCGCATTCAGGGCGGCCGAACGCTCCTTTTGCTCAAGGGCCTCGTGAGGTGTAGGCGCGCTGTCCGCAATCTCAAGCTCAGTCTCGCTGCCCTCTCCGTCGGTGACAGTGAGGCTTATGACCTCCCCCCGTCTTTTCCGGAGCATATCCGTGCATACGTTGCCCGTTATGCGGTAGAGCCATACGGAAAACCTGCTGTCTCCACGGAAGGAGCCAAGAGAGGTCCAGGCTTTGACAAAAACCTCCTGAGCGGCGTCCTCGGCGTCCTCACGGGAGCGCAGAGTGCGCAGAGCAAGATTATATACGAAGGCTTCCTGCTCCGTTACAAGGCGCTCAAAAGCAGCCGTATCGCCCTTTTGGGCTTTTTTTATTATTTTCAGTTCCTCTTCACGGGTCACGAAGCTCTCACCTCAGTTCTCGTTTGATGCGCTGGGCAATCTTCCTCATATCATCAAGAGTTTCTATCTTTACTATGTCCGGTTTATATGCCCCGGAATAGGGCACACCCCGGAGATACCACGCCATGTGGCGGCGGGCCTCAAGGCAGGCAAGGCGCTCTCCCCGCATTTCGGCGGAGAGCTCAATCTGCCTGAGACAGGTGTCCATTCTCTCGGCCACCGTGGGGCGGGGAGGTATGGCCTCTCCCGCGATGGCGGCGTTGCCGTCTCTGAATATCCATGGGTCGCCGAAGCTGCCCCGGCCTATCATGGCCCCGTCGCAGCCGGTGTAGCGGAGAATGTGCTCAGCGTCCTCGCCGGAAAAAATATCGCCGTTTGCGAAAACGGGTATGCTGAGGGCTGCTTTCACATCCCGTATTATGTCCCAGTCCGCCTGACCCTCGTACATCTGCACTCTGGTGCGGCCGTGGACAGTTACGGCGGCAGCGCCTGCGGCCTCGGCCATCCTGCCGAACTCCACGGCGTTCACGCTGCCCTTGTCCCAGCCCTTCCGGAACTTCACGGTGACGGGCACTCCGGCGGTTTTCACCACTGCCTCTATTATGCGCCCGGCCAGGTCTATATCCTTCATAAGGCCGCAGCCGTCGCCGTTCCCGGCTATCTTGCCCACGGGGCAACCCATGTTAATATCCAGAATATCCGCTCCGGAGTATTCCACAGCCATGGGGGCGGCCTCGGCCATCACCTCGGGCTCGTGGCCGAAGATCTGGGCGGCGAGGGGTTTGTCCTCGGGAATGGAGGCCAAAAGGGTGCGGGTCTTTTTATCGCCATAAGTGAGGGCCTTGGCGGAGACCATCTCCGTATACACCATGGCAGCCCCCATCTCGTAGCAGATGTGGCGGAAAGCAAGGTCGCTGACTCCTGCCATGGGAGCCAGAAGGAGCTTGCCTTTAAGCTCAATGTTGCCTATTTTAATCATAATTCAATCTCAAGACCCACGGGGCAATGGTCGCTGCCCATTACCTCGGGGAGTATAAATGCCTTTTCTATCTTATCCGCAGCTCTGTTGGAGCAGAGGAAATAGTCTATGCGCCAGCCCACGTTCCGCTGCCTTGCGGCGGCGCGGTAACTCCACCAGGTGTAGGCCTCGGCGGTGTCGGGATGGAGATGGCGGAAGGTATCGGTAAATCCTGCTGCCAGAAGCTCAGAGAACTTGCCTCTCTCCTCGTCGGAAAAGCCGGCGTTGCCACGGTTGGCGGCAGGGTTTTTAAGGTCTATCTCATTGTGGGCAACGTTCATATCGCCGCAGACGATGACGGTCTTTTTGCTGTCCAGCTCCTGAAGATAGGCTCTGAAAGCATCCTCCCAGCTCATGCGGTAGTCAATTCGCTTGAGACCGTCCTGAGCGTTGGGGGTGTATACGCAGACAAGGTAGCACTTTTCAAACTCAAGGGTAACAACACGGCCCTCGGTATCGTGCTCGGGAATGCCTATGCCGCTGCTGACGGAAAGGGGAGGGATGCGGCTATATATGGCAGTGCCGGAGTAGCCCTTTTTCTCTGCATAGCTCCAGTAGCTCTCATAGCCGGGGAAGCTCAGGTCAATCTGGCCCTCCTGCAGCTTGGTCTCCTGCAGGCATACGCAGTCGGCGTCGAAGGAGGCAAAGATATCCTCAAAGCCTTTTTTCACAACGGCCCGCAGGCCGTTAACGTTCCAGGAAATGAATCTCATATTATAGCTCCATATAATAGAATAAATGCTGCAATGCTTAGCCTGAGCAATGTAATCCGAACCCGCTCCACGGGGCGTATTTTTGCGCCAGACTTCATTTAATTCTTTGATGGGCGTCAGCCCATCTGCATAATTCAATATTGCCTGACACAAAACTCCACTCCCGTGGAGTCGTAGATTTCTGAGGTCATATGCTAGTGCAGTGCAAGATGTCGGCTTGCAGACGGGCTCTCACTCTTCAAAAGACGACAACGCGGCAATGCCGACGCATGTGCCCTCAGAAACGGGTTCGGATTATATTGCTCAGGCTAGGTTTTTGAGCAGCGGGGGCGTGTGTAGGG
>JAZSFJ010000010.1:0-9422 GCA_045532145.1 Oscillospiraceae bacterium
TTCATCCAGACTTGATTCCTCCTTTGTTTTCTTTGTGCGGTTGGCAGACCTCACTCTAGTATAACAAAGGAGGATATTTTTTCTATGCATAGCTAAAGCTTTTTGGAACCACCGGCACTGCCGGTGGTTTTCTGTATACAATAAAAAGCGGCATCGCCGCTCCCATTTTAAAGGCTCCCTTGTGTAAAGGGAGCTGGCATCTTCACCGAGAGTAGCGAGGGGAAGATGACTGAGGGATTGTCCCATTTTGCCGAAGCCAATTGCAAATATTGAGCTTTTACTGCACAATCCCTCAGTCGCTTCGCGACAGCTCCCTTTACACAAGGGAGCCTTTGGATGTGTCTTATTTTACGTCCTCCTCGCTGCACTCCTGCTCCCAATAATAAGCGCGCCTCTGTCAGACAACAGAGGCGCGTTTATTATTCAGATATTATTTACTCAGTCCAGTTCCTTCCCGCAGTCGGGGCAGAAATATGCATCCGAGTGCCGGTAGTCAATGTATTTCCCGCAATGGGGGCAGGGGGCATAGGCACTGTAGACAAGGCAGCCAAAAAGACCTGTCAGGAAACCAAGTATACACCCGGAGACGAAAATCACTGTGGAGAATTGAAACACTCCCGACAAGAGGACAATAATTACTCCCACAACAACGCAGACATTAAAAACACTTTTGGCGCTGCGCCTGTCCAGGTCAAAGCGGTCCAGTATTTTCCTGAGTTTTTTCACAGCATCGTCTCCTTTCTGTTTTTTGATTTATTTACAGCTTTTCGAATATTCTCACGCCGCGGCTCATGCACCACTTATAGATAAGCAGGCAGGCTGCCGCTATGAGTGCGAGAAATACTCCCGCGACTATATGGACATTTCCGAAAATGACCACAGCCACCACAGGTAGGATAAGAATGCCCCAGCCGCCGAAGATGGGTATTATCACGGACACGCCCTGCTTCACCGCCTGAGTTTCATTCTGCCAATTCAGCTTAGGGAACTTCAGATTAGCCCAGAGGCCGATGAGAGCCATGAGCACATTAAATATCTGAGGTATCAGGAGTACCCACAGCAGCATAAGGCCGGCGGGTCTGAAAACCACGACGGCGGCTATCTGAGCTATGAGCATGGTGGGAGCGCTCACCAGAAGATGCAGCGCAAGCTTAGCCGAAAGCACCTTGCCGCTTTCCACAGGCATACTTCGCACAATCCAGAGGTTCTTGCCCTCAAGGCTGACAGCGCAGGCGGAAATGGTGGTCATGCCTGCAAGCACACACATAGCGGGGATGAGCAGCGGTTCCACGAATCCACCAACATCCCCGGCAGAATCGAGCATGGCAGCGAAGTCGCCTCCTTTTATCAGCAGAACCACAGCCAGAACGATATTCATAATGGCTCCAAGAGCGCAGTTCATTATATATGTGGATGAGCTTAGCAGTCTTGCCCACTCACGGCGGAGCAGAGCAGCAGAGGCGGATGCCACCTTCGCTTCTTTCTTCACATAGCGCAGCTTTGCGCTGCCGCGGCGGGTGGTGGCGGTACGGATGAAGGTTTTGGAGAGGATAAAGTAAGCCACGACAAAGGGCACAACGAGGCAGACAAGGCCTATTATAAGGCCAACCACGTCCCCTTCTGCCATAGCGGTTCCCAGGCGGTAGAGGGGCGTAACCACCCCAAAGGAGGCGGCTATTGCCCCGGAGTTGAGAACAAGGTTTTGCAAAAGGGTATTTATATTGGAGTAGATATAGAAATAGGCAGCAAGAAAAGCCAGGGAAAAGACTGTGGAAACAAGGCTTTTTCTCCGAACTCTTGCGGTGAGCAAAGCCAGAAGCCAGCCAAAAAGGGAGCTGAGGGCCACCCCGAAAAAGGGCAGAGCCAGACACACAAGCACAAAGGCCACGACTCCAAGGGGATTTACCGGGCAGGATACGCACCATGCAACGGCTGCGGGGCCCGCAACTATAATTTCAAAGCCGAAGTTTGTGAGCACGAGGCTTGCCATGCGGCTGCCCAGCACCGCGGAGGGCGGTATGGGCATACTCAGCAGCAGCTCGTTGTCCTTTGCCTCAAAAAGCTGGCTTTTGGCGGTAAATACGCTGAACACAAACATCAGGGCAAAGGCCACCATAAGGAAAAGACAGAAGTAAAACCAGCCGAGCCCCGCCTCGTGAAAAACAGGGGCCAGCATGGAGAACATTGCGTAAAACATGCCCACAAACACGACCGCAAGATAGAGATACAAAAGGCCGAAGAGAAGGGCTTTTCCCTTGCCGCTTTTCTTGTTTTTAAATGCGCCCCTGGGTCCTGAGCCGCTGAGATAGGCAAGCCAGGACAGCATACGCACCTTCAAAAGCAGTTTAAGCATTGCCGTCCTCCAGTTCCAGGAACACCTGTTCAAGGCTTGTGTCGCCCTTCACGTCCTCCATGCTGCCGGAGACAATAAGTTTTCCGCTTTTGATGATGGCAACCCTGTCGCAGAGCTTTTCAGCCACCTCGAGAACATGGGTGGAGAAGAATATGGCGCCGCCGCGGTCGCAGTGAGAGCGCATCATCTTCTTGAGGCTGTGGGCAGCCACAGGGTCAAGACCCACAAAGGGCTCATCCATGATTATGAGCCTGGGCTCATGGAGCCATGCGGCGATGATGGCAAGCTTCTGCTTCATGCCGTGGGAGTAGGCAGAAATGGGCTGAGCCAGGTCCTCGGTGAGGTTAAAGATGTCGGCGTAGAGAGCTATGCGCTCTTCCCTCTCTGCTTTGCCAACGCCGAACACATCCGCCACAAAGCTGAGATACTTTATACCGGACATGAACTCATAGAGGTCGGGATTATCGGGGATATAGGCAATGAGCTTTTTGCACTCCAGAGGCTCTGCTCTGACAGAGCGGCCGTTTATATAAATCTCGCCCTCGTCGTAGTCCAGTATGCCGCAGCAGGCCTTAATGGTAGTGGTCTTGCCGGCGCCGTTGTGACCTATGAAAGCGCAAATCTCGCCGGGAGCAATATGCAGGCTGAGATTGTCCACCGCCGCCTTGTCACCATAGCGTTTTGTAAGATTTTCAATTCGGAGCATAGTTTTAGTTCCTCCTGAGGGATATTTCATATTTATAATTACACCTTCCATAAGGGGGAATGTCAAGTGTTTTTCGGTGGAAAAGACACCTAATTTACCCCACCGAAGGTATTACCCGCACAGTACCGGCGGCGGGAGCAAGCCCCCGCCCTACGGGTGCTGCGTTGACACAGGAAAGCCTGGATTCTGACTGTAAGGGCGAGCATCGCCCGTCCGCCCGCAATCGGGACGTCGAGGACGCCGTCCCCTACTGCAGAGATGATGCATGGCGCGCCGGGGCGACGCGCCCTACGAAACCCTATCGCGTTTATCACACCGAACGTAGGGCGGTGGCAAGCCCGCTGCCGCGCAAAAAGGACGCAGCCACTTTATGACTGCGCCCTTTTCATATCTCGTCTATGTCTTGGAATCTTTTTTAGAACTCGCCGCGGACAGCTTCGAACTCGAACTTGCCCATGGGGTTGGTGGAGGTGCCGCGGATAACATCGTCCTCGCCCAGAGTGCCTTCCAGATGGTTGGTCATCTCGCCCACAGCGGTCTTGATGGTGAGGTCATAGGAATAGCTCATGCCATTGACAGTGCCGTTCACGATGGGAGCGTCGGCGCCGTTGGCAGCGTCAACAACGTGGCCGGTGAGGGTCTCGCCCTCGACAGTTGCGTAAAGGGTGGAGCGCATATCGCCCATGTAGGTGTGAAGGGTGATCTTCCAGGAACCGTTAAGCTTGCTCATTTTGTAAGTCTCCTTTTATTAATAGTTTTATTATCAGTCAAACTTCAGGGTATCATAGCGGCCATATTTACTGCACTCATCGTCAATGATGCCGTCCACCTTGGGAACGGTGGAAAACATAACGGCGGAAGAGCACATAAAGCCGCCGTCCTTGCCGAGGGTATCAATGCATCTGCGGACCTCGGCGCGAATCTCTTCCTCGGTGGCAAAGCCGGTGTCGGTAACCTGGGGGTCGACGCCGCCGGCGAATATGAGTTTGTCGCCATAGAGGGCCTTGATCTTCTTCAGGTCATTTACGGGGGAAACGCTGTGCCAGCTGTCCACGCCTATTTCAACCAGGTCTCCGATGATGGGCTCAATGTAGCCGCAGGAATGGTGCATATAGTGCATGCCCAGCTCGTGGCAGCGCTGTACCATACGTCTCTCGGGCTCCTTGAAATACTTTCTCCACATTTCGGGGGAGAAGAACATATTCTGCTGGTTGCCCCAGTCGTCATGCATCATGAGGAAGTCCACATCAAGATATTTCTTGAAATACTCCATCTGCTCTATGCGATAGTCGGCGTAGGCCTCAACATATTCGGCATAGGCCTCCTCATCGTCATACATGGCCATAAGACCGTTAACGTGACCCATCATGGCGCAGATGCGCTCAAAAGCGCCCATATTGCAGACAACGTAGCCCTGTATCTGATCCTTCTTGGCCCACATGGCCTTGGTGCGCATGGCGGCGGCTTCCCAGTTTATGCCCTCGCAGCTGGGGAACTTGATGTACTCACGCCACTCGCTGATGTCATCAAACATTTCAGACCCGGGCTTTACGTGGGTCATGAGTTCGGGATGGGCAGGGTCCAGTTCCCACTCAAGGCCGAAGGCGTCCTTGCCGCTCATAAAAAGGGGGCGGTCATTTATCTCGGGAGTGATTATCATCTGGGCGTCGGTGTTTATCATGGGCACCCATTCAGGTTGCTTGTGCTGCCATACCAATTCCATATTCTCGCGTCCGGTCACGGGAAATTCCTCCGTTCATATTATTTATTCTTGCAAACGCCGCCCTGACATCCTTGATATTCAGGGCTGAGGGGTATATAATTCCTTAAAAGACTATCTGATTATACTATATATCACCCCCTGATGCATTTTGTCATCGGGCGGGGATATAGAATCACCTAAACATTTTTTGTGACGATAGCACAAAGGAGGCTTGTGAGCTGTGACATGGGATGTTATATGTCAGGTGCTGGGGGACTTTTCCCCGGAAATACAGAAGAAAATAGGCTTTGAGCGCTGCGGGAACCTGCTGCTTTTCTATCCCGGAGCACCGGACAGTCCCGGTACGGTGTATGTAGCGGAAAGGGAAGACTGCAGAAATAGTTATAGGCAGGCCCTTATAGTTTCAATTGCCGGGGACTTCCCGGCCGCCGACAACCTCATATTGCTGCGGAAGGGCTCTCTTGCGGAGGTATTCAACGCCCTTGGTGAGACCCGGCATTTTCTGGACTCTCTCAGCGCCCGGCTTTCCCTTTGCCACAGCGAGCAGGAGATTGTGGACGCCGCCAGCGCCCATACCTGCAATCCCATGTTTTGCCTTGACCAGAGCTACCGTATTCTGGCCATCACCCGGGAGCCCGACTTCCCCTCCGACCCGGAGTGGCAGCACATGAAGTCAAAAGGCTATCTTTCCCCGGAAAGCACCCGGCGCATGAAGGAAGCCGGAGACCTTGAGCTTCTGGCCTCCACCAAAGGTCCGGTGCCCTACCTCGCACCCTTTTACCCATTCCCCTGTATAGTCTGCAACATTCTGGCCGACGGCGTCACGGTAAGCAGGCTGAATTTCCTCTGTATTGGCGGCAGCATAACGCCGCTGCTCCTGCGCTGCGCGGAGCTCATTGCCCTGCATCTGAGCCGCACCATCACCGGCAGCGGCAAGCTCATATATGACGATGCCCTTCACCTAATGCTCATCGACCTTTTGCGTGGTCAGCATCTTTCCGAGGAGCTTATAGCGGACCGACTGCGTTACGCTCCCGAGCTTGGCAGAGAGCTGCTGCAGCTTTGCTTTGTGGATGTGGAAGGCAGAGCCGAGGGACAGGTGGCTGCCTACTACGCCGCATTGCTTCGCCACCTTTACCCCGAGGGCCGCTTTCTCAGTATAGTCTTCGAGCAGCAGCTGATACTTTTGTCCCACGCCCCCGACGAGGAGGGCTTTGCACCATTCATAGAAAAGCTGGAGCGTTTTTGCGCCGTCCACCACCTCCGCTGCGGAGTAAGTAACCGCTTCAGAAAGCTCTCCCGCATACGGGGCTACCTCCGTCAGGCCACGGCAGCGCTGAGCTCCGGCAGCGGCAGCGGCCTGAGCTTTTACGCAGATATTATGCTGGAAAGCCTCTTGTCCCATATTCCCAAAGAGGAAATACCTTTCCTGATAAGCCCCGATATTGCCCGCTTGGAGGAGGCCAACGCAAACTTTTCCTTCTCCCTGACAGAGACATTGAAATGCTATCTTGAGTGCAACTGCAACCTTATCCGCTGCGCGGAAAAGCTCTTTTTGCACAAAAATACCCTCCTCTACCGCCTCGGCCATATAAAAAGCATTATCCACAGCGACTTGGGCAATGCCGATGAAAGACTGCTTTTGATGCTGTCTTTCAGGCTGAAGGAGATGTAGACCTTTGCTCTGCGTTCCGTTTTGGACGCAGAGCATTTTTTGTCGGGCCGTCGAGGACGCCGTCCCCTACGGCTGTGCAGTAACTTTAGCTCCCCCTTCGTAGGGCGCGTCGCCCCGGCGCGCCATCAATCCGGCACACGTTTTTCGGGCGGCTGATAGCCTCCCCTACGAGAGACTTATACACCAGAGCCCCCTTTGCTCCCGACTTCCCAAAACTTTATGAACAAACTATCAATAATTTGATTCTGCCTTGACAAAACTATACTTAAGTGGTAAATTAGCACTCAGAGAGCAAGAGTGCCAGCACTTAAAAGGCGCGACTGCCAAAACTAAAATTTTGAAGTGAGCAGCTATGGAGATAAGCGAGAGAAAAAAGCGCATATTGGCCGCTGTTGTGGATGAGTACATCGCCACGGCGGAGCCCGTGGGCTCAAAGCTCATCGCCCAGAAAAGCGGACTGAGCGTATCCTCCGCCACCATCCGCAACGAGCTTGCAGAGCTCACCAGCATGGGCTACCTTGAGCAGCCCCACACCTCCGCCGGCAGAGTCCCCACCGCTCAGGGCTACAGAATGTATGTCAACGAGCTTATGGACCGCCACCGCCTCTCCATCGAGGAGACGGAGGAGATAAACCGCAGCATGCAGCTGAAGATTCAGCAGCTTGACAAGATGATGAGCGATGTTGGCCGCATAGCCGCGGAGATGACGGACTATCCCGCCCTTGCCCTTGCAGCACGGCAGAGCGCCACAATAAAGCGCTTTGACCTTATTTATGTGGACTCCAACACCTTTATAATAGTAGCTCTGCTTTCTTCCAACGCAGTTAAAAACCGCCTTATGCATCTGCCCTTCTCTGTGGACCAGCTGATGATTCAGAAGCTCTCCACAGTTTTCAATGCCAGCTTCTGCGGCATAACTGAGGACCAGATAACTCCCCTGCTCATCTCCTCCACGGAGCGCTCCACCGGAGACACCATGGGTCTTGTGGCTGCCATCGCAGGCTTCGCCATCGAGGTCCTATCCGAGGAAAAGAGCTCTCAGGCAATTATTGCCGGCGAAGCAAAGCTTCTGCGGCTGCCTGAGTATCAGGACCCCGTGAAGGCCCATTCACTTATGAACTATCTCTCCGACTCCGAACACCTCAGCAAGCTCCAGGGTATGGACTTCGGCAACGATGTTAAGGTGATAATCGGCCCCGAGAACGTGGCCGAGGAGCTGCGGGATTCCAGCGTTGTCCTTGCAAAGTACGACGCCGGAGACGGCACCCAGGGTCTCATCGGAGTTGTGGGTCCCACCAGAATGGACTACTCCAAAGTGGCTGCAAAGCTCAGCTACATTGCCGACGGCCTCAGCAAGGCTCTGGCCGGCTCCAAGCCCCTGCCGGGCTTCGGCGCACTTATGATACCGGATAACACAATGGATAAATCGAAAGGATGAAAAAGCCCATGTCCAAGAAGAACAACGAAACTTCTCCCGAGGAGGAAGTAAAGCAGGACGCCGCTGAGGCTGCACCTGAGGTGGAGACCGCCGAGGCTGCCCCCGCTGTGGACGAAGCCGCCGCTTCCAACGACCGTTATCTCCGCCTTATGGCCGAGTATGACAACTTCCGCAAGCGCTCCGCCAAGGAGAGGGAGAATATCTATACCGATGTCCGTGTGGACACTGTAAGCAAGTTCCTGCCCGTCTATGACAATCTCCAGCGTGCCATGGCCACCGCCACCGCCGACGAGGCCTACAAAAAGGGCGTTGAGATGACCTTCAATCAGCTTTGCGAGGTTTTCAAGAAGCTGGGCGTTGAAGAGATAGAGGCCGTGGGCAAGACCTTTGACCCCAATTACCACAACGCCGTCATGCACGTTGAGGATGAGGAAAAGGGCGAAAGCGAAATAGTCGAGGAGTTCCAGAAGGGATTCAAGGTCGGCGAAAAGGTTATTCGCTTTTCCATGGTGAAGGTCGCTAACTAAGCGCCTAAGGCCCCCCTTGTGTAAAGGGAGGTGGCATTTGCCGCAAGGCAAATGCCGGAGGGATTGAAGATTATCTGCGCACCCAATGGCTTTGGTCGAAGACGTTTACAATCCCTCAGTCAGCTTCGCTGACAGCTCCCTTTACACAAGGGAGCCAAAAATGTAATTAATATTTTAATTCATATATCTTAGGAGGAAATAACAATGGGTAAAATCATAGGAATCGATCTGGGTACCACCAACTCTTGCGTATCCGTTATGGAAGGCGGCGAGGCCGTCGTTATAGCCAATGCCGAAGGCAACCGCACCACTCCCTCTGTAGTGGCTTTCTCCAAGACCGGCGAGCGTATGGTAGGCCAGGTTGCAAAGCGTCAGGCCGTCACCAACCCCGACCGCACCATCGCTTCCATCAAGCGTGAGATGGGCTCCAACTACAAGGTTAACATTGACTCCAAGGCCTACACTCCTCAGGAGATCTCCGCCATGGTTCTCCAGAAGCTGAAGGCTGACGCCGAGGCTTATCTCGGCACCACCGTCACCGAGGCCGTTATCACCGTTCCCGCTTACTTCACCGACTCTCAGCGTCAGGCCACCAAGGATGCAGGCCGCATCGCAGGTCTCGAGGTTAAGCGCATCATCAACGAGCCCACCGCTGCCGCTCTGGCTTACGGCGTGGACAAGGAAGAGGACCAGAAGATCATGGTCTACGACCTTGGCGGCGGCACCTTCGACGTCTCCATCCTGGAGATCGGCGACGGCGTTATCGAAGTTCTGGCAACTGCCGGCAACAACCGCCTCGGCGGCGACGACTTTGACAAGTGCGTCATGGACTGGATGGCCGCCGAGTTCAAGCGTGAAAACGGCATCGACCTGACCGGCGACAAGGTCGCCATGCAGCGTCTGAAGGAGGCCGCCGAGAAGGCCAAGATCGAGCTGTCCGGCGTCACCTCTTCCGCCATCAACCTGCCCTATATCACCGCCGACGCCACCGGCCCCAAGC
>JAZSFJ010000109.1:0-14651 GCA_045532145.1 Oscillospiraceae bacterium
TTCATCCAGACTTGATTCCTCCTTTGTTTTCTTTGTGCGGTTGGCAGACCTCACTCTAGTATAACAAAGGAGGATATTTTTTCTATGCATAGCTAAAGCTTTTTGGAACCACCGGCACTGCCGGTGGTTTTCTGTATACAAAAAAACCGTGAGATTCCTCGAATCTCACGGGTTTTTTCACTATTTCAGACGGAATGCTTTTCCTCCCACCTCCACACTAAGCACCTCGGTTAGGTCTATAAGCTCCGGGAAGGTATGGTAAAGCTGAGTGCCGTTTCCAGAAACCGAGAATGTACCGGGATCAATATTCAGCACTTCTCCGTTGCGGAAATTTATGCACAGAGAGGGAAGAAATCCGTCCTCCTCGGCCATGCAAAGGTAAAGGGACATGGGAGAAATACGAAGCTCCTCTATTGTCCTATTGCCCAAAGACTCGTTTTCACATACAAGCTGGCTGGAATCCTCATAGACAAAGTCCCACTCCAGCTGCCATGCGCCCTCTATGAGCACCGGCCATTCAATGCTGATCTCTTCAAAGCGGCAGAGGTTTTCAAAATACAGGCTCATTTTTCCGTCCTTGAGGGGCACATCGGAAATATACCAGTTCATTGCCGTTCTCGTGTTGCCTTCGTTTTTCAATATCTTGTTTCCGCCAAAACCGGAAATAGTGCCCTCCTCTTGAGGCACAGCCAGAAATTCATGATCCCATAATACCATATCATCGAACCGGAAGCCCTCGGGCCCGCGCACCTCATAGAGCACATACACGCCTCTGCTGTCCGCCAGAGTCTGCAGCACTGTAACCGTGACGCCGTTGGCGCTGGCGCTGATTTCGGGAAATGCGGCGGCTCCGCCCAGAAGTTCCATCTGCTTTTGGTCAGCCCCGAAGAAGCTTGCCAGTTCCTCATGCCAGACTCGTGCAACAGCGAAGCTTCCCACAGCCAGAAGCAGACACAGCGCCGCTGCAATAAGAGCGGCTGCGGCCCTTTGGGTAAACACTTTTTTCCCACGGGGAACCGCGACGGCCTCAAGAATATATTCCTCCGGTATGTTTTCCATTGCCTCAAGCATTATCTTGCCTTTCATATTTCAAAGCCCTCCTTTTCAAGGAATTGTCCCAAAGCCCGTCTTGAACGCATAAGGGACATTTTCACCCGACTCTCACCCATGGAAAGATGCTGTGCTATCTCCTTCACCGAGTAAAAATACCAGTAGCGCAGCACAAATATCCTCCGGGCATAAGGCCTCAGAGCACCCAGAAAACGGCCAAGCAGCTCGTCGAGCAGGATTTTGTCAATGCTCTCATCCATCCTATCCGGCAAGCAGAGCTCAAGCTCTCCCTCAGCCAGCAGGACTTCTCCCTTCCGCTTTTGTGCATGGCTTTTTTCCCTCATATTCAGGGCGGCGTTGCGGCACATTCTGGCAAGATATGCCCCCAGCCGCTCCGGCTTTTCCGGTGGAATAGCCCACCATGCCCGCACGTATGTATCGTTGACACATTCCTCGGCGTCCTCCGGGCTTCGGAGTATGTTATAAGCAACGCTGTGGCAGAGCTTGCCGTATTTCTCCCGGCAGGCATCTATAGCTCCTTCGTCCCGGGCAAAGAAGAGCTCCACAATATCCCGGTCATCCATGGCGTTTCTCCTTTCTTTCGTGATAAGGCCTTTCAATATATAAGACAGAAAAGACACCCAGGCGGTCACAATTATTTTATCCTAATGCGGGCGACCGCAGGTCGCCCCTACATACATTATTTCAGTCGTAGGGGACGATGCCCACATCGTCCCGTCCATAGGCGGACACTGGCTTATGTCCGTCCCCATGGCGCGCCGGGGTCGTCGCGCCCTACGATTGGTGCGTTGTTTGGCCTGCGATCAAAAATTCGTACCCCGTAGGGACCGGCGTCCCCGACGGTCCGGCGGTATGTACTAATATCACAAATAAAGCCCCGGCGAATCCGCAACGGGGCAAATCGTAGGGCGCGGTAATTTTTATATTTTCATGTAGGGGCGGACCGGCGTGTCCGCCCGCAAAACATATTTTCGGCGTACGGCAAGCAACCGCCCTAGAAAGAAAACCCCGTCCAAGGACGGGGTTTTTCATTGTAATTAACTGATTTTCTTCCAGCCGTGGATGGCGGCGCCGAAGGCGCCTCCCAGCTGGCTTATGGGGGAAACGGTGATGGAAACGCCCAGCTCCCGCTCAAGAGCCCGGACAACGCCGCCGTTTTGGGCAACGCCTCCGCTCATAACAACGGGCTCCAGCACGCCAAGTCTTCTTGCAAGGCTGGCGGTGCGGACAGCCACGCTGTCGTGGATGCCCCGGACAAGGCAGTTTATATCCACATTTTTGGCAAGCTGGCTTATAACCTCGCTCTCGGCGAACACGGTGCAGGTGGAGCTAATGCGCACGGCAGACTCCGCCTGAGCATCACGCTCTTCAAGCTCGCTGACCTTCAGCTCCAGAACTCTGGCCATAACGTCCAGAAAACGTCCTGTGCCGGCGGCGCACTTATCGTTCATAACGAAGTTTTCAAGCTTGCCCTGCTCGCTGACCCTGATGGCCTTGGCGTCCTGACCGCCAATGTCGATGACGGTGCGTGCCTCGGGGAAAAGGGCATGAGCGCCTATGGCGTGGGCGGAAAGCTCGCTGATGATATAGTCCGCGCCCTCAAAGGTGTTGCGTCCGTAGCCGGTGGCGGTGATGCAGGAGATATCCTCCATAGTAAGTCCCGCCATCCCGAGGGCGGCGCTCACGGCTCTGCCGGGACCGGAGGTGCCGGTGCCGGAGTCGATGACCGCGCTGCCCACGGTTTCCTTACCGTTTTTGAGAATCAGACATTTAGAGGCGGTGGAGCCAATGTCCACGCCCATGCTGTACTTATCTTGGGTTTTACCGGCGATAAGTTCAGCATGTTCTTTGCCCATGCTGTACTTATCAGCCGCCATGCTTGGACTTCAGGTCCTCCCAGGTGTTGTAGATGCCCTGCTCGTGGAGCTCAGCAAGCTGCTCATCGGTGTAGCCGAGACCCTTGAGGACTTCCTCAGAGTGCTCGCCAAGCATGGGAGCCATCTTGTAGTCGGGCAGATCGTCGCCGATGAAGATGGGCTGGCGGACCAGAACGCGCTGGTTGCCGGTGGGGTAGTCCATCTTGTAGTAAACATCGTTGGCCCATGCCTGCTCGTCCTCCAGAACCTCTTCCCAGCTCTTCAGCAGAGCGTGGGGAATGTCAGCCTCGGTGAGAATAGCATCCCACTCAGCAGCGGTCTTCTTCTCAAAGCCCTCGGTGAGGATGTCAACGAACTCAGGATGGAGCTTGTTCTTGGTGATGTTGTCCATGGTGTAGCGGGGATCGCCAACCAGGTCTGCACGGCCGATGAGGGGCATGAAGCGGGGATAGAACATATCGAAGGGAGGCATGCTTATCTGCATGAAGCGGCCGTCGGAGCAGCGATAAGCGCAGTTGAAGGGGTTGTCGGCGGTGCGGCGGGAGATGGGGTACTTCTGGCCGTACTCGGTGTACTGGGCAGCCTGAAGCATGATGGCCTGATCCCAGATGGAGGTGTGGAGCAGGTTGATGCATACACGCTCGCCGATACCGGTGCGCTGTGCGTTGAAGAGAGCAGCCATAACGCCTGCGGAGAGGAGCAGACCGGAGATGTGGTCGCCCATGCCGGGGATCAGGTTGCCGGGCCATTCGTCCTTCTGGCGGAGGGAGTCCATGATACCGCCGCGGGCCCAGAATGCGGTGAAGTCATAGCCGGGAAGATCCTTGTCGGGACCCTTGTCGCCGTAGCCGGTGAGGGTGCCGTAAACCATCTTGGGGAACTTCTCGTGGAGCTCTTCATAGGTAAGGCCGGCCTTTGCCAGAGCCTGGGGACGCCAGTTGGTGAGGAAGATGTCAGCATCCTCAAGGAGCTTGAAGAGGATCTCCTTACCGGTCTCGCTCTTGAGGTTCAGAACGATGCCGCGCTTGTTGGCGTTTTCCAGATCGAAGGTGGTGTTCTCATAGGGGCTGCCGCTGCGACCCTCGCTGACGCCGTTCCAGCGGACTGCGTCGCCGCCCTTGGCCTCGACCTTGATAACGTCGGCGCCGTGGTCAGCAAAGAATCTTGCGCAGGCGGGAACTGCGATGAAGGTACTGAGCTCAATAACTTTGAGTCCGGCAAGTGTCTTGTTCATATTTTCTCCTCCAAAAAGTTTTATTTTTCTCATTTGAAAACGTAAAAAAGTAGAACGTATTTCTATTTTAATTATAATAATTTATTTTGCTTTGTCAACGCAGTTGTATGGATTTTGTCCTCAAATTGTGATATGATTTCTTTATCGTATTAAATCAAAAGATTATTCTGACTTTCCCCCAAGGAGGGCACAAATATGAATATTTCCCATAAAAGTACGGCGATGCACTGTGAAAAGCGGGGTGCAGTGATATGAGAACTATTTCCGCCTCTCTCATTCGGGATACGGTGGCGGAGCTCTGCATAAAGGCTGCCTCCAGCCTCCCCGCCGATGTGGAGGCCGCCCTCAGCGCAGCGTCGGAGACCGAGCCCTGGCCCCTTGCCAAAGAGGCTCTTGGGCTTCTGCAGAAAAATCTCGCCTGCGCAAAGGAAAAGTGCCTGCCCATTTGTCAGGACACGGGCCTTGCCTGTGTCTTTATTGAGCTTGGTCAGGATGTGCACATAGAGGGCTCTCTCTCCGAGGCGGTGGACGAGGGCGTGAGACAGGGCTACAGCGAGGGTTTCCTCCGCAAAAGCGCCGTTGACCCCCTTCGCCGGACAAACACCGGGGACAACACTCCCGCCATTTTGAATGTGGAGCTTTGTGATGGCGAGCTCTGCCGCATCACCGTGCTGCCCAAGGGCTTCGGCAGCGAGAATATGAGCCGCATAGCCATGCTCCGTCCCGCAGACGGCATAGAGGGCGTGAAAAACTTCGTCCTTGAAACGGTGAAAACAGCCGGCAGCAACCCCTGCCCTCCCATAGTGCTGGGCATAGGCATAGGCGGGACCTTCGACAAGGCAGCGGCTCTGGCCAAAAAGGCTCTGCTTCGGCCCCTGGACACGGCCAATCCCGACCCTATGTATGCCCAGCTTGAAAAAGAGCTTCTCCAAAAGGTGAACGCTCTGGGGATCGGCCCTCAGGGCTTCGGCGGAAAAACCACCGCTCTGGGCCTTGCCATAGAGCAGCACCCCACCCATGTGGCAGGGCTGCCTGTGGCGGTGAATATAAGCTGCCACGCCACCCGCCGTGCCACGAAGGAGATATGAGCATGGAATACAAAATAAAAACTCCCATCACAGACGACTGCCTTACTATGCTGAAAGCCGGAGATAAGGTGCTGCTAAGCGGAAAGATATACACCTCCCGGGACGCAGGACACAAGCGCATCACGGAAATGCTGGACGCAGGCATGGAGCCCCCATATCCCCTTGAGGGCAGCGCCGTATATTATGTGGGTCCCACTCCCGAAGCCCCCGGTCAGGTAATAGGCTCCGCAGGACCCACCACCGCCGGGCGCATGGACCCCTACGCCCCACGGCTTCTTGATTTGGGCCAGAAGATAATGATAGGCAAGGGCAGCCGCTCCGAGGCCGTGAAAGAGGCCATCGTGAGAAACGGCGCGGTGTATCTGGCCGCCCCCGGAGGAGCCGGGGCATTGATGGCAGAAAGCGTCCGTGCTTCCCGGCTTATCTGCTGGGAGGACCTGGGCTGCGAGGCCCTCAGGGAGCTCACCGTGGAGGATATGCCCCTCACCGTAGTCATTGACAGTCGGGGCAAGGACCTATATGAGCTGGGACCAAAGGCGTATTTGGAGAGCGTAGGAAAGTAAATAATCCATTCGTAGGGGCCGGGCACTGACCGGCCCTTTTGTATTTTTGAGGGAGTGCATTCAAGGGGCAAATCCTGATTCGTAGGGCGGCTGCTTGCCGCCGCCATTTATGCGGGACGTCGAGGACGCCGTCCCCTACGGGAAATACGAAAATACGCACAAATCCGCAGGACCAACACAATGTGGTTCCTGCGGATTATCTTATTCATAAAACTTCAGAAATTCCTTTGTTTCGGCCATTTGGGGGTGATTCAAAACATCCTCCCCTTTGCCCCACTCCACAAGGCAGCCCTTATTGAGGAACATTATATTGTCCGCCACACGTCTTGCCTGGGCCAGAGAGTGGGTGACCCACAACGCCGCAGCGCCGGTCTCCCGGCAGTATTCCCGGATAAGTTCCTCGCTGAGGGCGGTGGACTCCATATCCATGGAGGCTGTGGGCTCATCGAGAATAATAAGCTCATGGGTCTCCATAAGCACGCGGCCCAGCGCCATTCTGGCGGTCTCACCCCCGGAGAGCTTTTTGCCGGGGCTTTTGGCCAGATGGTAAATGCCCAGTTTTTTCAGCATTTCCATGGCCTTTGCCTCGTCGCCGCCGCCAAGGCGGAGATTATTAAGGGCGTTCATGCGGAAAGCGTAGCTTTTCTGGGGCATATAACCCACATCCGGTCTGGCGGCAAAGGGTTTTGTGCCGCCGTCAGCCTCCAGAACTCCGGCTGCTATCCTTGCAAGGGTGCTCTTGCCGCTGCCGTTTGCGCCAATAATTGCACATATCTCCCCGGGTTCCAGCTCAAAGCCGGGAAAATCCAGCACCCGGCGGCCTTCGTAGGTCTTGGAAAGGGCCTCCAGCTTCATCGGCTCAGCCTCCTTTGCACAAGGGATATGACGATATTAACCACAAGGGATATGGTCATCAGAATTATACCAAGGGCTATGCCCAGAGAGAAATTGCCCCGGTTTGTATACTGCATGATGGCCGTGGTCATCACATTGGTTTTCCACGCGATAGCGCCGCCAACCATGCTTACCGCGCCCACCTCGGCTATTGCGCGGGCAAAGGCCAGAAGATAGGTGGAGAAAATATGGTAAAGGCTCTCGTTCATCAAAAGGAGGTAGCGTCTGCCCCGTCCAAGGCCCAGACCTATGGCAGTCTCCCGCAGGTCCGCGGAAATGGCGGAGACAAAGCTCTCCATATTGCCGATGACTATGGGGGTAATGAGCACTACCTGAGCAATTATCATGAGGGTGACGGTGAAGAGCAGCTTCAGCTTGCCGAAGGGGCCCACACCGGAAAAGAGCATATAGAAAATAAGGCCGCAGACCACCGGGGGCATACCCATGAGGGTGCGGTTAATGACCACCAGCGCCCCTTTGCCGGGGAAGCGGGCAGAGCCCAGCCACACACCCAGAGGCACACCGATAATGAGAGCCAGAAGGGAGCTTGTGAGGCAAAGCCGTGCCGTGGTGCCCAGAATATTAAGCAGCTCCGGGTCGGCGCTGAATATTAAATCTATGGCCTTTTGAATGGCTGAGGACACTTGCTTTCCCTCCTTTCTGGGTCTTTTCTAAAGTATACAACATCAATGGGGTATGGGCAACAGGAAAAGCGTTGGACAGTCGATGGTGTAGAAGCGGAAACCTTAAAATTTCAATGTAGGGGCGACCTGCGGTCGCCCGCAGGTGCAAACCCAATTCGCCGCAAATTGCAACAAAACACAGTCTCTAGCGCGCGGGCGACCACAGGTCGCCCCTACGAATGATGCGATGGGAATTGCGGCGGGAATTTGGGGCGGCAGCAAGCGGCCGCCCTACGGGCACGGTGCAATTTTTGACCGTAGGGGCGATTCACGAATCGCCCGCGGGCGACCACAGGCCTCCCTACGAATGATGCGCTGAAAAAGGCGGCGGAAAATTTCCGCCGCCTTATATTTTTTTACTTGCCGAGGCTTAGCCCATGATACCGCCGTTGGCGCGGAAGGTGAGGTAGGTGGCCTTGTCGGAGAGGATGTAGCCGCCCAGCTCCTCAGCCATGGTCAGGCAGACGCCCATACCTGCGTTGGAGTAGTTATACCATGCGGTGTAAGCTGCCACAGAGTCGCTCTCGGTGGTGATGCCCAGATCTTCGTGCCAGAGGGAGATCTCCTTGGTGTGGGTGCCGGAGGCATCGCCGCGGGAGACGAAGGGATACTCGCCTGCTGCGATGGCGGCGAAAGCGTCCTTAACAGTGGCGCAGTCCTTGACACCTGCAGGGTCAGCAGAGGGGCCGCAGAGGACGAAGAAGTTATAGATGAAGCTCAGGCGCTCAGATTCCTGACCCTCCAGCACATAGGAGAAGCCTTCATCAACAAAAGCAGTCTCCTGCTTCTTGGAGTGGACAAGGATAAGGTCGGCATTGCCCATCTTGGCATTATTGATGCTCTTGCCGGTACCGGCGGAGTAGACCTCTACCTCGTAGCCGTAGGCTTCCTCAAAGATGGGGAGCAGATAGCCCAGCAGGCCGGAGTCGTTGACGGAGGTGGTGGTGGAGAGGCGGATGAGCTTGGTCTCCTCGGTGGCAGCGGGGATCTCAGCGGTGGAGAGAGCGCCGTCCTCGAGGACGTAGAAGAGGTACTCGCCGTACTGCTCATAGCCGAACTCACCGGCAAGGGTCTTGGCCTCTTCGGAGATGAACCAGTTGATGAGGGCCTCGGCGCCTACGGTGTTGAGAGCCACGCCCTCTACGGCGTTGCCGTCAGCATCCACAAAGGGAGCATCAGGATTCACGGCCAGCAGGGAGTAGGTGTTGATCATGCTGTCATCCTGCTCATAGAGGATGCTCAGGTCAACAGCGGGAAGCTCGGGCTCTGCGGGCTCTTCGGGCTCTGCGGGAGTCTCGGGCTCGGCGGGGGTCTCAGGCTCTGCGGGAGCAGCGGGTGCGGGCTCGGCGGGAGTCTCGGGGGCAGTCTGGCCGCAGCCGGCAAGGAGAGCAAGCAGCATCAAAGCTGCAAGGATGATGGACATAAGTTTCTTCATTTTGTTTCCTCCTAAAGTATTTGCTTTAAAGTGCGTCGAGCCTCTCTCCGTCAGCAGGCAAATGGGCGCAATAATCCCATAGCCGCCAGAGGGAAAGAGGCTCGTCAACCTTCTTCACCTGAGGGGTGAATACACTTGTTACGGACGAATTATACACCAATGCGAATATAAGCGCAAGAAAATTCGCCTTTATATAACCAAGTTTCATTTAGCATATGCCAAACATGCATATAGGGCCTCATACCGCGGCCTTGCTTTTCGGAGCATATGCACCTATAATATGTGTATCAGAATTCCACCTTCATAAATTCCATGCTCTGCAAATCCCCCACAAGGAGTTTGCCCTCAAGCTCCGGGGGTCTGCCGCAGAGTATTTTTATGGCCTCGACACACTGCAGCCCGGCACAGGCAGCCACCACAGGGGACAGCACGCTTTTGCCACCGCCGGGGGAAATGTCCCCATAGAGGCGGTGGAGCATATTGCTGCCGGGGGCGGAAACGCAGACCTGCAGTCCCCAGCCCTCCACAGCTCCGTGGACAAGGCACAGCCCACGCCCCGAGCACTCATCCTCAAGGAGAAGTCTTGTGGGGATGCTGTCCAGAGCGTCCATGACAATATCCGCCTCAGCCAGAATGGCCTCAGCGTTTTCAGATTTGAAAAATTCCTCAAAGCAGCGAAGCTCAATGGCGCTGTCTATGGCCCTCAGCCGCTGGGCGGCACAGCGGGCCTTGCTCTCGCCCATATTCTCAGGCAGGGCATAAAGCTGGCGGTTTAGGTTACTCTCTTCAAAGCTGTCCCCGTCCACCAGAGTCAGCTTTCCCACTCCCGCCCGGGCCAGAAACTCGGCAATATAGCCGCCCAAGCCGCCGCAGCCCACTATGACCGCCGACTTTGTGCGGAGAGCGCACTGCTCCGCCTCAGTAATGGTGGGGATATTGCGAATAAACCTCTGCTCCATAGCTAATTCAACACCTTCGTACTTTATTGATACAAGTATAATCTGTTCCCTATAAAAAAGCAAGAAAGAGGAAGTCCATGCTTACAGTTCTCACTCCCGACGAGGCACTTGCCCTCATAAAGAAAAAAATCGCTCCCCTTGCCAAAACCGAGGTTGTGGAGCTTTCCGCAGCCCTTGGCCGCGTGCTGGCAGCAGACATCGCTGCGACGGAATATGTCCCCGGCTTTGACCGCTCCACCGTGGACGGCTACGCCCTCCGGGCCGCCGACTGCTTCGGCTGCTCCGAGGCTATTCCCGCCCTTTTGACGCTCAGCCGCAGCATAGGCATGGGACAGGGCTCCGGCGAAGCTCTGTCCCCCGGCTGCTGCGCCTATGTGCCCACGGGAGCCGCCCTGCCCCCCGGCGCCGACGCCGTGGCCATGATAGAATACTCCGAGGACTTCGGGGGCGGCACCATCGCCCTCAGCAAGCCCGTTGCCCCCGGAGAAAACCTTATATTCAAGGGCGACGACGTCTACCCCGGCAAGGTGATTCTGCAAAAAGGCCGCCGTATCACAAGCCGGGATATAGGCTCTCTGGCCGCCATGGGCATAGTGAGGCTCACCGTGCTCTCCCGCCCTGTGGTGGGCATCATCTCCACCGGGGACGAGCTAGTGGAGCCCTCTGCAGTGCCTGCCGAGGGTCAGGTTCGGGATATTAACTCCCCCATGCTCTCTGCCATTATGGAGGAGTTTGGCGCCACAGCCAGGGTATACGGCATAGTCCGGGACGAGGAGGCGCTGCTTTCCGCCGCACTGGACAAGGCCCTTGAGGAATGCGACTGCGTGCTCATTTCCGGCGGCAGCTCCGTAGGCATGAAGGACGCCACCGGGCGTATTATCGAAAGCCGCGGGGAGCTTTTGTTCCACGGAATCGCCATGAAGCCCGGCAAGCCCACCATTCTGGGCCTCACCGGGGAAAAACCCGTTTTCGGCCTCCCCGGCCACCCCGGAGCCGCATGGTTTGTAAGCCGCATCTTCGTCCGCGCTGCTCTTGACCGCCTCATGGGCAGGGAAACCCGGCCCATTACCGTTTCCGCCCGGCTCACCGAGTCCGTCAGCGCCAACCACGGCCGTGCCCAGTACGGCGGCGTCAGCCTCTGCGAGGAGGGCGGGGTCTGGCAGGCTCAGCCCATACGCAGCAAGTCCGGACTTATCAGCTCTCTCTGCTCTGCCGACGGCTTTTTCTGCATCCCCCGGGACCGGGAAGGCTGCGCCGCCGGGGAGACGGTAGATGTGAGCCTCTACACAACATATCAGGAGGTTTGAAAATATGGCCTTTCATTATCTTACCAACGTAGCTCTGGACAAGGCCAGAGACGAATACATCGCCCTTTTGAAGGAAAATGGCTTCGCCCCCAAGACGGAGACCATCCCCGTCACCCACTCCTGCGGCCGCATCACTGCTAAGGCGGTGTACGCCCACATCTGCGCCCCCCACTACCCCGCCAGCGCCATGGACGGCATCGCCGTCACCGCCGCGGACACCTTCGGCGCCGGGGAGACCAGCCCCGTCACCCTTGAGGAGGCCCAGTTTACCGTTGTTGACACCGGTGACCCCATCCCCGAGGGCAGGGACGCCGTTGTGATGATTGAGGACGTGGTGCGTCAGTCCGACGGCAGGGTAAAGCTTTTCGCCCCCGCCGCACCATGGCAGCATATCCGCCAGATAGGCGAGGACATCTGCGCCGGGGAGATGATACTCCCCTCCCATTGCCGCATAAGCCCCGCCGCCATCGGCTCCATGCTGGCAGGCGGCGTGCTGGAAGTTGAGGTCATCCGCCCCATGGTGGTGGGCCTTATCCCCACCGGCGACGAGATAGTGCCTCCCACGGATAATCCCAAGGCAGGGGACATTATCGAGTTCAACTCCTCCATTTTCTCCGCCATGCTCCGGGAATGGGGCGCAGAGAGCGTGTGCTTCCCCATCGTTCCCGACAAAAAGGAGCTTCTGGCAGCCGCCCTCAGGGAAGCCACCGAGAAGTGCGACGCCGTTGTGCTCAACGCCGGCTCCTCCGCAGGTCGTGAGGACTTTTCCGCCTCCGTCATAGCCCAGCAGGGAGGCGTACTCTACCACGGTCTCGCCATCCGTCCCGGCAAGCCCGCCATTCTGGGCTACAGCGGGGCTAAGCCCGTGCTGGGCGTTCCCGGCTACCCCGTTTCCGGCATCATCGTCATGGAGGAGCTTATGAAGCCCCTTGTGGATGAGTGGCTCTGCCGCAGCGCCGCCGAAGGCGAGTATGCCGAAGCCAGCCTCTCCCGCCCCGTGGTCTCCGGCCTCAAGTACCGGGAGTTTGTCCGCGTCCGCATGGGCAAGGTTGGGGACAAGCTGATGGCCACCCCCCTGAACAGAGGCAGCGGCGTTGTCAGCTCCTTCATGAAGGCCGACGGCATACTGGAAATTCCTCAAGGCCTTGAGGGCTATGAGGCCGGCAGCAAGGTGCGCGTAAAGCTCCTGCGTCCCAGAGCCGAGCTTGAGAACACCCTCGTTGCCATTGGCAGCCACGACCCCCTGCTGGACGAGCTGGGGGATATGCTCCATCTTCTGGACAGCGGCGCTTACATGAGCTCCAGCCATGTTGGCAGCATGGGCGGCATCATGGCCGTGCGCCGTGGGGAGACCCACATCGCCGGAGTGCACCTGCTGGACGAAAATGACGGCAGCTACAACACCGCTTTTATTCGCCGCTATTTCCCCAAGGGCGGCGTGCGCCTTGTGGAGTGCGTGGGCCGCAGTCAGGGTCTCATGCTCCAAAAGGGCAACCCCCTCGGCATAAAAACAATCGCAGACCTCACCAAGGATGGCCTGCGCTACGTCAACCGCCAGAAGGGCTCCGGCACCCGAATTCTGATAGATTACCTCCTCAAACAGGAGGGCATAGACCCCGCGGGAATCTACGGCTACGAGCGCGAGGAGTTCACCCACACCTCCGTGGCGGCCCAGATAGTCTCCGGCACCGCCGACGCGGGCATGGGCATCTATTCCGCCGCCAAGCTCTATGATCTGGACTTTTTGCCCATCTGTATGGAGCAGTACGACCTGCTCATCCCCGACTATGCATGGGACAGCCCCATGGTCCGCCGCCTCATTGAAGTGCTGCAAAGCGAGGCTTTCCGGGAGCGCATCAGCGCCCTGGGCGGCTATGAGCTTTGCAATCCCGGACGGGTAAGAGAAAGATTTTGAATAAACTGAAATCGCGGCGAGAGGATAACTCTCACCGCGATTTTTCAATATCCGCAGGGCGGGCGCTTGCTCCCGCCTAGTTAACACTGTCATTATCCGTAGGGCGCGGCGACCCCGGCGCGCCTTTTGAAGGCTCCCCGTAGGGCGCGACGCTCCCGGTGCGCCGCTTGCATTCACCGCACCCGTAGGGCGGGCGCTTGCTCCCGCCGCACCTTTTAAAGCTTCCCCGTAGGGCGCGACGACCCCGGCGCGCCATCCTGTAGTAACGGATTCAATGTCCGCCCGCAGCCCCACTCATGGCCTCATAGGCCAGCCGGGCTGCGTCTATGTCCATGTTGCAGCGCAGGCGGTAAAAGCTCACACCACGACTCAGCGCGTCTATCATGTCCATGTATTTGGGCATACGCGCCCCATCCATGGGCCGGTTGCTCTGCTGCAGCAGCATGAACAGGGCCTCTTTGGCGGGTATGGGGCGTATCTCGTTTTCCTCACCCCGCTCAAGGATGCACACACAGCGCAGGGGCACGGAGATGTTGCTCCCCAAGCGGTGCTTCCCATTCCACGGACTGCCGTGGACCAGCACCGTAGGAGCAGATTCAATATCCGCTTGCGGGCGACCGCAGGTCGCCCCTACGTTTATTTTGTCATCTTTATTCGGGTTTTCGGAACGGTTAAGACCGTTCCCTACATTCTCCGTAGGGCGGGGGCTTGCTCCCGCCGCACAAGGGCCGGCCAGGTGTCCGGCCCCTACAACATCCCTTCCGAGCCCCTCCATTTCCGTAGGGGACGGCGTCCCCGACGTCCCGCAAACGGAGTCTCCAAAACTCAAAAAGGGCTTATCGTCATTCACCATCACCGCGCGCTGGCCCAAAAGCTCCCGCCAAAGCCGGGCGTGGGTGCTCTTGCCCGTGCCGCTCGTGGCGGTGAAGAGGTAGCCCTCCCCGTCCACAGCGACCACGCTGCCGTGGAACAGCAGCACACCGTGGTCAAAAAGCCCTTCGGCAATTTTGCGCTGGATGGCGATGGCCTCCAAATATGCCGCGGGGAAACCCCGCCCCTGGGTGCGGCGGCTTATATCCGCCTCCCGGGCTATGTCCTCGGGAGCGATGCTGACGGCGAAATCCGCCTCACCGGAGCACAAATACTCCCGGCAATAGTCCCGACTTGTCTCATATATGGCGCTGACCGCAATAATGCGGCCAGCGATTTTTAATGTGAAATTGGTCATAGCTTACTTATACAAACAAAGGGCCTATTTTTACCTCTCAGTCTCATTCTCATCCGGAACCCATTCGTCAGGTGTGGGAGTAGTCGTAGGCGTAGGCGTGGGAGTAGGTGTAGGCGTGGGTGTGGGTGTGGGCGTGGGTGTGGGTGTGGGCGTGGGTGTAGGTGTGGGCGTGGGTGTAGGTGTGGGCGTGGGCGTAGGTGTGGGCGTGGATGTAGGCGTGGGTGTGGGTATAGGTGTAGGTGTAGGCTTCACACTGGGCTCAGGACTGGGCACGGGCATATTTACCTCGGTCCAGAGAGCGAAACGGTGAAGTATCGCCGCGCACTGAGCGCGGGTGGCAGTGCCCTTGGGGGAAAGCTCAGTCTTGGAAGTGCCGTTTATTATCCCGGCCTCCACA
>JAZSFJ010000078.1:0-10079 GCA_045532145.1 Oscillospiraceae bacterium
CCTGAAAAAATTCTGGGCAACAGCCCACGATTTTTAATTATCCCGCTGCATCCAGCATTTTTTCGATAAAGATTCCATAGCCCCGTGTGGGGTCGTTTACAAGAACGTGGGTCACCGCTCCCACGATTTTGCCGTTTTGAATAATGGGGCTGCCGCTCATGCCCTGGACTATTCCGCCGGTTACTGAGAGAAGCTCGCTGTCCCGGATGCACAGGAGCATACTGCGCACCTCGTCCTCACCCCGGTATACCCGGCATATCTCCACGGCGTACTCCTTTGTTTCCCTGCCGCTCACATTGCAGAGGATGCTGGCCTCGCCCAGCACCACCTCTTCGGGGGAGGCAACGGGCAGGGGAGAGCCGGCAGAAAATTCCTCGGGGGAGGCGTGGCCGAAAATACCGCAGATGCTGTTGCTCTCAAGGCTGCCCAGCACATGGGCCTTGTCTATGGCTCCACGAAGCTCACCGGGGCTGCCCACGGCTCCCGGCACAACCTCCGTCACCTCTGCCTCAAGTATGCTGCCGCTGTCTATGGGCATCAGCTCCCCGGAGCGAAGGTCGTTGATACCGTGTCCAAGAGCCCCGTAGGTGCCGCTTGCGGGGTCAAAAAATGTGACGGTGCCCATGCCGCTCACTCCGTCCCGGAGCCACAGACCCAGCTGCCAGCTGCCCTCTTCGGTCTGGGCGGGGGATAGGTTGAAGCTTATCTCCCGTCCCTCCCGCTTAACCACAAGGCTCACAGGACTTCCGTCGAAGGAAGCCGCCGCGGAGAGAAACTCCGCTGCAGTAGATACGGCCCTGCCGTTTACGGATATAATAACATCTCCGGGGCATATACCCGCGTCCCGGGCGGGGGAGGCTTCTCCGGAGCCGGTTTCCACTTTACCGGCCTCCGCCACCAGTACCCCGTCCATTTTTACTTCGATCCCAACTGCGTCCCCCACCGGTATGAGCTCCGACGCCTCCAGAGCAAGGGCGTCTGCACTCAGCCATATTGCCGCCGCCAATGTCACGGCGGGCACACAAGCCCATATTTTTTTCATATATTTTCCTCTTCCCATGGATTTCGATTTGTGCGTTTGCCGCTGCACAAATTCATTATGGCTTGCTGAGACGAAAAAACACTCAGCAAATCTTTGCTTTACTGAGATATTTTTTTGAAAGGCCATATATACATTTAATATTGTTTAATATTAAAAAATATTTAAAAGGGAGCGGAAGGGAGAACATATATGAGGCTTTTGCGAATGGGAGATATAGGTCCGGAGGTACAGCTGCTGCAGCTTGCCCTGAGAAGGGCGGGCACATTCACAGACGACACAACGGGAGTTTTCGGAACGCAGACCATGGCCGCCCTTAAGGCCTTTCAGCGCAGAGTGGGACTAACGCCGGACGGCATAGCGGGGCCCAGAACCCATCAGGCACTGGAGCCCTATTACACAGGCTACGCCGTCTATCGGGTGAGGCCGGGAGATACTCTCTACCGCATAGCCCTCAGCTACGGAAGCTCCGTAAGCGCCATATTAACGGCCAATCCCGGACTTGTGCCTACGCGGCTTCAGCCGGGGCAGCGGATAAATGTGCCCCTTAATTTTTCCGTTACGCCCACTACTATAAACTGGTTCAGCGAGACTGTGGGCTTTGTCTGCCGTGGGCTTGCGGCCAGATACCCCTTTATTCGCCTTGGTGAAATAGGCCGCAGCGTCATGGGAAAGCCCATTCGCAGCCTCGAACTGGGCAGCGGGGGAGGGCGAGTCTTTTTAAGCGGAGTGCACCACGCAAATGAGTGGATAACCGCGCCGCTGCTTCTGCGCTTTTGCGAGGAGCTTGCTGCCGCCTATGCCCGCAGCGGTGAGATATACGGCTACAGCGCCCGGGAGCTTTTGGCTTCTGCCACTGTCAGTATAGTCCCCGCCGTGGATATAGACGCCATAGATCTGGTCACCGGCGCACTGAGCGGCGGGCAATACTATGAGCGGGCGGCGGATATTGCGGGGGATTACCCGGATATACCCTTCCCCTCGGGCTGGAAGGCCAATATCCAAGGGGTGGACTTAAATCTCCAATACCCCGCCGGGTGGGAGCAGGCCCGTGAGATAAAGTTCGCCCAGGGCTTTACAAGTCCCGCACCCCGGGATTATGTTGGCACAGCGCCTCTATCCGCTCCTGAGAGCAGAGCGGTTTATGAGCATACCTTATCCTTTGGCCCGCGGCTGATTCTGGCCTACCACACACAGGGGGAGGTCATATTCTGGAAGTTTCTTGACTATGAGCCGGAGTACAGCCGGGATATTGCCGAGGCCTTCGGAGATGTCAGCGGCTACTTCGTTGAGGAAACTCCCTATGCCTCGGGTTTTGCGGGCTACAAGGACTGGTTCATTCAGGAATTCAACCGCCCCGGTTACACCATCGAGGCGGGCAGGGGAACAAATCCCTTGCCTATTAGCGACTTTGAGGAAATATATTCCGATAATATCGGAATTCTCAGCCTGGCTCTGCGCATTGCGGGCCAGCTGCCCTGAAAGGCCCCGGGGGCAGCTATGGTGCAAAACGCAAGATGCACCATAGTCGTCATTCCGAACCAGTGCTCACACTGGTGTTTGGGAGAAGGGGAGCGGATTGCCACGTCGTTAAAGCTCCTCGCAATGACGGTTTTGGTTCATGCTTTTCCGTGCCCAACACTGCAAATGTGACGGATTGCTTACGCTGTAAGTTTCCTGCACGAGGGACACATTATGTGCAATTTGTTCAATTTGAGGCGCTTTAATTGATAAAAGCGACAAATTGACAGCGATTTAACACGATAAATTAATGAAGTTGCAATATTTTTTATAAAACTTTCATTTTTGGGCTTGCAATTCCCAACAATGAGGTATATAATGCATCCATAATGAATTTTCGGATTCGCAAACTTTCATTTTCGCAAATTTACACCTAAGGAGGAAAACAAAATGAAGAAGATTATTGCTCTTGCACTGGTACTTTGCTTCGCTCTTGGCCTCTGCGCCTGCGGTGGCGGCAGCAGCGAACTTACCTTCACCACCGGCGGTACCTCCGGTACCTATTATGCCTACGGCAGCACTCTTGCTCAGTACATCACCAACAATACTGATGTAGCTGTCACTGCTGTTGCCGGTAACGGTAGCAAGGCCAACCTTGAGCTTATGGATGTAGGCGACGCACAGCTGGGCTTCGTTCAGAACGACGTTGCTTCCTACGCATATAACGGCACCAATATTTTTGCCGACGCCGAGCCCATCACCTGCTTCCGCGCAGTTGCCGCTCTCTACACCGAGACCGTTCAGATCGTCACCTGCAACCCCGACATCAAGACCGTCGCTGACCTTGCAGGCAAGAGCGTTTCCATTGGCTCCGCCGGCTCCGGCGTTTACTTCAACGCCATCGACGTTCTGGGTGCTTATGACCTGACCGAGGCTGACATTGACGCTCAGTACCTCTCCTTCGCCGACTCTGCCGACGCTCTCAAGGACGGCAAGATCGACGCCGCCTTCATCGTTGCAGGCGAGCCCACCTCCGCTGTCACCGAGCTGTGCGCCACCACCGACGCATACCTGGTTCAGCTGGACGATGAGCACATTGCAAAGCTCATGGAGACCTCCGCTCTCTACGCCAAGTACACCATCCCCGGCGGCACCTATAAGGGAATCGACGGCGACACTCTGACCGTTGGCGTAAAGGCCACCATCGTTGTCAATGCCGATATTGATGAGGACACCGTTTACGAGATCGTCTCCACCATCTTTGAGAACAAGGATGATATCACCGCCGCCTATGCCAAGGGCGCAGCTCTTGATCTGGAATTCGCTTCTGTCTGCGGCGTTCCCTACCACACCGGCGCTGCCAAGTACTTCGCCGAGAAGGGCATCACTGTTGACACTGTTGACTGATAAGTCAATAAGTATCTGAAAGCTGGCAATAAAGGCTGCGGTGCTCCTTTGGAGCATCGCAGCCCCTGTCATTTTTTCAGGAATCGTTAAGAAACCGTAAATCTCAGCAAAGGAGGCCCGAAAATGGCTTTTTTGAAGAAAAAGCAGAATGAGGACCGCATCGAAGCCAAGCTCAATGCCGACGGCAGTGTTGACGTAAATGAGGTCATGCGCAAGTATGACAGAGAAAGCAATACCCGTATATGGGAAGGAACTCCCAAGATCATAGTCCGCTGCATTCTTGCTCTGTTCTCCCTTTTCTGCATCTATGTTACCCTCTGGGGCAACTTCCTGGAGCAGACCCGTCTCACAAGCTTTGTGGGCTTTATCATAATCATCGGCTATCTCAGCTACCCCGCCACCAAGAAGCACGTTAAGGTCAACGCTCTTCCCTGGTATGACATTGTGCTTATGGTGCTGGGCACCGCCGCTTTCTTCTACTATGCCTTCAATGCCATGGATATAGTGAAGATGAGCTACGGCGGAGTCGCAAAAAATCCCATGCTGCTTATCATTGCGGTCATAGGTCTTGTCTCCGTTGTGGAGCTGTGCCGCAGAAGCGTGGGCCTGCCTATCCTCTGTGTGGCCGGATTTTTCGTGCTCTACGCCTTTATAGGCAAGAACCTCTCTCTCCAGCGAGTTCTCTATGAGCTGTTTTACGGCGAAAACGGAGTTCTCACCACCCCCGTCAACGTATGCAGCAAATACATAGTTGTGTTCATCATCTTCGGCGCTTTCCTTGAGAAGACAGGTATTGCCGAATACTTCATAAGCCTTGCAAACAGCCTCTTCGGCACCGCTGCCGGCGGTCCCGCAAAGGTTGCCGTTGTGTCCTCCGCCCTCTGCGGCATGGTCTCCGGCTCCTCCGTTGGCAACACTGTTACCACCGGCTCCGTTACCATTCCCATGATGAAGAAAAACGGCTATAAGCCCGAGTTTGCCGGCGCTGTTGAGGCAGCCGCTTCCACAGGCGGACAGATAATGCCTCCCATTATGGGAGCCGCCGCCTTCCTGATGGCGGACTATGTGGGCGTGCCTTATTCCAACATTATCGTCAAGGCCATCCTCCCCGCTATTCTTTACTTCCTGGGCATATTCATTGCCGCCCATCTTGAAGCCAAGAAGCTGGGCCTCAAGGGCATCTCCCGTGAGTACCTCCCCAGAATGGGCCAGCTTATAAAGCGCAGCTACCTGCTCATCCCCCTCATTCTCCTTGTTTGGCTGGTCAGCAGCGGTTCCAAAACCATGGCCTTCTCCGCCGCTGTCAGCATCCTTGCCGCCATTGTGGTGTGCTTTGTTGCAAAGGAGAATCGCCAGGGCGGAAAGGGCATTCTGGAAACTCTGGGCAAACTTTTTGCGGCCCTTGAGTCCGGCGCAAAAAGCTCCATCTCCGTTGGCGTGGCCTGCGCTGTTGCAGGTATAATCACCGGCTGCATCACCGTAACCGGCCTTGCCTCCGTTATCATCAACGCCATTGTTCAGATGGCCGCGGGTAAGCCCTTTATCGCACTGTTCTTCACAATGCTCTGCTGCATAGTTCTGGGTATGGGCGTTCCCACCACCGCAAACTACTGCATCATGGCCTCCACCTGCGCACCCATCCTCACCACCGTGGGCATCGACCCCATGGCGGCCCACTTTTTCGTGTTCTACTTCGGCATCGTGGCCGATATTACGCCTCCCGTTGCTCTGGCAGCCTACGCAGGCAGCGCCATTGCGGGAGCAAATCCCATGAAGACAGGCATCAACGCCACGCGGCTGGCCATTGCGGCCTTCATTGTGCCCTATGTCTTTGCCCTTAATCCCGCCATGCTCTTTATCGATACCGGTGTGCTTGAAGTTATCCAGATAACCGCAACCTCCATAATCGGTATCTTTGGTGTGGCTGCGGGCCTCAGCGGCTTCCTCGGCAAGCCCCTCCACTGGATACTGCGCATCGTTGCAATCGGCGGCGGCCTCCTCCTTATCATCCCCGGCGGCGTCACCGATGCTATCGGCCTTGTGGTCATCCTCCTGATCTTTGCTTACCAGTATCTATTCGGACGCAAAAAGGCAGCTGCCTGAATCTGATGTTACTTTTTATACCCCTGTCCCGCTAAGGCCGGACAGGGGTATTGTTTTATTTATGTAGACCCGGCTTTGACAGCAAAAATATTTCGACAGGCATCGACACTTTCCACACGAAAAGGGGAATAAGAAGCAGAAAATCGACACAGAGCGTCGAAATCAGGGGACAGAAATAATATTTTATGTCGAATTATGTAAACAAAAAGTACCCCCGCTGAGGGGCTCGGTTTATTGCAAAAATGCTAAGTATATGGTAAATTATTCTTAAATCAACGGTGTTTCCACGAAAAATAAAAAGTGCAGGCCGTGAGTTAAAATCAATTTGGAGGAAACATTATGGAAACTAAGATACGGGTAATGATCGCCGACAGCGGTGAAGATTTCAGACTTCTGATGGCGGATACCCTTGCCCAGGAGAAGGATATAGAGGTAGTTGCGGCAGTGGGGGACGGACTGGAGGCGCTGGCACAGGCTGCCGAAAAGAGACCGGATGTGATTCTGCTGGACCTTGTGCTGCCCAAAATAGATGGCTTCGGCGTTATGGAGCGACTTTCGGAGACTGGCTGCGCCCCGGTGACTATGGTGGTGTCGGCCTTTTATAATGAGTCTATGGTGTCCCGCTGCGCCGAGAGGGGAGCTTATTACTTTATCCCCAAGCCCTGCGACATCTCCGAGCTCATTCGACATATCCGGGAGGCTGCCGCGCCCCGTCGTGCCATGCTTCCTGCTGTAGTACCTGCAGGCTCAGGCGAGAGCAATCTTGAGGCCACTGTCACGGAGATAATCCACGAAATAGGCGTTCCCGCACATATAAAGGGCTATCAGTATCTCCGCGAGGCCATTATCATTACCATAAATGATATGGATGTAATAAACGCCGTCACCAAGGTGCTGTATCCCACCGTGGCCAAGAAGTATGCAACCACACCCAGCCGCGTTGAGCGCGCCATCCGCCACGCCATCGAGGTGGCGTGGGACAGGGGTGACCTTGATACCCTCCAGCGCTTTTTCGGCTACACGGTCAGCAATATAAAAGGCAAGCCCACTAATAGCGAATTCATCGCCATGATTGCCGACCGCCTGAGTCTGCAGCTTAAAAGGGCTTGAGTTTTTCCACGAGCCTTCGTAGGGGACGGCCTCCCGGACGTCCCGCACAGCGGAAGCTGTTCTTTTGTTCCGCCATGGCGAATCACATACGCCTTGCTGGATAAGCGTAGGGCGGGGGCTTGCTCCCGCCGTGCCGCAGACACTGCATTTCAGCAATACACACTGGCGAATACGCATAATTTCCATTTCTGCACCCGTAGGGCGCGACGACCCCGGCAGACTATTTATCAGCCCCCTCTGATGAGGGGGCTGTCGGTTTTTATGGCCGGAAGAAATACAACAAAATGATATGGAAAAATCAAAAATTAGAACACGTTTTATATTGAAATTCATTCCAATTTGTGGTAAAATGCCGTGTGATTTCTAAGCTTGGAGGAACATATGAAAAAGAGAATTGCCGCGATTTTGCTGGTACTGGTATCTGTGTTTGGCCTTTTTCCGGCATCCGATGTGGCCGCTGTGAATGTGGAAGATGCAGCAATAATAAAGCAAGCAGCACAAAACCTGGTTAACAATTATGCTGCACAGGTTAATGTTGCTGATGCTGCCGACGAAGCTTTTGAAGATTTCTTCATACGCGCATTTTGGGGTGGCAGCAGCGATGTGATACTCAGGGAAGGCGACCCTATGGTTGCTGCTCTTTTCAATTCCAATGTCATGAAAGAGACCCTGGTGGAAACCATCTATCGCTCCATAGTAAAAATGCAGGAGATGAATCTTTCTGAGCTCTACGCAGCCGGAGGTCCTTCCTGGCACAACTATGGATATTCATACTCTATGTATGCATATCGAAGCGCCAGCGACTATATCCCCAGCAAAGACGGTACTCCGGTGCTTTCAAATCAGAATAGCAAAATCGGTACCGTGGCCACTCCCAAGAACAACTACGGAACAGACGCAGCAACCAAGACGTCGCTCTATAAGGGATCTGTAAACCGCAATGATGATGTGATGGAGCTTTTGACCGGCGGGCTCAATCTGAAAATGAACTTTGTTCGCACCGCGGTAAGCGAAAACAGCGCCACCTACAGCATTGAACTGCGGACCTATGATGATTTTGATTTCAACTCCGACTATTACACCATCTCAAAAAAGGGATTTAATACCGCCAAGGACCAGAGACTTAAGAACCTCGGTGTTCTTATGACTATTATGGGGCTTGATACTTTTTACTGGGAATTCAGTAAGAACTTTACCATAGAAGTCCCCTATAATTGCGACCACAGCGGCAATAGCTTCCATTGGATATATGATGCCGAAAACCATATCCTCAACTCCGACACTAGCAATGGCTATGCTCAGGGCGGCGTGAGCCGCAAAGAATATGTCAGCAGCACCACCGGTGATGTAAGCTACTATTTCAAGCTGGACGAACCCATAATCCTTGCTCACAACAAGCCCTGGGTGGTGGAATATGACATGAAGGGTGTAACCAGCCTTGCTTTTTCCACACTCAGCAGCATGAGCAATACTCTCCCCTCCCTTTTACAGTATACAAGATACAACACGTGGATATATAGCTATGAGGTGACTCAGGTAGAAAAAGGCAAGGGCGCCACAGATACCCTTACCCACTATATAGGCGTGGAAATGAAGGACCAGTTTAAGTACTCGTCCAAGCATATCTACAGCTTCCGCATTGAAAATGTTCTCTCCGAAGACGGAAGCAACATGATATACGTCAGCGTGTATGACAATGACCTGGGCGAAACTGTATTTGGGCCTGCAGCGATGACGAACCATTGGACAAAGGCCAAGGCGGAAAAACAAAGAAGCCTCCGCGCCGAGCCTAGCTATAAGGCCAACGGACTTGATTTTATCATCAACTACATAGGCAACAGCAGTTACCGCCTTACCCACAAGTATCTGGATATACGTATATATGAAAACGGCAAGGATCAGCTTGATTCCAGCCGCTTCGTTGAAAGCTACATTGCCCCCAGCTGCACCGCATCCGGCGGTACCATTCTTAGCTGCACCGATTGCGGCTATAGCTATGTGGCCGTCCCCGAAGCCGCACTGGGTCATAGCTTCGGAGAATACATTTCCGACGGCAATTTCACCTGCACCGCCGACGGCACAAAAAGTGCAATCTGCTCTGTCTGCGGCTATAAGGACACTGTGACTGATGTGGGAAGCGCACCGGGCCATGCTTACAGCGCGGTCATTACCGAGCCTAACTGTACAGAGGGCGGCTATACAACCCATACCTGCCACTGCGGAGACACTTACACCGATAACCACACCGATGCTCTGGGCCATGTCTGGAGCGAGGGCACTGTAACCCAGCGTCCCGTTACAGGCAGCGACGGAGTGATGAGCTTCAGCTGCGAAAGATGCGGAGAGCTGCGTACAGACAGCATTCCCGCAATTCCCACTGCAGGCTTCATTGATGTGACCGAGAATGACTATTTCTACGAGCCTGTTTGCTGGGCAGCTGACAAGAAGATAACCAGCGGCGTGTCTGCTGACAGCTTTGCTCCCGCCAATGGCTGCACCCGCGCTCAGGTTGTAACCTTCCTGTGGCGCGCTGCCGGAGAGCCCGCCCCCCAGAGCAGCGAAAATCCCTTCACGGACGTTGCCGAGGGACAGTATTACTACGATGCAGTTCTCTGGGCTCTGGAAAACGGCATCACCACCGGCGTGTCTGCCGATAGCTTTGGACCCAACGAAAACTGCAATCGCGGCCAGATTGTTACCTTCCTTTGGCGTGCTGCCGGGAAGATAGCGGCAGGCGGAGACACTAATCCCTTTGAGGATGTATCCGGTGAACAGTATTACTATGATGCGGTGCTCTGGGCTGTTGAAAAGGGCATCACCACCGGCGTCAGCGAAAAGAGCTTTGCTCCCAATGCCACCTGCACCCGTGGTCAGATAGTGACTTTCCTGTATCGCGCCTATAACTGACCATAGTTAGAAAGCAAATGTATAAAAAATCCCCCGACCGAAGTCGGGGGAT
>JAZSFJ010000145.1:0-31319 GCA_045532145.1 Oscillospiraceae bacterium
TGATCGCAGGCCACACAACGCACCAATCGTAGGGCGCTTCGCCCCCGGCGCGCCATGGGGATGAACATAACCCAGTGCCCGCCTATGGACGGGACGATGTGGGCATCGTCCCCTGCGAGGCGGTGCAAATCCCCGGTTTTCACCCGTAGGGGCCGGCGTCCCCGACGGCCCGCCAATAGGAGCTGCAATGAGGGGGAATAATTGTGACCACCCCGTTGCTGTATTAAAAAATTGCGCCCCGCTATTTACAGGGGCGTATTTTTAATGATATAATTCCCTGAAATTACTCTTAAGGGGGACTTTTTCATGGAAGCACGCCACGAGATAATACCCTTTGACCCCGCAAGCCCCATACGTCTTTTCATGCACAAGCTGGGAGACGTGTCCCGCCACTGGCACGAGAGCCTTGAGCTGCTTTTTGTCCTTGCCGGTGAAGTTACGGTGCTCACCGGGGACTATCAGACCGCCCTTTCCACCGACGATATGCTCCTTGTGAACAGCAACACTGTCCATGAGCTCCACTCGGACAGCTGTGTGCTTATCGCAGTGCAGATAAAGCTCTCCAAATTCGACCTGCCCGAGGCAGTTCGGGACCGGCTTTACTTCCACTGCGACTCCACCGGGGTAGAGGACGCCGGGCGTTTCACAAAGCTCAAGAGGATAATAACCTCCATGCTGCGCATAGACAGCGCCTCCGGGGACACGGCCATTTTCCGGGGCCGCGCCCTCGCCTATGAACTTCTGGGCGAGCTGGTGCAAAATTTTAAGGTGGATAAGCCTCAGGCGGAGGCCAACACCCACAAGCATCTTGAGCGTCTGAACAATATTCTGGGCTATATCGGGGAGCATTATCGTGAACAGCTGAGTCTGGGCCAGCTGGCGGAGCGGGAGCATCTCTCCACCCCGTATCTCTCAAGCTTTTTTGAAAAATACATGGGTGTGAATTTTACCACCTATTACACCAATCTTCGCCTTGAGCGGGCCATGCACGAGCTTTTGTATACGGACATCCCCGTGGAGCAGGTGGCTCTGAGAAACGGCTTTTCCGACCCCCGTTCCTATGTTCGCGCCTTTAAGAAACGATATAACACCATCCCCAGCCTCTACCGCCGAACTGCCGCTGCCCCTGCCGCTGCGGCGGAGCGGGACCCCCTTCTTGCCATCAATTATCTGGATTTCAAGCCGGAGAACTATTTCCATATTCTTTCCCAGTACCTGCCCCGGAAGGAGGAGCAGAGTCCTCTCAGCGCTCCGGAGCACAGCTGCCGGGCTCTGCCGCCCCTGCGGGCAGATGCCGCCGAAAAGGGCCGACAGCTGCACCACCACTGGAAGAACTTTCTGGGAGTGGCCAGAGCCAAGGACCTCCTTTATGCCCCGGTGCAGGATATGCTTCGGGAGGTGCAGCGGGAAGTGGGCTTTAAGTACCTCCGCTTCCACGGCATTTTCTCCGACGATATGCTTGTCTGCCAGCGGGACGGGCGAGGCGGCCTCCGCTTCAACTTCGGCATGATAGACAAGGCTCTGGACTTCATTCTCTCCGTGGGGCTGAAGCCTCTTATCCAGTTTTCCTTCATGCCCGCGGCTCTGGCGGAGGAGCCGGAGCGCAGGGTTTTTGAGAACCCGGTTATTATCAGCATGCCCCGGCGTATGGAGGAGTGGAAAGCCCTTGTGAACAGCTTTCTCAGCCATGTCCGGGCCCGCTACGGCACGGCGGAGATAGGCTCCTGGCTCTACAGCGTGTGGAACGAGCCGGACACCTCCCGTGATATGTTCGGATTTGATAAGAGGGAGGACTATTTCGGCCTCTACCGGGCTACATGGGAGACAGTGAAGAGCTTTAATAGCCGCCTTGCCTTCGGCTCGCCCTCCCTTTTCCCTGCCACCGAGGACGGGTTTGACTGGATAAGGGATTTTCTGGCCTTTGCCCGGGAGAACTCCTGCGCCCCGGAGTTTCTGGACGTCCACTATTATTCCGACGACTTTGAAAATCTCCCTCACCACGCCGCCACCTTCTCTGCCCCCGCCCGTTTCAACCCGGACCCCGACCATTTCAGCGCTTTTCTGGACCGGCTGCTTGCCTTTGTCCAGAGGGAGAAGCTGGGGGCTGTGCCGCTGTATATCACCGAGTGGAACCTCACCGTCAGCCACCGGAATCTTATAAACGACACCTGTTTCAAGGCCACACACCTTGCCCGAAACTTCCTCCATAACTACGACCGCACCAAGGCTGTGGGCTACTGGGCGCTGACGGATTTCATGGACGAGCAGTTCCCGGCCGGGGAGCTTTTCCACGGAGGCATGGGACTATATACCTCCACGGGTATAAAAAAGCCCTCCTACCACGCCATGGCCATGCTCTCCAAGCTGGGAGACAGCCTTATAGGCTCCGGCGAGGGCTGGTTCCTAAGCCGCAGGGATAACGGGGAGCTGGCGCTGATGCTCTATAACTATGAGCACTGCAATCCTCTGCTGGTGGACGAGGGACTGGGCCTCAGCCTCACTGACAGGGAAGGGGTTTTCTCCAGGCGGGAGAGCCTGGAAGTGAGCCTGCGCATTGATAATATGCCGGGTGAACTCTGCCGTGTCAGAGAGACCGTGCTCAACACCGCCCACGGCAGCGCTTTTGACGCATGGCTGCGCATGGGCGCTCCCGAGACGGACAGGGAGGACACGGACTTCCTCCGCCGCGTAAGCCTCCCGGATAAGCGGGTAATAAAGCTTGCCGCCAAGGATGGCGTGCTGGATTATTCTGCGCTTCTTGCCCCTCATGAGGTGAGACTGGTGGAATTTACGGAATGTGAATAAGAACAAATCCCCCTGACCATTGCAAATAAAGGGTCAGGGGGATTTTTCAATAATAGGTGTAGAAAACGGTCTTGACCGTTCCGGGAAATGGGTTCCGATTATATTGCTCAGGCTAGTTCCAATAGCCCTTATCCTCCCGGATTATCTCCACAAGCCGAACCTCTTGAGGGGCGAGGCTTGCGGAGTAGGGGAGAGCCCCGCCGTTTGCGCTGGACTCAGAGATGTGCAGCATGGGACAGGAAGCTGTTTTAAGCCACTCTATATCTTCCTTGCCAAGCCTTCTTCCTCCTGTTTCCACCCATTTGTCGAAGCAACTGCCGTGGGAGGTGTTGAGGATAGTTTCCCGGAGACGATAAAGGCCTTCGGGAAGCCCCTCCAGATTCAGTTCCACATCGAGGCTCCGGCCTTCTCCCAGAGCGGCTTCACGCTTTGTGTGACTGAGCCCCAGACCTCCCTCCGCAAGGAGGGGATTGAAGTGTTCGTAGTTATAGAGAATCATTGTTATCTTCTCCCCCTGCCGGGTGATAAACCAGCCATCTCCGGAGTCTATAAGACTGTCGCCCAACTTGGAGAGTATAGTCATGGCATAATAGGGTGGCTTTTTAATGCCGTTGGCGGTGAAAAGTCCCATGCCCCCATGGAAAAGCTCCTCCGGGGTTTGGTATTCTTCAATAAAATCTGTCAGGCTCCAGTAGCTGAAGGCCTCGGCCCGGTCATAATTTTCAAGGAAGTTCTTTGTCAGATACGCGGCTTTGAAGCAGGTGTCGTTTATGAGATTGCGATGGGAAACAGTCAGATTCCATTCCGAAACCATAAGCGGCAAATCCTCAAGAGCCTGCTCTGCCAAAAGTTCCCTGACCAGCGTCAGAAACTTTCCGAAGTGTTTGGGGTCGGCATTGTGGGCGGAGGGGGTAGTAAAAGAGGACTCCTCCGGCGGCGTAGTGTGGAAATTGTCGGAATAGTAGTGGACATTGATGCACTGGGGTACACAGCCTCTCTCCCGGGTGAAGCGGAGAAAATCCGACATCCAGACCCGACTGGCCGGGGTGAGAGGAAAAAGAGAGGGGCTGCCTATTACAAGCGTGGGGTCAAAGGATTTTAGGGTGGCGTAGCTGTTTTCGTAGAGCTCGTAAAACTGCTCGGGACGGTCGAAGCCGAACATCTCCGGGGAGGTGTCCGGCTCGTTCCATGGGCTGTAGAGCCATGAACGAATTTCATCTGCGCCGTACCGTTCCCTGATATGACTGAGGAAAAGGCGGATAAGGCTATTCCAGTCAGACATTTTTCTGGGAGGGCTTATGGTGAAGGGGCTTGCAAAAATCTGTCTCCCCGATTCGGAGGCCATGGCAGAGGGCATGAAGGAAAACTGTATAACAGGCTTCAGACCTACTGATAGAAGGAAATCCAGGGCCTTATCTATCTGGGTGAAACTGAACTGATACGCGCCGTCTTTTCCCGTTCTGCACAGGAGCATATCATCGGAGAAAATGCCGTGGAAACGGATGTAGCGGAAGCCGATATCCTTTTGGAGCTGCCGGAGCATTTCCTGCACCTCGCCGTAAAGAAGCTCCTTGCAGCGGCCAACGCCTATCATGGTCTTCCATGTGTGTCTGAGATGGGATTTAACAGTGGACGCAGACACAGGGCCGATGTTAAGCTTCCTGCTCTGAGGCTGGGAGACGGAGAGAGGGGAATTTTTAACATCGGGGAGATAGCGGCTTAATATGTGCAGATAGTTTTCCGGCTTGAAGTCCAGATAATTGATGGCCAGAAGTGGGTCGGCCTCATTAAAAACCGTGGGGGAGGAGGCATTCTTTCTGTAGAGGCTGGGAGTGGTGTTATAGCGTTTTTTGAAGGCCCGGGCGAAGGTGCGGGAGTCGGAAAAGCCGCTGGCCAGTGCAATCTGTTCCACGGGCTCATCGCTGAAAATCAGCTCCCTAAGAGCGTGCTCAAGACGGAGATTGGTATAGTATGCGGAGTAGTTTATTCCCATGTATTTCTCGAAGAAACTGGATAGATATGGCACGGAAAGATGCTCCGCCTCCGCAAGCTCCATGAGACTCAGCTGCTCCCGGTAGTGTTCTCCTATATAGCGGAGAATGCGATTCAGGCGCTCCAAATGCTTTTGGGTGTTGGTCTCGGCCAAAGGCTTTTCTGCCCTGAAGTTCTTCACAAGTTCCGAGAGAAGTTCATAGGCCAGAGTGCGGTTTCGGAAAAGTTTGTCTTCCCTTTCTGCGGCGCTCACCTGCAAAAGAGCGGTAATAATTCGTTTTATGGTGGTGAAAGCTTCCGGGTCGGGCGCATCCACGGAGCTGCAGCTGAAATACAGGCTTTGCAGCAGGTCAGGGGAGAGATTGAATTTGGAGAGCTTTATCTGCACTGCTATGAGGACGCAGCTTTCCGAGTGGAGCTCGTGGACGGTGTTGCTGTTAACAAGGAGCATATCCTCGGCTTTGAGCATATGACGGCGGTCCCCGGTGAAAACGCTGACCTCGCCCGCAAGAACGAAAAGCAGCTCAAGGCTCTCGTGCCAGTGGCGGGATACGTCGCCAAGCTTGTGCATGAAAAGGCGTATGGGGCTGTCGGTGTCAAAGGGTATCATTTCGTGGCGTGCTTCCATGAACTTTGGCCTCCTTTTTCTTGAGAGGATTGTAACATTAAATAATGCTCATTACAAGACAGGAGAGGACAAAATTTAATATTGTCGAAGAAGACGTGGGAGCGAAAAGTTCAACTTATCCAATTCGCTGCCTTAAAAATAAGCTAAAAAATCCATATGGTTTGTCCTGTTTTTTGAGGGTGAAAAAGAGGTAAAATCAAGTGTCGAGGTTTAAGAAATTAAACAAATATCTGGAGGTACAGCAATGAAGAAAATACTTGCAATGACTCTTGCTCTTGTTATGCTTTTCAGCCTTGCGGCCTGCGGCGAAAGCCCCGCTCCCGCCCAGCCTGAGGAGCCCACCGCTCCCTCTGAGCCTACCCAGCCTGAAGTTCCCCCGCAGCCCGAAGCTCCTGAAGAGCCCGAAGTTCCTGAAGAACCAGAGCTTCCCGCGGAGCCTGCGGCTCCCTCTGAGGGCAACAGCGCCGAGATCACTTGGCCCGACCCCGTGGTGGGCGAGGTTACCGGTACTCTCACTCTGGACACCGCAGCAGGAGAATGGGAGCTCTATTATGAGACCCCCTTTGGCCCCTACACCCTTGCCGGCTGGTATCTGCCTGACGGTACCATGGAGCTGACCAATGACGGCGGACTGGGCGGCTTCCTTGACTTTGCCCCCATTCAGGCTGTTGCCTCCCCCGCGATCGCTGCTCTTGCAGGTGCAGGCGGCGCAGCCCCCGCAGAGTGCTCCGCCGAAATTACCTGGGCAGATCCCGTGGTTGGCGAGGTTATAGGCACTCTCACTCTCAAGACCGCAAGCGAGGAATGGGAACTTTACTACGAGACTCCCTTCGGCCCCTACACCCTTGGCGGCTGGTACATAACTGCCGACGGCTCCATGGGCCTCACCAATGACGGCGGCCTTGGCGGTTTCCTTGACTTTGCTCCTATCGAGGCTGTTGCCGTTCCTGCCATCCAGCAGATGGTGGCCGATTACGGCCTCAGCGCCGGCGCTGCTGTTGACCCCGCAAACTGTGCCCACAAGTGGTCTAACGGCCAGTGTGCCGTCTGCAAGAATCCCTGCGCTCACGATGCCTGGACTGCCGGAGTTTGCGATAACTGCTCCTATGTTTGCAACCATGTGGGCAGCCACGACCAGAAGAGCCTCCTCTGCTCTGTCTGCGGCATTGTTGGATACCACAGCTTTGAAAACGGTGAGTGCGCCTGCGGAGCAACTACCATCTTTGAGATGAACGGCGTTCCCGTGAAGTACTCCTACGGCTGCGACCGTAAGGGTACTGTTGAAGAATTTACCTATGAGACCCGCTCTTATGCTCTCGAAGCAGCAGGCAAGGGAGAGAACATTGAGATCACCAAGAAAGCTCTCGTTTACCTGCCCTACGGCTATGATCCCGCTCAGAGCTATGATATTCTCTATCTCCTTCACGGCGGCGGCGACGAGACCCGCTCTCAGGAGGCATGGTTTATCGATAACCCCGATACCCTGAACATTCTGGACAATATGATCAAGCGCGGCGACTGCGAGCCTATGATCGTTGTCACTCCCACCTTCTACTCTCTTGCCGAGGGTATCGACAGCAGCGATGTCTTTGCCGAGTATGTTGAAAACTTCGGCTACGAGATGATGAATGAGCTCATTCCCGCCATTGAGGCCAAGTATGCTACCTATGCTCAGGGTGATGTGAGCCCCGAGAATCTGAAAGCTACCCGCGCCCACCGCGCCTACGCCGGTCTTTCCATGGGCTCCATGACCTCCTTCCACTCCATACTCAATTACTGCACCGATTACTTCGGCTATGTGGGCAGCTACTCCGCAGGCCCCGAGGCTGACACCGCTGCGGCTCTTGAAGCTGCAAAGGGTATTGCCGAGAACCTCAATGCCTCCGGCAATGAAATTTACTACTGGTTCAATGGTAACGGCGTTAAGGATATGGCCCATGATCCCCATCTGGCCACCTATCCCTATATGCTTGAGGCCTGCCCCGATGTGTTCACCGAAGGCGTCAACTGCTGCTGGGTTGACTATCTTGAGGGTATCCACGACTTCGTGTGGTGGAAGCTGGACCTCTATAACAGCCTCAAGGTGTTCTTCCGTGTGGACGAGCCCGGTGAGGTCCGTGCTCTGGATGCACTTGCCCAGCAGGGTCTTCTCCACTAAAAAGATATAGCTTCATTATCCTCCTTGTAAGAATCCCCGGTACCATTCGTGGTACCGGGGATTTCAGACTGTCAAAAAACTATGCTGTTGCTTTACGAAACTGAGCAGCGGGGGTGTGTGTAGGGGGCAAAGGGCCCCCTGCACGTTTAAATCCACGCATTTTTGAGCCTAAAATGCTCAAAAATGCTGTTTTCAGGGTGTCAAAAAGTGGCCATGCCACTTTTTTGACACCCTGGAATCCCCGGTACCATTTGTGGTACCGGGGATTTGTTTGTGTGTGGGTGGTATATTTGACTGCAGCACGGCGGCAGCAAGCGGCCGCCCTACGAAATTTCACCGAATATATGTAGGGGCGGATATTATCCGCCAGCGGGAGGCTGATAGCCTCCCCTACAAAAAGCGTAGAAGTATATTTTTGAGTGTTATAAGCTGGCAAAGGCGACTAACGAATCGTATGAAAAACGCCGTGGGAGCGCAGTTCCACGGCGTAAATGCTGAATATGGTTTATATTATCTTATTGGGGGCATAAATCACATTGCCCTCGCCGCCGTCGGCGCGGCAGAAGCGGCCAAAGTCCATGGCCTTGGCTATCAGGGCTTCCTCACCGCCGAAGCCCCGGAAGGGCACCCGGTCGCTTTTGCCGGAGAGAATATCGTCACACACGGCGATAACATTGTCTATCATCTCGGGGCAGCCGTCTCCCAGTCCGTGGGAGAAGAGGCAGCGGCTGAATTTGTCCGCCGTTTCTTCCCGGAGGCGCAGGAGCGTTTCCCTATACTGCTCAACAGTGGGGGCAAAGGCGTCGAAGAGGAAGGTGAAGCCGTTGCAGCTATCCCCCAGAAGGAGCATCTCCTCCTCGGGAATCAGCACCGCCACACTGCCGGGGGTGTGGCCGGGGGCGGCGTATACCTCTGCGCTGACACCCCCAAGCTCAAAGCTCATGCCGGGCCGGAGAGGCAGATAATCCTCGAAGGCCTTGGCTGGGAGATAATCCTCGGCCTTTACCTGAGAGAGCAGCGCCGGGTCCGCTCCTGTCATGGCAGCGCCTGCCACATAGCCCATGCGCATGCCCATGTTGCTGTGTATGCCATAAACAGCCTCGTCCAGGGGGGACATATATACTTCCTCAAATTCCGCAGCGCCCATGGCGTGATCCACATGGCCGTGGGTGATAATGACGCTGACGGGCTTATCTGTAAGGGCAGCCACTGCTTCTTTAAGACTTCCTACGCCTACGCCGGTATCAATGAGCAGGGCTTTTTCGTTACCCTCCAAAAGATACATGGCTGTGCGGCTCACATCCCAGATGCGGGTGAGGCGGGGGCGTATTTTTTCAAACTGATAAAACATAGCGGTCTCTCCTTTGCCGGATACACTAAATGCGGCATTTTCTAAAATGCTCATGTAGGGGCGCTTCGTGAAGCGCCCCTACGGGTTGAAACACTTAATAGCTTACAGTCTTGTGTCCCAGCAGCCGCAGAAGGGGTCGATGGGGCTTTGGCCCAGAAACTCGCTTTTGCCCAGCAGCTTGTCCACGGCGGCGTCTATGACGGCGGGGGCGTGGCAGTAGCCGTTGATGTAGCAGGGGACCATGGGAGCGTCGTAGAGGTGGTAGGGATTGCCCACGCTGACAAACACGGTGGGGACCTCTGCGGCGAACCAGGGGAGATTGTTGCCCGCGCCGAACAGGGTGTGCCAGTTGATGCGGGCGGTGGTCTTGTTGGAGGCGTTTTCTATGTTGCCGATGTAGAGCACAAGGTCATACTTGGCCTTGAACTGCTCCACGGCACCGTCAAGGAAGATGGTCTCAAAGGTTTCGGGGATATATTTGGTGACCTCGAAACCTGCCTCGGTGAGGCGGCGCTCAAAGTGGGCATAGACTCTCTCGTTGGATTCGAAGTCACCCAGAATTTCAAGAAGAACTCTTTTGTGCTTCCCGGGGGAGAGGGGCAGGATGTCCCTCACATTCTTTACGAGAGTGACGCCCTTGTCTGCGCATTCCTCGGCCCATGCAAGATGCTCCGGGCAGGAGAGAATGCTCAGATCTTCTTCGCTCTTTATGAGAGTGCCCGCGGCCTTTTTCTCGGGCAGACCCAGCATGGCTTTGAGGCCCAGAATGCGTCGGAGAGCTTCCATAAGACGCTTTTCGGAAAGAAGGCCCTTTGCGTAGCCCTCCTTCATGTACATAAGGTCCTCCTCAAGGTCCTTGGTGAAGAGGAACATATCGCAGCCGTTTTCGATGGCGGCGGGGACGGCCTCGCGGCGGTGGCTCACGGCCATCATGCCCACCATGGGGCTGGCGTCGGTGGAGACAAGGCCGTTGAAGCCTATCTCCTCGCGGAGGTAGCGAAGGACATTGGCAGACATGGTGGAGGGGATGACCTTCCGGCAGGGCTTGCCGTCATAGTATTCCTCCATAGCGGGCATGGCAAAGTGGCCCACCATGATGATGGGTGCGCCCTCGGCTATGAGCTCGCGGTAAATTTTGCCGTAAGTCTCCTCCCACTTTTCGATAGAGAGGCTGTTGACGCTGGTAAGCAGGTGCTGGTCACGGGCGTCCACACCGTCGCCGGGGAAGTGCTTGATGGTGGGGGCGATGCCTGTGCCCTTGAGACCCTCCATGTAGGCCCGTCCCATCTCGGTGACAACTGCGGGATCGTTGCCGTAGGTGCGCACATTGGTGATGGGATTCTGGAAGTTAAGGTCAAGGTCGATGATGGGGGAGTAGGTGACGTTCACGCCAAGGGCCGCACCCTCGCTGCCGCATATCTTGCCCAGACGGCGGGCCTGCTCTCTCTCACCTGTGGCGGCCATCAGCATCTGGCGGCCCATGTAAGTGCCCTCGGAGGCAATGCCGCAGCCGCCGTCCTCAAGGTTGGCGGAAATGACCAGAGGGATCCGGGACAGACTCTGGAGAGTGTTTATGGCCGTCTGCACCTCTTTTGCGGGATTGGAGCGGAACATGATGCCGCCCCAGTGGTGCTCAGTTATGGCGTGGCTGAGATAGCCGGGGTCATTGGAGTAGAGAAGGGGGCAGAAAAGCTGCTCTATCTTCTCGTCCTCCGTCATGGAGGCGATGGTGTTTTCCACCCATTCTATCTGCTCATCGCTGAGGCAGAAGGGCTTTTTTCTCAGAAAAGAATTCATGCTGAGGCTTCCTCCTTTCCTTTGCGGCGGAAAAGCGCGGTTATTTTGCCGCCCTGAGAGCCGATAACGTTTATTACGAGGATGAATACGCCCATGCAGATGGTGGAAATGGCGGCACCCAGCTCGTCGCTGAATACGGCCTTGAGACCGTAGCTCATAAGGCAGAGGCTGAGAGAGCCCATTATAGTGCCTATGGTGTCGCCGCAGTATACGCCAACGATGAGGCCGATGAACACGGGGAGAATGTTGCTGAAAAGCTCGCCCACGGTGGCCATGGAGGTGGTGGCGGCGCGGTGCATACCGTTGGCCATATAGATGAGGGTGGCGAAGCCGAAAATAAGGCCGGAGAAGATGTAGCTGACGATGACATTCTTCTTCTCACGGATGCCTATGTTCACTGCTGCCTGCTGGTTGTTGGCAAGGAGGCGGGCCTGCTTGCCGCTGACGGTGCAGTAGCTGTAGAAGGCGTAGACGGCTATGGCCAGGGCCAGAGGAATGAGGGCGTAGGGATAGGTGGAGAAAAGGCGCAGAGTCATGTTGGAGACTATGTTGATGCCGCGGCTGCCGTAAATAAGGCAGGTGACGGACTCATAGAGCATTGCAAAGCCGATGGTGGTGATGACGATGGGCACTCTTCCGTAAACGTAAAACAGGGCCACCAGCACGGAGAGGATGACGCAGCCGGCCATGCACAGCACCACCATGGCGGCGATGTTGTTGTCCATCTTGAGTGCCACGTTGCCCGCCACGATGGAAGTGAGGAGCATTATTGCGCCGCCGGAGAAGTCGAAGCGGCCGCACTTGAACTGCAGACCTATGCCCATGGCGCAGGTGATGGAGAGGGCAATGTCCACAATGAGGGTTCGCCACATATTCCATGTGCCGAAATACATCTTGCCGTTAGAGTAGCACAGGGCCATCATGATAAGATACATTGCCACGGGGAGAGCCAGAGTGCCGACAATGCGGCTTAGTACACTTTTGCGTTTCATTTCAGCCATCCCTCCTTATCTGGGCAGTGTGCCGCCTTTTTTGCGGCAGGTGATGAGGACCACTATGAGGAATATCACGGCCTTGATGATAAAGACCTGATTGGGCTTTACGCCGATAAGGGGCAGACCCACAGCCAGCAGACCCAGAGTGAATGAGCCAACCACGGCGCAGCTGACGCGGGAGCGCATACCGCCGTTGAGGGGCATGCCGCCCAGAATGAGAGCCACCATCACGTTCATTTCAAAGCCCGTGCCGGTGGAGTCGGAGGCGGGGCCGGTGAAGCCCATCTGGAAGAGGGCGGCCAGAACAACGCAGAAGCCCATGATAACATAGGAAATTATCTTGTACTTCACAAGGCTTATGCCGCTTTGCTGGGCTGCCACGGGATTTGCGCCTATGCTCTTGGCATACTTGCCGTACTTGGTGTAGTTAAAGAGGTAGGTGATGATGATGACCTCGATAACCAAAGCTGCAAGCATGAGCCAGGGGGACTTGAAAAGGTGGTAATCAATGCTGGTGAGGCCCACGTTTCGGGAGCCCAGAGAGTTATAGGTAACGGTGCTGACGCCGCCGAGAGCCATCATAAAGGCCACGGAGGAAACAACGGGGTGGATGTGCAGCAGCTCGCCTATAGCGCCGTTCATGGCGCCGATGATGATGGCGATAAGCAAAGAGACCAGTATGCCGGGGATAAGGCTGCCGGTGGAGTTGCCCAGAGCCACGATGATGGTGGCGTAAAGGCCCACCTGCTTGCCTATACTTACGTCCATGTTGCCCATGGCGTAGACGAATACGGCGCCCACGCTGAGAAGAGCCATAACGATAACGTTGCTCATCAAAGTGGAGAGCTTCTCTGCCTCCCAGATGCTTTTGCCGCGAAGGGGAGGCACCACGGAGAAGAGGACTATGCAGAACAAAAGTCCGCAGTAAGCGCCAATTTCGCTTTTATGGAGCTTTATCCAGCCAAGGATGGGATTAGTTTTGGTTTCTGTCACTTTTCATCCCCTCCTTAAATCATGTATTCGATGATGTCCGTCTGCTTCAGGTCAGGGGAGCGGACGAACTCTTTTTTCACTTCAAAGTCCTTCATGATAATAAGGCGGTCGGCCATGCCGATAAGCTCGCTGAGCTCTTCACTTATCATCAAAATGGCCTTGCCCTGCTTTTTCATGTCCTCGATCATGGAGTACATGGCCTGCTTCACGCCGATGTCAACGCCGCGGGTGGGGCAGTCCATGATAATGACCTTGGAGTCACGGGCGGTCCACTTGCCGAAGGAGACCTTCTGCTTGTTGCCGCCGGAGAGGGTGTTCACCCACTGTCTGCCGCTGCCGCATTTTATGCGGAAATTATCAATCTCCTTGTCGGACATCTTCTTTTCGGAGCGGGGACTGATAAATGTGGCCTTCACAAGGCTGCGGAGGGAGGGGAGAACAATGTTGTTCTGGATGGGGGCTTCAAGGATAAGGGCCTCGCTGTCACGGTTTTTGGAGATATAGCCTATCTCCATGTCTATGGCCTTCAGGCAGCTGGTGACGGGGCGGCCCTCACGGAGAACCTCGCCGCTTTGAAGCTTTTCAAGGCCGTAGGCTGCTCTGCCTATCTCGTGCATGCCGCAGCCCGAAAGGCCGCCTATGCCCACTATCTCGCCCTCGTGGAGAGTGAGGGAGAAGTCCTTGATAGGGCCGAAGGAGACATTTTTAAGCTCCAGAGCAACTTTCTCGGAGCAGGAGGAGTCATAGTCCTCCCGGTAATACTTCTCGCCTATCTCACGGCCAACCATCATGTAGCGTATGCGCTGCACGGCGCCGGGGGCGGACATTTCGCTGCGGTCGAGAGTGCCGATTATCTCGCCGTCCCGAAGTACGGTGAGACAGGAGCACTGCTCCAGAATCTCGTCCATATCGTGGGAGACGAAAACAACGCTCTTGCCCTCATCGGCCATTTTATGTATGAGCTTGTAGAGTATCTCGCGGCCTGTGTGGGAGAGGGCGGTGGTGGTCTCGTCCACAACGAGAATGCGGGTGTCCTCATTAACGCAGCGGACAAGCTCCACAAGCTTTCGGTCCTCGAAGGTGTGGATGTCAATGGGGTCGCGGCCCCTTATATGGTCAATACCGAAGGAACGCAGTTTTTCATCTGCGGCCCGGTACATTTTAGGCATGTTTATAAGACCCAGCTTTGAAAACTCGTTTTCTCTGCCGGAAAAGATATTCTGGGCAACGCTTACGCCGGGGATGGTGTTGGCCTCCTGCAGTATCATGGATATACCGGCTCTCTGAGCCTCCACCATGGTGTGGGGATGCCAGGGCTTGCCCATATACTCCATTTCGCCTGCGGTTGCGCCCTGCATACCGGCGGCAATGGACATGATGGTGGATTTGCCGGAGCCGTTTTCGCCAACAAGACCCCGTATCTCGCCCTTTCTCAGCTCTATATCAACACCCTTGAGGGCGATGGTTGGGCCGAATTCCTTGCGCAGGGACTTGGCTCGGAACACTATGTTTTGTTCCATGGGCTCTCATCTCCTCTCTTAAAAAATATCAAAGGGGAAAAGGTCCGCTGGGCAGACCTTTTCCCTGATAGGTTTGCGCGGTGCGCAGTTATTGCTTTGTGTTCTTACTTGAGCTCGTCAACGCTGATAGCCTGGAAGGTATCAACGATCTGCTGCCAGGTGACGGAAGCGTCGGTGCGGCCGCAGAGAGCCAGGACCTCGTCAACGGTGAGGTGGGCGTTGTCGGCGCTGCCGGTGCCCATCATGGACTTGGTCATAACATTGTTGATGTCCTCAACGCTGTCGATAACGTACTCAGCGGAGTCAACGCAGGCGTTGTTGGTGCCCTCGGCGATGTTGCCGGTGATGGCGTTGTCGATAAGGATGAGACCGTATGCGGGGTTCTCGGCTGCGGAAACGGTGAGGCCGGCGATAACGCCGTCGCCGCCGATGTCAGCAATGATGTCGGGGTCGGTCTCGAAACCGGAGGTCAGGAGCTTGGTGTCAGCGGCGCAGGTGCCGTTGGCCATAGCGCCAACCATGGTGGGATATACGAACTGAACACCGGCGCACAGGCCAATGATGGCGTCCAGATCGCCGCGGCCTTCCTCCAGGAACCAGGAGTCAGCCAGAGGCTCGAACATGAGGGTGGTGGTCTCGCCAACTATCTCGATGGGCTTCTCGGCGGTGGCGTTGTGCTCTTCGATGGCGGCGCGGAGACCGGCGTCAGCCTCGGTGAGGTTGGGATAAGCGAAAACGGGGAAGTTGATGATAGCGACCTTCTCGTAGCCGGCTTCGATGATAAGTCTTGCCATCTGGTTGCCCAGGAAGAAGCCGTCGCCGTAACCGTCGGCGATGGTGCCGAGGTAGTGGTCGTTGGTGGCGCAGGCGGCGTTGGCGCCGGCGGGATCATAGACAGAGCGCATATCGCAGTTGTAGCCTGCGACCCAGAGCTCGGGATAGGCTTCCATGATGTCCTTGAGGCCGCCGTCCTGGCTGGTGATCATGCCAACCACGTCGTCGGTCATGGCGTTCTGAACTGCCAGCAGGTTGTTGGCTGCATCGTTGAAGGGATCGCCGAAAGCGACCTGGAACTCATAGCCCAGAGCGCCGCAGAGGGCCTCGAGGTAAGCGCAGGTGGCGTCGTACTGTGCGCCGCCGGAGAGGTTGCTCAGCCAGAGAATGGTGCCCATGTCTTCGTAGACAGGAGCTTCGGGCTCAGCGGGAGCTTCGGGGGTAGCAGGAGCTTCGGGAGCAGAGGGCTCGGCGGGAGCTGCAGGGGTCTCGGGCTGGCTGCCGCAGGCAGCGAAGGAGAGGACCAGAACGAGGGCCAGCAGCATAGCAATGATCTTTTTCATTATTATACCTCCAATTGTTATGTAATGATGCCGTTTTTTTGCCATTACTGCCCCCTATTATAGCAAGGCCCGGGAATATTTTGAACACCATAAATTATTGTATTTCTCACCAATTTTTTAGCTGCAATATTGCAAATGGAGCTTTTCTGCCCCTTTCTTTTTGTGAGAAAGGAGCAAAATATTAAAATTTTGCACTTTCCCGTAGAAAGGTACTAATATATAATTTAAGATAGCATTAAAAATATGGCCGCTCTCCGGGGCGGCGGCGTAAATATTTGAGGGAGGAACTTTGCTATGAGCATTAAAGGCCTTATTTTTGACTTGGACGGCGTTATCTGCTTCACCGATGAATACCACTATCTGGCATGGAAGGAAATGGCCGACGGCATGGGCGTGTACTTCGACCGGGAGATAAATAACCGCCTGAGGGGCGTTTCCCGCATGGCAAGTCTGGACATTATTCTCGAGCGCTACAGCGGCCCTGAGCTTTCCGCAGAGGACAAAGAGGCCCTTGCCACCAGGAAAAACGGCATTTACCGTGAGCTGCTGGGCCGCATGAGCCCCGCCGACCTCAGCGATGAGGTTAAAAACACTCTGGACGCTCTCAGAGCAAGAGGCCTCAAGCTGGCCATTGGCTCTTCCAGCAAGAATGCACCCTTCATTCTTGAGCGCATCGGCCTTGCGGGCTACTTCGACGCTATTTCTGACGGCAACAATATAAGCCGCTCCAAGCCCGACCCCGAGGTGTTTCTCAAGGCAGCGCAGTTCCTTGGTCTTGAGCCCGGTGACTGCCTTGTGATCGAGGACGCCGTGGCAGGCGCCGAGGCAGGCCACGCCGGAGGCTTCACTGTGGCTTGTGTGGGCGACGCCGCCATGGAAAAGGCGGGAGACTACAATATGGCCTCTTTCTCTGAGCTTCTGGAGGTTGTCTGAGATGCCCGTAAGCAATATCAGGATAAACGGCCTTTCCCAGCCCATAGGCTATGACTGCGGCAGTTTGCTCCTTTCCTGGAAAACCATAAGCGCCGCCGAGGGCCAGAAAGTGGCCTCTGTCCGTGTCACGGACGAAAAGGGTGTCTGCGTGTTTTCCAAAGAGGGCGACCTGCCTTGGGAAGGAACCAGGCTTGACTTCGTCCCCGCTCCCCGCAGCCGCTACAGCGTGGAGATACGGGTCACGGACAGCGGCGGAGAAGTCCACACCGGCGAGAGCTTTTTCGAGACCGGCAAGATGGACGAGCCATGGGAGGCCAGGTGGATAAGCCCCGCCGGGGTGAGCGACTGGGCGCCCACGCTCAAGGGCACATTCCGCCTTGATGGAAAGGTGGAAAAAGCCCGCCTCTATATACTGGGCCTCGGAGTTTATGAGCCCAGGCTCAACGGAGAGAAGCTTTCTTCCGAGCTTCTTGCCCCCGGCTACTGGTACTATGAAAAAGAAGCCCCCTACCGGGCACTGGATGTGACTGAGCTTATCCGTGAAACCAACAGTCTTGAGGTAAGTCTGGGCAAGGGCTGGTATATGGGCCGCTTCGGCATAGAGCATGAGCCCTGGGGCAGCCGCTACGCCCTTCTTGCCGAGCTGAGACTGAGCCTTGCTGACGGCAGGGAGCAGGTTTTTGTCAGCGATGAGAGCTGGACATGGACGCAGAGCAATATCTCCGCAGCAAACAGCATCTATGACGGCGAAAGCCTCGATGCCCTCGCCCACGAAAATGAAGAAAATGCTCCCCGTCCGGTGGAGCTTATTGACGCGCCTTTGAAGGCCATCGACAGCCTTTCTCCTCCCATAGTGGAGCAGGAGTGCCTCAAGGTGCAGGAAATTATCCGCACCCCCGCCGGGGAGACTGTGCTGGACTTCGGCCAGAATCACGCAGGACTGCTCCGCTTCCGCTCCCGTCTGCCCAAGGGCACTGAGGTCCACTTCGACTTCGGCGAGGTGCTGCAGCAGGGGAACTTCTATAACGAAAACTACCGCTCCGCTCTTGGCGGCTTCACTTACCGCAGCGGCGGAGAGGAGGAAACTGTCTGCCAGAGCTTCACTTTCTACGGCTTCCGCTATGTCCGTGTCACGGGCTGGGTGGGCGAAGTGAGGGCCGAGGACTTTGAAAGCCCGGTTATCTACTCGGCTCTGGACCGCACTGGCTATATGGAAAGCGGACACAAGGGCCTGAACCGCCTCTACGAAAACGCCCTTTGGAGCCAGCGCAGCAACTTTATCTCCATGCCCACAGACTGCCCTCAGCGTGACGAGCGTCTGGGCTGGACGGGGGATGCTCAGGTTTTTGCCCCCACCGCCTGCTACAACATGGACTGCCGTGCCTTTTACCGCAGCTTCCTTCGTATGCTGCGCCTTGACCAGGTGGATAATGGCGGCGGCATAGCCACCTGTCTGCCCCGCTCTCCCGGCTTTGCCTCCTGCGCCGTCTGGGGCGACGCTGCCACATTGATACCCGATACTCTCCGCCGCTTTGCCTCCATTGCTCAGGAGGAAGAGTGGTATCCCATGATGCGGGACTGGGTGGACTTTGTGGGCACCAAGGCCCACGGCTACCTCTATGACGACGAGCAGCTGGGCGACTGGCTGGCTTTGGACGGAGTTACGGACCAGAGCTTCAAGGGCGGCACCGACGACACCTATATCGGCAGCCTCTATTACATGGAAAGCGCCCGGATAGTCTCGGAGCTTGCCCGCTCTCTTGGCAAGCTGGAGGACGCGGAGAAATACGCCGCTCTGGCGGAAAATATCCGCAATGCGGTGCTCCAAAACTACTTCACCCCCTCGGGCCGCCTCAGCGTGGACACGCAGGCCGCTTATATCACCGCTCTGCGCTTCGGAGTCTGGCGGGATAAGGACGTGCTTATAAAGCAGTTTATGCGCCGTATGCGCTTCGACGGCTTTGAGATACGCTGCGGCTTCGTGGGCGCGCCTTTGATGTGCTCCGTGCTGGCCCGGCATGGCCTTGAGGAGCTTGCCATAGAAATGCTCCTCAATCGGGGCTTCCCCGGCTGGCTGCACTGCGTTGAGCTGGGAGCCACCACCATCTGGGAGCGCTGGAACAGCCTCCTTTCTGACGGTACTTGCTCCGGCACAGGCATGAACAGCTTCAACCACTATGCCTACGGCTCCGTGATGGAGTATGTCTACGGCTATGTGGCGGGCATCCATCCCGGCAGCGAAGGCTTCAGGAATGCTGTCATAGCACCCCTGCCCGATGTGCGCCTTGGCTATGTGAATTGCAGCGTGGACACGGTCTCCGGAAAATATGTGTCCTCCTGGCGCATTGAGAAAAACGGAGAGATTTCTCTTCATATAGAAGTGCCTTTTGGCTGCACCGCCGAGGTGACTCTGCCCCGCAGCGGAAAGGAGAGCTTTACCCTTTCTGCCGGCAGCTATGACTATCGCTATATGCCGGAGCGGGATTTCCGCTGCCTCTACACCATGGAAAGCCGCCTTGCCGCCCTTCGGGATGACGAGGCCGCCAAGGCCATACTGCTGCAGGAAGCCCCCGCACTCTTCGGCGTACTCATGGGGAATAACCGTGAGTTCACCACCCAGAGCCTCCGGGAGCTGGGAGGGGCATTCTTCCTCGGCCTCAATCCCGGAATAACAGAAAAAATCCTTGCCCGCCTTTCCGAGCTTAAGTATTCAGTGGAGGAATAAAAGATGATTAAAGATAAAATCCCCCTCTGGGAGGGGAGAGACGATGTTTTTCTCCATACCATGCTGAGGGAGTTTGAGCCCAACCCCATGGCTCCCTTTCAGACCGAGGATATGCCCGCGGTGCTGGTCTGCCCCGGCGGAGCCTATCTCTTCTGCTCCGTGGCTTTGGAGGGGGACTCCACCGCTCTCAGCTTCCTGAACGGAGGCTACCAGACCTTTATCCTTGAGTATACTGTGGGCAGCCGCTGCCCCACTTGCAAGCACCCCGACCAGCTTTTCGATCTGGCAAAAGCCATGCTCATCATCCGCGAGCACGCCAGGGAGTGGCACGTTGACCCGGAGCGCATCTGCCTCGCAGGCTTCTCCGCCGGAGGAAATCTGGTTGCCAATATGGCAACGATGTGGCATAAGCCTCTGCTGTCTGAACGCTTCGGCGTGGATAACCGGCTTTTCCGCCCCATGGCCGTGATTCTGGGCTATGCCCTCACTGACTATGTGTATCAGGAGGAGTATAACGAGACCCTCCGGCCCAATACCCTCATGATAGAGGCCAATCAGGCCCTCTTCGGAACGAAGACTCCCACCCGTCAGCAGCTTGAGGAGATGAGCCCCTATCTCCATGTGACGGAGAAAACACCGCCCATGTTCCTTGTCCACGCTGCCAACGACACCCTTGTCCCCGCCGTCCATTCCCTGAAAATGGCCGCAGCTCTGGCCGAGGCGGGAGTGGAGTATGAGCTCCACATCTTCAAAAACGGCGAGCACGGCTTTGCCACCGGCATTCCCGGAGGTCTTGGGGCCTACCGTCAGGACAAGCATATGGCCGTCGCCGCATGGACAGAGCTTGCCTTGAAATGGCTCATGCACCACGCCGCCCCGGAAACCGCGGAAAAAGACCCCTGCATTGCGGACAGTATGCGCGCACGGGCGGCGCAGCAGAAGCTGACGCCGCAGTGATATCTTCCCGTTGGGAAGGTGAAATCGCTTCGCGATGAAATATTGCTTTGCAATGTGAAATCCGCTGTGCGGGTTAATGTGTCGCCTATGGGCGACGATAAAGATACAAATCCTCCATTGGCTCCCTCTGAGCCAATGGAGGATTTGTTTTTTGATATGCCTGCCTTGCCGACACCACATCCCGCGAAGGGAAGATTCAGGGTGACAAAAAAGTGGCTTAGCCCCCTCTGACGAGGGGGGCTGTCGGCGAAGCTGACTGGGGGAGAGATGACAAAAAGTTGGGATTTATACCGAAATTCTGGCGTTTTCCAAATTTCTCTCTCCCTCCGCCTCGCCTGAGCTCGGCACCTCCCTCGTCAGAGGGAGGTATTTGGCAAGGTTCTTTGACGGGCTCCATCTTCCCAAAGGGAAGATATCACTTTTTGTGCAGCTTCGTCTTTACCGCCGCGGGAATAACAACAAGCGCACCCGCTGCCGATACTGCTGCGGAAACGAGCATGGTGGCGCCTACTCCCAGATTATCCAGCATTATGCCGCTGAGAAAGCTGGCCGCGATAGCGGAAAGGGTAGTGGTGCTGGTCACAAGGGCCTGACCCTTCACCCGGTCGGCAGGGGCTACCACCTCGTTCACATACTGAACGGAAGCGGGGATGTAGAGGCCGAAGGCTATCATCTGCACCACCTGTGCCGCGTAGAGCGCCGGCACATTGGGAGCAAGGAAGCAGAGGAACATTTTTACGGAGAACATGGCGCAGCTGAGCTTCAGCAAAGCGGAGCAGCGCACTTTTTTCAGCATTTTCATAAACAGGAACATGGGAGGCAGCTCCACAACCGCGGCTATGAAGGCGCAAACACCCATTTCCGCGCTGCCGCCGCCCACATTTTCCACAACGTTTATGAGGAAATTGGTGAAGGCCGTGTGGGAAAAATAGGTGAGAGCAATGCCCACAAGGGTCAGAGCGAAGCGCTTATCGCTTTTGAGAAAGCGGAAAAGGGAGAGGCTGCGCTCCTTGCTCACAGAGGAAAAAGCCCCGGACTCACTGGAATACTGGCGGGTGAAAAGGGCCATCATAAGCAGCAGGGCCAGAGAGAAGATTATGCCGCTCACAGGCAGCACATTGGGGCTGAATCTCTCTATGAGCTCACCCAGCATAAGGCTCAAAAGGGCATAGCAAAGGCTGCCCACGCCACGGGCGATGCCGAAATTTATGTTGTAGCCCCATGAAGAGAGCATTCCCGCGAAGGAATTGACAAAGGGCAGCATAAGATATACGCAGCAGAAATAAAGACCGTAGCATATACCCACGGCTATGCTGCGTCCGGGAATAAGTATGACAGCTCCCATGCCGCATATCATCACCCCGGCAATGGCGGAGATAATGCCCATGAGGCTCACCCGGCGGCTGCGGTCCGCGAGAGCGGCCACCGTGGGCTGCAAGAGCAGGGCAAGAATGTTGCCGAAGGCCATTATTATGCCCGTCTCGGAGCTTGAGTAGCCCCGGCGCTGCAAAAAGAGGGCGGCATAGCTGACCACAGAGCAGAAGGCCATCCAGAAAAAGCCCTGGGTCACGCAGTATTCGCCGTTATAAAGCAAATTTCTCTTCATATAGGAAAAGCTCCGGAAAAATAATTTGAATCAATTATATCACATTGCGAAGAATACACAATATGAACAGAGATGCACTGTTGCAATTTAAAGTTTTGTGGGTTAAAATTATAATGTAAATATAGGTATAAAAGCCAAATAAAGGATACAGGAAAGGAGACAGAGAAATATGAAGCTGACATTTCTGGGCGCCACCCACGAGGTCACAGGAAGCTGCACCCTCATCGAGATAAACGGCCGCTACGGCATAGTGGACTGCGGCATGGAGCAGGGACAGGACCTTTTTGAAAATCAGGCCTTGCCTGTTCAGGCCTCCGCCCTGGATTTTGTGCTCCTCACCCACGCCCATATAGACCACAGCGGCAATCTGCCCCTCCTTTACAAAAACGGCTACACCGGCCTTATCTACGCCACCGCCGCCACCACCCACCTTTGCGAGATAATGCTCCGGGACTGCGCTCACATTCAGGAGAGCGAGGCGGAGTGGAAATCCCGCAAGAGCATGCGCGCCGGCGGAAGCGCTGTAGAGCCCATCTACACCATGGCAGATGCCGAATCCGCCATAGGCAAGCTGCGTCCTGTGGATTACGGCAGGGAAGTTCAGATAGCCGAGGGCGTAGTGGTGCGCTTCACCGACGCAGGTCACCTTATGGGCTCCAGCAGCATAGAAATTTGGCTCACCGAGGGCGGCACCACCAAAAAGATAGTATTCTCCGGCGACATAGGCAACCTTGACCAGCCTCTCCTGAAAGACCCCGTGTATGTGGAGGAGGCCGACTATGTCGTAACTGAAAGCACCTACGGCAACCGCTACCACGAAAAGCGGGATACAAACAACATCGATTATCTGGCCGACTGCATCCAGCGCACCTTTGACCGGGGCGGCAATGTGGTTATCCCCTCCTTCGCCGTGGGCAGAACTCAGGAAATGCTCTATTTTATCCGGGAGATAAAGGTGAGAGGCCTTGTTCACGGCCACGGGGACTTCCCCGTTTATGTGGACTCTCCCCTTGCCAACGAGGCCACGGGAATTTTCCTCCAGACCGACGACCACTATTTTGACGATGAGACCCGCGCCCTTATTAATCAGGGCATAAATCCCCTTATGAGCCCCGGCGTGCAGCTCTCTGTCACCAGCGAGGAGTCCAAGGCCATAAATATGGACCGGAAGCCCAAAGTGATAATCTCCGCCAGCGGCATGTGCGAGGCGGGACGAATCCGCCACCACCTCAAGCACAATCTTTGGCGCAGAGAGTGCCTCATCCTCTTTGTGGGCTATCAGGCGGAGGGCACCACAGGCCGTGCCATCCGTGACGGAGCCAAGAAAATAAAGCTCTTCGGGGAAGAGATAAAGGTCAACGCCGAGATAAGCTATCTCCCCGGCAAAAGCGGCCACGCCGACAAGGACGGCCTTATCAGGTGGATTCAGGCCTTCCGTGAAAAGCCCCACACCGTTTTCATAAACCACGGCGACCCCGAGGCTGTGGAGGACTACGCTGCCTGCCTCCGGGATGAGTATGGCTACAATGTGCTGGCCCCCTATTCCGGTACCAGCTTCGATATGCTCGCCGGTCAGGCCATAGAGCTCACCGAGGGTGTTCCCATTGCAAAGAAGTCTCCCAGAGACGCCCGGGCCACTTCTGCCTTCGACAATCTGCTCACCGCCGCCTACGGTCTTATCGATGTTATCAAGGCCTGCAGGGGCATACCCAACAAGGAGCTTGCCAAGTTCGCCGGGGAGGTCCGCTCTCTGGCCGCCAAGTGGCAGACTTGGGCTGGCAGGAAGTAGGGGCGATTCACGAATCGCCCGCGGGCGGACACATCGGTCCGCCCCTACGGCGAGACCTGAAATTTCCGCATAATTCGTAGGGCGCGATGCCCACATCGCGCCGTGGCGGGCTGAGGTCAGCCCGCCCTACGATATGGTATATTCAATAAATCCACGGAGGATAAACATAAATATGAAATTTTCTGAAATGAAGTACACCCGCCCGGACGCTGAAGCTGTCAAGGCGAAGATAGTGGAGCTTGCCCAGCGTCTTCGTGAGGCAAAAAGCTATGAGGAGGCCCGTGCCGTATTCCTTGAGATGGACAATGAAAAGCGCCATTTCATGACTGCCGCGGAGCTTGCCACCATCCGCCACATGATAGACACCCGCGACGAGTTCTATGACGCCGAGACCCAGTTCCTCAACCGCATAGGACCCGAGGTTCAGGAGCCCATGCAGGCTTTCAGCCTTGAGCTCATCAAGAGCCCCTTCCGCAAGGAATTTGAGGAAGAATTCGGCTCCATCATGTTCCTGAACACTGAGATAGCCCTGAAGACCTTCTCTCCCGAGATAATCCCCTATCTGCAGGAGGAGGCCCAGTTCCAGCAGGAATATGATAAGCTCATAGCTTCCGCAAAGGTCCCCTTCGAGGGCGGCGAGTATACTCTCAGCCAGCTCACTCCCTTCAAGACCGACCCCGACGATGAGCGCAGACTCTCCGCCTGGAAGGCTGACGGCGCATGGTTCAAGGCCAATCAGGAAAAGCTGGACGAGATTTACGACAAACTGGTACATCTTCGCGATAAGATGGGCAAGACTCTTGGCTACAAGGACTTCACCCAGCTTGGCTACTACCGCATGAACCGCAACTGCTACGGCAAAGAGGACATAGAGGCCTTCCGTGAGGCAGTGCGCAAGTATCTTGTGCCCGTGGCTGAGGAGATATATAAGCATCAGGCCCAGCGCCTTGGCAAGGAATATCCCCTTTCCTTTGCCGATGCCGCTCTGGAATTCCGTTCCGGCAACCCCAGACCCGTAGGCACTGCCGACGATATTCTGGCTCAGGGCAAGAAGTTCTATGAAGAACTCTCCCCCGAGACCGCGGAGTTTTTCAACCACATGCTGGATAAGGAGCTCATGGACGTGCTCTCCACCGAGGGCAAGGCCGCAGGCGGCTTCTGCACCGCCATTCCCGACTATGAGGCTCCCTTCATTTTCGCAAACTTCAACGGCACTCAGGGTGATGTTGAGGTTGTCACCCACGAGGCGGGTCACGCCTTTGCCGTGTGGATGAACCGCTCCATCGTGCCCATGGACATCGTATTCCCCACCACCGAGGCCTGCGAGGTCCACTCCATGAGCATGGAGTTCATGTCCTGGCCCTGGGCCGAGGGCTTCTTCGGCGAGGATACCCGCAAGTTCCTTTTCTCTCATCTCTCCGGTGCCATCACCTTCATCCCCTACGGTACCATGGTTGACCACTTCCAGCACATAGTTTATGAAAAGCCCGAGATGACTCCTGCCCAGCGCCACGGAGTCTGGAAGGAGCTTCTGGGGGTCTACATGCCCTGGCTGAAGCTGGACGGCGACATCCCCTTCTATTCTGACGGCGAAGCATGGCAGAAGCAGCTGCACATTTACGGTGTGCCCTTCTACTACATCGACTACTGCCTTGCTCAGACCATGGCTCTGCAGTTCTGGGCCATGATCCAGCATGACCAGAAGAAGGCATGGGATACCTACATGAAGTATACCGCCCTTGGCGGCTCCCGCACCTTCACCGAGCTTATTGAGGCCGCAGGACTGAAGAGTCCCTTCGGCGACGAAGCTCTCCGCAGCGTCTGCGCCGAGGCCAAGGAGTGGCTTGAAAACTTCTCCCTTGAAGGCATCGTATAAGTTTAGATTAATAGAAAACAGCACGCAGGAACTTATCCTGCGTGCTGTTTTTATATATGGATTTTAGCTTCTTCTTGAAAAACGCAAGCCGACACATGCCTCCCTCTGACGAGGGAGGTGTCAAAAATCTCCGATTTTTGTCGGAGGGAGAGAAATAAAAAAACCTTTTTGGAAATAAGAATTTAGATTTCCTCTATATTTTCCGAGGCTATAAGCTCTATGCCCAAGTCCAGAAAATTGGGTATTATCACATCTCCAGCCTTCACGGGGGCGAAAATGGTAATGGGGCGCAGAGCTTCCATTGCCGCATAAACGCGGCTTCGGGGGATTTTGTCGCTGCTTTCAACGGCGCAGCTGCCCTTGCTGCCGCCCAGTACGGCAACGCTGCCGGAAAATACCCTGCCGAAGATGTCGAGGTCTTTTTTTGCCAAGGCCGCACCGTTGGGGCAGCCGTTGCCGGAAATGTTGCCCGCGTCATCAACCTGCATCTTGCATCCCTCAGGACATACGCTGCAAATAAATTCCTTCATTTTTCACCATTCCTCCTTTTGACAATATTTTATCATGCTAAAGGCAGGGTGTCAAAAATATACGATGAAGTATAAGACTGCGCATTTAAAATCTTTTGTACAAGCGTAGGGCGTGATGCCTGTTGCGCAAAACAAAATTCCCCGTATGCCTTACATACGGGGAATTATAGATGTTTTATTCTTCCTCTTCGCTATAATCCTCCCGCTTGATGAGCACGCGCTCAACCCGGAGGCCGTCCATTTTCAGAACGGTGATGCTGAGGTTTTCGTGGCGGAAGCTCTCGCCCTCGTTGGGGAAGGCGCCGAAGATTTCCAGAGTCCAGCCGCCCACAGTGGAGCTCTCGGTCTCAAAGGTGTCCTCGTTGTAGCCCATGAGCTCGATGAAGTCGCCTATGGCCATGTCGCCGTCCAGCTCGTATACGCCGTCGGTACGCTCGATGACTTCTTCGGCCTCGATCTCGTCGGTGTCGTCCCAGATCTCGCCCACAATGCACTCCAGAACGTCCTCCATGGTGACGATGCCGGTGCAGCCGCCGTATTCGTCGGTGACTATGGCAAGGTGGAGTTTGGCCATTTTCAGCTGCTCCAGAACATTGGGAAGCTTGGTGGTCTTGTAGATATAGCAGGGCTTTATGAGCAGGCTGCGTATGTCGGGCCGGGGATCATCCAGAAGGGCCTTGAGATAGCGGTTGAGGCGCAGCACGCCGATGATATTGTCCACGCTGCCCTCGTAGACGGGGATGCGGGAGTAGTCGGTCTCGGCCAGATAGGCGTAAATCTCCTCGGGGTCGTCCTCGATGTCTATGGCCTCCATGTCCACACGGGCGGTCATGACCTCGCTGACGGAGGTATCGTTGAAGTCCAGAGCATTCTGCACAAGCTCGCTCTGGTCCTCGTCCAGAACTTCCTCTTCCTCGGCGGTCTCTATCATATTCTGCAGCTCCTCAACGGCGGCCTCAGCGTCGTCCTCGCTCTTTTCGCCCTTGAGGGGCAGAGTGATAAGACGGACAACACCCACCACCACGAAGATGACAGGAGTGAGGATGATGCTCAGGAAACGCAGGGGCCATGCCACTACGGTGGAGAGGCGGTTGGCGTTTTTCTTGGCCACTATCTTGGGCATGGTCTCGCCGAAGATGATGACCAGCACGGTGCATATCACCGTGGCTATCCATGTGTATTCCTCGGCCTTGCACACCACAATGGCGATAAGGGAGGAGATGCTGGAAAGGGCAATGTTAACGAAGTTGTTGCCTATGAGTATGGCGGAGAGGGTGTGGTCGAAGCGGTCTATGAGCTTCACCGCCAGAGCGGCAGAGCGGTTTCCGTCCTCGGCCAGATTCTCAAGGCGCATACGGTTTGCGGAGGAAAGGCTCATCTCCGAGCCGGAGAAAAAGGCGGAAAGCATTATGCAGACCACGCAGGCTATAATGTAAAAGCTCATTATTCCTCGCCTCCTTCCTCAGCATCCGCTGCGGGGAGGGTGATGCGCAGCTTCAGAATGCGGCGGGTCTCGATCTCCTCAACGGTGACCGTGAGGCCGTTATACCGGAAGGAGTCCCCCTGAGAGGGTATGAGGTCAAACTGCTCGTAGGCCCATTCGCCCAGCAGCTTGTGCTCAAAGTCAAAGTCGTCGGGGTCTTCATAGTCCATGAAGTCAAAGGCGTCCTCTATGTCCACATCTGCAAGGAAGCTGTAGCTGCCGTCGGCGTTCTGGGTCATGGTCTCTATGACCTCGTCTTCCTCGTCCCATATCTCGCCCACCAGCTCCTCGATGATGTCCTCAACGGTGACTATGCCGAGAGTGCCGCCGTAGGAGTCGGTGACTATGGCGATGGAGCAGCGGCGTGAGCTCATCACCTGCAGCAGCTCATCTATGTTGGTGGAACAATGGATGAAATAGGGCTCGTCCAGTATGGCGCGAAGGTCCATATTCTCGCCTTCGCTGAGCCAGGTGCGGATAAACTTTCTCACCTGCAAAGTGCCGATGATGTTGTCCACGCTGCCCTCGTATACGGGCAGGCGGCTGTGGCGGGCGCGCTTCACCTGAGAGACTATCTCGGCGGGAGGGGCGGCCACGTTCACGGCGTCCAGATCCACGCGGGCGGTGAGTATGCTGTCCACGGTGGTCTCGCCGAAGTCCAAGGCGGAGTGGACAAGCTCGCCCTGCTCTTCCTCCAGCTCGCCCTCGTCGGTCATGGCCTCGATGATGTCGTGAAGCTCGTCCTCGGTTACGGTGACTTCCTTGTCACCCTTGGTGAGGGAGGCGAAGCCCTGGCCTATGGCGGTAAGGACAAAGGAGATGGGGGTGAACACGGTCATGAAAAGGCCGAGAGAAGAGGCGGTGGAAAGGGAGATACGCTGGGCGTACTTCTTGCCAATGCTCTTGGGCAGCATTTCGCCAACCATAAATACCACAATGGTGGTGATAACGGTGCTGACGGTGACAGCGGCGTTCAATGCCGCAGGCTTATCAGCAAAGGCACGGGTAACCATCAGCGTAACATAGCTGGCGGCGGCAAGGTGGGTTATGTTGGTTCCTATAAGTATGGTGGTAATGGCCTTGTCGAAATTGTCAAGGACATTCAGGGCCTTTTTGGCCCGGCGGTCGCCCCGGTCAAAGGCGGTCTTCAGCTTCACCCGGCTTGCAGAGGCAAAGGCTGTCTCGCAAAGGGCGAAGTAGGCTGCGAAGAAAAGCAGCACCAAGATAATTATAATGGCCTGTACTATACTGCCATCATCCATAATGGATTCTCACGCTCCGTTTTTTGTATTATGTATAAAAGTATACACTATCCAGACATTCTACCATGCATATAAATTTCCGTCAATCGGAAAAGAGGGGAATAAAGTACAAAAAAACGGGCGCAGCAGGCAGCTGCACCCGTTTATATGCTGTTTTTGTGGTTTTTCGGGGATTTTTTCGGGTAGGGCGGGCTGCCCACAGCCCGCCGGCGGGGCAGACTTCTTTTCTTCGCCGTGCCTTGGCGAATTTGCGGCGGGGTGAGGGCACCCCGCCCTACGGGATGAAGTTCCGTTTTATATATGCTTTTAAGACTCGACGGGAACTGTCTCGCCCAGCTCCTCCGGCTTGAAAATGCGCTTGTGAAGTATGGCCACGGAGAACATTGCCAGCACGCCGGCGATGACCTTGGCTATGAGCATGGGGGTGACCACCTCGGGGTCAATGGAGGAGGTGAAGCCCAGATGGCAGGCCAGCATGCAGCCGGCACTGGCGGAAAAGGCGGCGTAATAGAGCTTGCCGCGGGGATTCATCTCGTGGAACTTGGAGTAGCCGGGGACAAGGCTGGTGAAAGCCAGAATGATGGAGAATACCGCCACATCGTTGATGCCCGCTTTGGAGGAAAGGCGGTTTATTGGTTTGGAGAAGGCATAGCGCAGGGCGTGCATCAGAGGCAGGCTGCCGCCCAGAGAGAGCACTATGGTGCCTATGGTCTTCCAGCCCTCGGTGATGGGAGTCATGCCGGGAATTACCACAAAGCCGGTCATGGCCTGCACCGCAGCAGCGCAGAGACCCACAGTGATGACTGCCAGCAGAATCTTGGCGAATGCCCGGAAAACCTTCATTGTGGCTCTGGGGGCAAAGAGCAGGCCAAGAATGACCGCAAGGGCGATGACGATGACAGGGATGAGGTTAATAAGCACCACCACGGGGTGGATGCCCATGCAGATGCCGCCCACGAAGCAGGCGATGGGGTCAAATATATAGCCCATGAGCACGCCGCCGGAAAAATAGCGGTAGTCCTCGTCCCTTATGAGGCCGCAGGCCACGGGGATGGTGAAGGAGATGACGAAGCCCATAACAGAGCCCACCACCAGACCGCCGTAGAGAGCGATTTCCGGCTGGGAGCTCATCTCCGCGCCGATGTGGTAGCCCACGTCGCAGCTTAAGAGCACGCCGGGGAGCATGGCGGGGTCAGCCCCGATGAGGCCAAAGATGGGGCCCACCACCTTAAGAAGCAGAGGGGCCATAACCGGAGCAAGGCATATAAGGCCTACGACGGTGAGACTGGTGGGGCCCATGAGGCCGAAAGCTCTCTCGAACTCTGCACCCATACCGGTCTTGTTGCCGAATAGTCTGTCCAAAGCGCCTAAAACAAAAAAGGCCGCCATTATTATCATTATTATCTTGCTGATTCCCATATCGCCCTCCGGGAAAATTATTTGTGAAACCTGAAAAATAATACCACAATCCGAAATAATTCGCAAGGGAAGTTGCTGAAAAGAGGCCCGGTTTTATCCATTGGACAAAACCGGGCCTCTTTCCTGGAGCAGGTAACATTAGTTGTGTCTATCGTATGCTTTCGCTGAATATCTGACTGAGCAGATCCGTCACACCCTGGGCCGACTGAATAGTGGCAATCATCAGCAGTTCTGTATCCATATCCGCAAAGCTGATATTATATCCGGCGTTACGGATAAGCTGTGTCAGGAATGCACGCTGGGTCCTGCCGTTGCCCTCCCGGAATGGATGCAGTGCGTTGGTAAGACAATAGAAATCTACGATTTCCTCCACAAACTCACCGTGGGGCAGGCCTTTGAAATAATTGCGCTCCTTGAGTCGCTTGAATATCAATTTAGCCTGACTTTCGATATTCTCTGCAGGTACGAACGAAGTACCTTTCTTGCTGATATTAACAGCGCGGACCTCACCGGCCCAGTTATAAAGGTCGGAGAAAAGGTAGTGGTGAATAGCCTTGTAGTGGGCGAAATCAAAGGAAGCGGATTTTGGAGCACTCTCCCATTCGGCATAGCGGGCAGAGGAGATAACGCTCTCGATCTCACTCAGCTTCTCCTCGCTACGGATATCAAATTTGTTTACAAGAACGGCGGTGCCGGGATAGCAGTTGGCAGAAACCGGGTCTATGCTGTAAGCCATATCACACCGCCTTTGCAGGACGAGCCATAATCTCTTTTACGAGCTCTGCCACGGAGACTTCGCCGCTCATCAGGCGGACGCAGTCCGTTTCCGTCTGCTGCGTCACGTCAAAGCCCTCCATGCGGGTTGATGCAAGTGCGCTGCGCAGGGCTTCGTATTCTCGTTCGCTCATACAGACACCTCCAATAAATTAAAGCTTACCCGTATATGATACAACGAAAACCTTGTGTGTGCAAGAATATAGAAGTGAAATATCCTTCCACACATTGAAAAAGCCCTGTCAAAAACTATGCTGCAAGGTTACGAAACTGAGCAGCGGGGGCGTGTGTAGGGGGCAAAGGCCCCCCTGCACGTTTTAATCCATGCTTTTTTGAGCCGTGTTGGCTCAAACGACCCCTGCTTGCAGCGCAAGCAGGGCTTTTTCTGG
>JAZSFJ010000133.1:0-17191 GCA_045532145.1 Oscillospiraceae bacterium
TACTGAATCAGTATGTCTATTTCTTCAATAACTACCGGCCAGCTGCCGCTTTGGGCTACAAAAGCCCAGTTCAGTACAAGACCGAACTGGGCTTCGTGTAGTTATGCTCTTTTAGTGTCTACTTTTACTTGACAAGTGCACTGGCAATTAACGACGGCGTCCTTTTTGTATCCCGAAAAGCATCGGCAGCTTCACTAAGCCGGCGGGTTTGATTGTAAGCGGCATACAGCGAAGACTCTACGGACTTTGGCGAATACGCATGCTCCCTGTTTTCCATCGTAGGGGCGAGCATTGCTCGTCCGCTGACCGGCTGCAAATTTGCCGAGACAGTAAACAAGTCATCTAATACCTGCCGACGGACGACAAGTGGTACTTTGAAAGGTTTTTTCACTCACCCCGTTTTTGTCGCTGCTCCATTTTGCGCCAGCTGATATAACCATAGACATCGTTCACAAGGAAGGCGGCAAAGCAGACCACCACGGAGATGTAGCGCAGATTCTCCATACTTGCCAGTACCCACAAAATAATGAGTACAATGTCATTTGCTGCGTAAGCAAGAGCGAAGAAGGGGCTGCGTCTAAATGTGAGATAAACAGCCACAAAACTTGTGCTTACAGACAGTGTGCTGGGGAGTATATTGGCAGTCCCAAAGGCATTCAAGATATAGTAAAAAACTATAGTAACAATAAGAGTGCATAGCCACATGAAAAGGCTTTCTCTTTTACATATACTGTTCACCCTCACCTCGGCTCTGTTTCCTTTGTAGGGATTCCTCAGCCATGAAATAAGTGCGATAACAGCCATGGGCATGGTGAGGCCCAGATAGGTTATCATCTCGCCGTAATATGAAAAGCCATAGGAAATAGCGCCGTAAAGCAGGCTGAACATCACCATAAGAAGCTGCCCAAAGGGATTTCCCTTGGCGTTAAATATAAGGGATGTTGCTCCAATGAGAGAGGCTGCAAGTGTGAGATAATTGCTTCTGTCAAAAGTGCAGAAGGAGAGCACGATAAAAATAACAGAAGAAATCCACAGCGTATAATCGGTTTTTGTAAACTGTTTGCTTAGGCCTTTTATGTTCAATTTCTTCCTCCGAAAAAAACAAGCATCCGCTTGCACATCTTCAAAGACCTAACGATGTGCAGACGAATGCTTGAGCATTTCCTACCCGGTGGCAGTAAAGTATTTATTTATTCGAATATACCTCAGAAGGGAAAGTAATTCAAGGATAATCAATCAGCCTCTCGTCAGTTTTTTCATCCATGTATACTTGCGGAAGTGGATAAAGGTGGGGAGGCACTTGAATATCTGGTCGGACTGGATGACCACAACAACCCACTCAACGGGCAGCTTCCACCAGAAGGCTGCAGCAAAGGAGAGGGGCATAACAATGAGCCATGTGCTTATGAGATTCATTTTCATGGTGAACTTTCCGTCGCCGCCGCCCTGGAAAATGCCGAAGCTCACGGGCATCTGGTAGCTCATGCCCACCATAACAAGGCCCATAATGGCTATGAGATTGGAGGCCATTTTTATGGACTCGTCGTTGAGCTCATAAAGGGAGAGGAGAGGGGCCCGGAGCAGTACAAGAGCTATTCCGAGGATAAGTCCAATAAGCAGGTCTATACAGGAAAGGGTGCGGGCGTCGGAGCGAATGCGCTCCATATCCCCGCGGCCTATGGCCGTGCCTATCATAACGGCGGAGGCGGAGGACATTGCCACAACTATGACCTTGAGATACTGATAGAAGGTGGTGGCCACGGAGTTGGCGGCAATGGCGTTTTCGGAGAGGTGGCCCAGTATGGCGGTCTGCATGGGAACGGACACGCCCCAAAGCACGGTGGCGCACATGATGGGGAAGTATACTTTGCGATAGTCCCGGCTCAACTCTGCATTTCTTTTCAGCAGATTCCCTTTGAAAAGCTCCAGCTTTTTATCAAAACGCAGTAAATAGACACAAACTATGGCAAGCTCCACAACTCTTGCAATGAGTGTTCCTATAGCCGCGCCCTTGATGCCCATTTCTGTGAAGCCCAGCTTTCCGAAGATAAGAACATAGTTTATGCATACGTTCACAACAAGAGACACAAGGGATACATAGAAGGATATTCTAACAGTTTCCACAGCTCTCAGCGCCGCCATAAGGGTCTGGGTTATGACAAAGAGGAGGAAGGTCCAGGAGATAAGTACAAGATACACGCGCCCCTGCTCCAATATGGCGGGAACGGAGGTGAATATCCTAAGTATGGGCACGGGGATTATCTGGCAGAGAATAATGAGTATTACGCATACGATCGTGCCAAGCTTCAGGGCAATACCTGTGAGAGTGCGTATAGGCTCTGTACGTTTTTGCCCCCAATACTGTGCGGCGATGGCCACAAGGGCGTTGCCTATGGAGATGGCGAACTGCTGCACCATGAAGAATATCTGGTTTACAATGGCCGCGCCGCTGAGAGCGTCCTGACTGTAAATACCCAGCATCAGATTGTCCGCCATGTTAACGCTGTAAGCCACAATATTCTGCAGCGCTATGCTCAGCAGCATGGGGAACAGCGCTTTATAAAAAGCTCTGTCCTTTGTGAAAAAACTCTTGTTTGTAAGCTCCATTTTCGATTCCCTCGAGTAAAAAATAATTCCCTTATTTTAAGCCTGGGAGCGGTATAATGTCAATCCCGGCACTTCAAATATCTATTGACAAAGAATACTGTGTGATGTATGGTATTACGTGAAAGGGGGTATTGCCGATGCTTGACCCACAGATGAAGAGGGGACTTATTGAAATTTGCGTTCTCTCCGCAGTAAGCCGTGAGGATTCCCATGGCTACAAGATAGTGAAGGACCTGTCTCCTTATGTAGCGGTTTCGGAGTCAACTCTCTATCCCATACTCCGCCGCCTTGAGGCTTCGGGCAGCGTGAGCGCCTATTCCGTTGAGCATAACGGAAGGCTGAGAAAAATTTACCGTATAACAGAGGAAGGAAGACAGCAGATAAAATCATTCCTCCGTGATTGGGGAGAGATAGTTGCAATGCATGAATTTATTAAAGGGGGAGTGGAGCAATGAATAAGGAAGTATTCCTCAGAGAATTGAAAAAGGGAATAAAAAGGCTTCCCGCCGAAGAAGTAGGCAAGCAGCTCTCCTATTATTCCGAGCTTGTTGACGACATGATTGAAGACGGTATGAGCGAAGTGGAAGCTGTGTCGAGACTTGGGGATATAAGCAATATTTGCGAAAATATTATGAAGGAAACCCCTTCTCCCAAAGGTGGAAGCAAGCCCTCCACAGGATGGAAAGTGATAAGAATAATTCTTATTGTTCTTGGTTCTCCGGTTTGGCTCAGCATTCTTGTGACTATTTTTGCCGTGGTATTTTCTCTTTACATCTGCTTCTGGGCAGTTGTCGTATCCCTGTTTGCCACGGCCTTTGCCCTTGCGGTAAGCTCTTTGGCCATGATTGTTGTTCTGTTTATTAAGCTTGCATCTTCCAATGTGGCTGTTGCCGTGCTTGCCCTTGCCGCCGCATTTATACTTGCGGGCCTTGCTGTGCTTATAGGTCTTGGTGCCTTCTGGACAGCGAAGGGCGCTGTGCTCACCGTTGGGGCTATTGTAAAAGCCATAAAAACCATCTTCAGAAGAAAGGAGAGCTGACGATATGAAAAAGGGCAGTATTATAGCCTTGTGTATAGGTTCCGGCCTTTTCATAATCGGTGTGCTTCTGTGTATTGCACTTGTTATTTTCGGCATAAATCCCGGCGTGCTGCTGAGCAATGGAGATCTGACTTTTAATGTCGATGATTTCGTTGTGGGTATTCAGGGCGATGTATCCAAGCCCGTGGGTGATCCCGCCGAAAAAGGCGCTGTGTATACACTTGGGGAGAATATCGATAGTCTCAACATTAACTGGGTCAGCGGAGAGGTGATTATTGAAGCCTCTGAGGACGGCACAGTCAGCTTCTATGAGGAATGGGACGGTATTATTTCCAAAAGTGATGCGCTCAGTTATTTCGTCACAGGCTCCAAACTCAGCATTGAGTGGGATAAAAATGTAGCGGCAGGATGGCTAAATCTCAATCACCCTGTGAACAAGCGTCTTGTTGTAAGCGTTCCGGAAACATTAAAAAGCGTGTATGTAAATTCCACATCCGCTGAGGTTTATTTACGGAATATTGACGTTACAGGAAAACTGGAGATAAATACAGTGTCCGGTGACATCAGCGTTGAAAACTGCGAAAGCGCCCATGTACTGATGGATACTACCTCCGGAGAGCAGAGCTATTACGGAGAGTGCAAATCCATTGAGATGGACGCGGTAAGCGGAAACTGCAGCTTCGTCGGCAGCTGCGCCGATTTGGATTTCTCCTCCACATCCGGAGACTTTATGGGTGAATTCACCAAACTTCCCGGGGAAATTGAGATAGAAACAACTTCCGGTGATTCCAAGCTTGTTATGCCCTCCGAACCGGATTTCGAGATTGAATTTGATACTGTATCCGGTGAATTCTACTGCGACCTGCCCCTTATATACGGCGACGGAGAATATCGCTGCGGAAACGGAAAATGCGAAATCAGCTTCAGCAGCACAAGCGGAGATATAAGAATAAGATAATATAAAAAGGAGCGGTTTTCCGCTCCTTTTTATATTGCCGAATTACACCGTATTATGTTATAATCCTGTCATTATTGATAGGGAGAGTGGACATTATGGCCAATACTGCCGTTATCGGTGTAACTTTCGTTGATGTTAAGGGCTTCCCCAGAGCAAAATACGACCCTGTGGGCCGGAATCTTGGTATGGTGAAAATTGTTCATGGCGGTGTCAGCCGAAACGTGGTTGAAAATTTCGCCAACGTGGGCATGCCGGTTTCCTTTGTAAGTATGCTTGACGACAGCGCCATTGGCCGGGATGTAGCCCGCCGCCTTGAAAATGTGGGCGCGGACCTGAGCTATACTGTCACTACAGACCATGACGGCATTGGTATGTGGCTTGTAATACTGGACGAAAAGGGCGACCTTGCGGGCTCTATTTCCAGTATGCCCGATGTGTCCGTTCTTGAAAAGCTTATGGACGAGCAGGGGGACAGGATAATTTCCGCCTGCGAGAATATAGTTTTGGAAATAGACCTCAACGAGCATATAGCCGAAAGAGCTTTTGAACTGGCAGAGAAGTATGATAAGAAGGTTTACGCCATAGTTGGCAACCTCAGCGTTATTCTCCCTCATAAGCACGATTATCTCCGCCGTACCGCCTGCTTCATCTGCAACGAGGTGGAGTGCGGAAAAATATTTGAGACCGATGTGGAGGACTTCTCTCCCTCCCAGATGCTTGAGTTCCTTGTGCCTGCCGCGCAGAAACTGGGCATTCCCTCCATGGTTGTCACCATGGGTGCCATGGGCAGCGTTTACTATGACTCTGCAAGCGGCGAAAAGGGTATTTGTCCCGCTGTGCCCACCCGCCTTGTGGACTCCTGCGGCGCAGGTGACGCGTTCTTTTCCGGCACTGTTATGGCTCTCACCAAGGGTATGGCCTTGGGCGAAGCCGTAAAATACGGCGCTCGTCTGGCCTCTATGACAATAGCCTCCGAGGACAGCGCCTGCCCCGTTTGCCCCGACTTTTTCAACGAGCAGATGAGACTGTTTTGAGAAATTAGACAATCTGCGCAGTGCGGTGTAGACGCTAATCAGAGCTTGCCCAATGTAGGGGCGACCATTGGTCGTCCGGCGGCAGGCAGCATAATATTGCTATATCCTTTGGCGAATACGTAGCCGGTAGGCGGACGAGCGATGCTCGCCCCTACAATAAGAGCTTAAGGTTTCCGCTTTTATCTAAAAAAATGACCGTTCAACTGAACGGTCATTTTTATATTTATCGATAGTGATAGAATCGTTGTGGTTTCGGTCGGTATTTAACGCCGGACACCAAGCCAACGGCAGCGAAAAGGGAGAATACAGAGGAACCGCCGTAGCTGAAGAAGGGGAGGGTGAGACCGATAACGGGGGTGAGTCCGGTGCACATGCCGATGTTTTGGAAGGTCTGGAAAAGCAGAGTACCGGCAACGCCCAGACAAACAAGGGAACTCATAAGGTTTTTACTTGTGAGGCCTATATAGGTGCAGCGGATTATGATGGCCATCAGAAGAACGAAGGCGACCAGACAGCCGAACATACCAAGCTCCTCGCCGATGACGGAGAGAATGAAGTCTGTGTGCTTTGCGGGGTTGGAGCTGGGATTCTGGGTCTGAGGTCCGTTGCCAAGGCCCGTTCCCCAGAAGCGTCCTGAAGCAAGAGCAAGTTTACTCTGGTTTGTCTGCCAGAGATAACCGTCACCGTTGGGGTCAATGCTGGGGTCATAGGGGGCAAGGATACGGGCTTTCTGGTAATCAGCGAGGAAGTTTTCCCAGGCAAAGGGGATAAGCGCCGCAACGGCAGCAATGCCCAGCACGAACCAGTAAAGCTTGAGCCCTGCGAAATAAAGCATAACGGCGAAGATGAAGAAGAACACCAGTGCACTTCCAAGGTCGCCGGAAATGACGATGATAAGACCGAAGAAGAGGACAAAATGGACGGCCACCTGAGCTACGGAGAATATGTGGTTCAGGTTCTTATACTCTTTGAGATAGCTTATATGCTTGGCCATCAAAACAATGTAGATAACCTTGACTATCTCCGAGGGCTGGATTCCTATACCAAGGAAGCGGATCCAGCTCTTGTTACCTGTACCGTCGTCTGCGCCGAAGGGGACAAGAGCCAGCAGCAGCGCAACGGAGAAGACAAGGAGTATGGCCCATTTATCCGCCATAACATCAAGGTCAATGACAGTGAGAATGATAAAAAGGATAATGCCGATCAAAATGGCAAAGCCCTGAACGAAAACAAATTTAAAAGAGCCGCCCTCATAGGCCTTGGTGGCGCTGCCGATGGCGATAAGGCCGTAGATGGAGCATATCATGCAAAGGACGAAAAGCACCATGTCGGAACGCTTCATGAAATCTATTGCATAGGGTTTTATTTTTTTCAGTAAATTGATGGTGCTCACCTCCTGTTCAGGTATAAGAACTTAGCATCGGATTACATCCAAATAGCATCATATAGAGTTATCTTTCATTTCTCTACAGTCTATCACAATCTTTTTCTTTACGCAACGGGAATTTGGGTTTATAATATTGTAGATTAAAAATGGAGAATTGCCAATGATAATTTACACCAAAAATGAATCCGAAACCGAAAGAGCCGGAGCCGACTTTGCAAGAGAGCTGCCCGCCGGAAGCGTGGTGGCCTTTTTCGGCGATCTTGGAGCGGGAAAAACCGCCTTTGTCCGTGGTATGGCACAGGGCATGGGCATAGATAGCCGGGTCAATAGCCCCACCTTTACCATCGTCAACGAATACATAGGCGAAAGGGAGCTTTACCATTTCGATATGTACCGCCTTGGCTCTGCCGACGAGCTTTTCGACATAGGCTGGGAGGATTATCTCTCCCGTGGAGGTGTCTGCGCCGTGGAGTGGAGCGAGAATGTTGCCGATGCCTTTGAAGGCGACGAGATTGTTGTCAGAATAGAAAAGCTGTCGGATACGGAGCGGAAGATAAGCATAGGGGAGGAGACAATATGATAATACTTGCCCTTGAATCCTCTGCCAAGGCCGCCTCTGCCGCCCTTTCAAGGGACGGAAGCCTCCTTGCCCAGAGCTATCAGCTCAGCGGCCTTACCCACAGCCGCACCCTCCTGCCCATGGCAGAGGATCTTATAAAAAATGCGGGCCTTACCATGGCGGATGTTGACTGCGTGGCCGTTGCCCACGGCCCCGGCTCCTTTACAGGCGTCCGCATAGGCGTTTCCGCAGCCAAGGGCCTTTGCTGGGGAGCGGACAAGCCCGCTGTGGGAGTATCCACTCTTGAGGCAATGGCATGGAACGGCGAATATGCCGGCGAAGGCACTGTTATCTGCTGCGCTATGGACGCCCGCAGAAATCAGGTGTATAACGCCCTCTTCACTTTTGAAAAGGGGGAGCCCAAACGCCTTTGCAAGGACAGGGCCATATCCCTCCGGGAGCTTGCAGATGAGCTTAAGGAGCGGAATGAACCTATTGTGGTAGTAGGTGACGGAGCTGAGCTCTGCTATAATTTCCTGAAAAATGAGCTGAGTGATGTTTCCATAGCCCCCGAGAGCATGAGAATGCAGAACGCATGGGGTGTGTGCCGCAGCGCCCATAAAGTGGAGCCTCATCCGGCCTCGGAGCTTATTCCAGTGTATCTCAGACTCTCCCAGGCGGAGAGAGAACGCCTCGAGCGACTGAATAAATAATAAGGAGATATAAAAATGAGCGAAGTTCACATTTTCGACCATCCTCTTATCCAGCATAAGCTTTCCATCCTCCGTGATGAGAACACCGGCGTCAAGGAGTTCCGCGAGCTTGTAAGCGAGATAGCCATGCTTATGTGCTACGAGGCCACCCGCGACCTGCCCACCGAGGAAGTCACCATCAAGACTCCTGTGGCTGAGGCTAAGGTCCGCCGCCTCTCCGGCAAGAAGCTTGCCATCGTTCCCATTCTCCGTGCCGGCCTCGGCATGGTGGACGGTATGCTGGCTATGCTTCCCTCTGCGAAGGTTGGCCACATTGGCCTTTACCGCGACCCCGAGACCCTTGAGCCCGTTGAGTATTACTGCAAGATGCCCTCCGACATCGCTGAGCGTGATGTTATTATTGTAGACCCCATGCTGGCCACCGGCGGCAGCGCCATTGCAGCCTGCGACTTTATGAAGAATAAGTATGGCTGCCGCAGCGTTAAGCTCATGTGCATCATTGCTTCTCCTGAGGGCATTGATGCTATGCACGCAGCTCACCCCGATGTGAACATATATGTTGCCGCAGAGGACGAGTGTCTCAATGACCACGGCTACATTGTTCCCGGTCTGGGCGACGCCGGCGACAGAATCTTCGGTACCAAGTAAATACATCTCCAAACCGGAGGACCTTGTTCCTCCGGTTTCGGCATAAAAGGAGGGACAGCAAAATGTCCATGTCCCAAATGAATATAAACGAGTTTAACACTTCTCTCGCATCCAAAGCCCCCACACCCGGAGGGGGAGGGGCCAGCGCACTTGCGGCTTCCCTTGGCGCGGCTCTGGGTTCAATGGTTATTAATCTCACCAGCGGCAAGAAAAAGTACGCTCAATATGAAGAGGAACTCTCTGCGCTTTTGGCAGAGCTTGAAAATCTTCGGCTGCGCTCTCAGGAACTTATTAGCGAGGATGCAAAGGCCTTTGAGCCTCTTGCCCGTGCATATGCTATTCCCAAGGACGCCCCCGGACGTGATGAGGAAATGGAGCGCTGCCTGCGCCTTGCGGCAGAGCCTCCTATGGAGCTCCTTCGCCTTGCCTGCAGGGGCATACTTATCCATGAGCGTCTTGAGGAAATAGGCTCCATTCTGGCCATCTCCGATGTGGGCACCGGTGTTATTATGCTCTGGGCTGCCATGTACGGAGCCGCCATGAATGTGCGGGTGAATACAAGGCTTATGAAGGACCGTGAGTTTGCGGAAAAGCTCAACTGTGAAACGGAGGAGCTTATGAACGCCCATTGGAAAACTGCGGACAGGGTATATGAAAAGGTTTGGGAGAGACTTAAATGAGCGCTGAAATATTGAAGGGGGCTCCTGTAGCCGCCTGCCTGAACGAAAAAACAAAAGAAATTTGCTCAAAGCTGGGGGAAAATGGCATAAATCCTTGTCTTGCTGTTGTTCGCCTTGGAGAGCGCTCTGACGATATTGCCTACGAAAAGGGAATACTCAAGCGCTGCGACGCAGTTGGCGTGGAGCTAAGACAGATTCTTCTCCCTGAGGATATTGGCCAGAGCGAGCTCGTTGAGGCCATTGCCGGGCTGAATGAAGATGCAGGTGTCCACGGCATACTGGTATTCATGCCCCTGCCCGGGCATATAGACGAAAGGGCTGTAAGAGAGTCCATAGCACCGGAGAAGGACGTGGATGGTGTGACTATGGGCTCCGCCGCAGGTGTTTACTCCGGAAGCGGAGTGGGATTTGCGCCCTGCACCGCCAGAGCGGTCATCGAGATTTTGAAGTATTACGGCGTTGACATGACCTCCCGCCGTGCCGCTGTTTTCGGACGCAGCATGGTTATAGGCCGTCCGGTGAGTATGCTGCTCATGGAGGAAAACGCTACCGTCACCATTTGCCACAGCCGCAGCCCTGAGCCCGAGAAGATCGCCCGCGAGGCAGATATAATCGTCGCAGCCGTGGGTAGAGCGGGAGCCCTTGGAAAGGAATATTTCCGCCCGGGACAGACCATTATCGATGTGGGTATCAATTTCAATGCCGAGGGCAAAATGTGCGGAGACGTGGATTTTTCCGCCGCAGAGCCCATAGTTTCTGCTATTAGCCCTGTGCCCGGAGGTGTGGGCGCCGTTACAACCGCCGTGCTTGTTCGCCATGTGGCCGAGGCTGCAGAAAAATATGGTGACAAAGGCGAAATTATGTGGTAATACTATAGTGTGAATATTTTGGACAGAGTAGGGAACTGCGCGTCAAGTGTCTGAGGATGGGAGTTGTCTCAGGACGAAGTGCTGGGAGTAATCGGTGCGCGATGCTTTTCCCGCATCCGCTGCCACAATTTATGGGGTTTTCATGCTCCTTTCGTGGCAACTGTCACGAAAGGAGCTTTTTTATGCAAAAATCCAAAACCTCGCTGACTGTTCGCATGATGGCTGTTGATGCGGTGCTCATCGCCATGTATGTTGTGCTCAATTTCTTTTCCCTTCGGCTTGCCAACATAAAGTTCACTCTTGATGCTTTTCCCATAATAGTGGGTGCTGTCATGTTCGGCCCTGTCCACGGCTCTTTGATAGGCTTTCTGGGCAGCGGCATTTATCAGCTTTTCTTCTCCGGTTATGGTATAACCCCCACCACCTTGCTCTGGATGATTCCCGCCATTGCCCGGGGACTTATAATCGGCCTTTATTCAAAGCGCAAAGGCTATGAGCCCAAAGGATTTGGCCTTATCATTGTCACCATTATCAGCGGCTTTGTGGTTACGCTGCTGAATACTCTGGCCCTTTATGTGGATAGTATTATATACAAATATTATTCCTTCGAGCTGGTTTTCGGTCTGCTTGTACCTAAGTTTATTATCGGCATTATTCTGGCCACCATCTTCGCTCTTTTAGTTCCCGCTCTCGTCAGCAGGATAAGAAAAAACATCAAGCTGCCCACAGGAGGCAAAAATTAAATGCAGGATAAGAAAAATGTACTTATAATTTATACCGGCGGCACCATTGGCATGGTGGAAACCGAGGATGGCTATGCTACCAAAAGCGGTTATCTTCACCGCGTTCTTGGCAGCATGAGTGAGCTCTTCCATTCCGGTATGCCTCATTGGGAGCTTATAGAGTTTGAGCATATATGCGATTCCAGCAATATCTCTATTGCCGACTGGAGCGCCATGGCCCACACAATAAAGGATAACTATGAGCTTTATGACGGTTTTGTTATCCTCCACGGCACAGACACCATGGCCTACACTGCATCTGCCCTCAGCTTCATGCTGGAAGGCCTTGGAAAGCCTGTGGTGCTCACCGGAGCCCAGATACCCATAGGTCAGGCCCGCACCGACGCCCGCGATAATCTCATCGGCTCCATTATTATAGCCGGGGAGGGGAAGGTGCCCGAAGTTTGCGTCTACTTCGGAAAAAAGCTCCTTCGCGGCAACCGCTCCACCAAGGTCTCCGCAGACGAGATGGAGGCCTTTGCGTCTCCCAATTTCCCCCCTCTTGCCACCGCTGCTATAGATATAAGATATCTGGATTCCCTCGTCCGTCCGGCGGGAGAGGCTCTGGAAGTAGTGGATTTTGCAAAGGATATGCCTATAGCCGTTTTGAAGATATTCCCCGGCATACAGTTTAAGATGTTTGAGAATATCATGACGGAGGATTTGAAAGCTCTTGTTATAGAGGCCTTCGGCGTAGGCAATATCCCCCAGTACGATGCAGAGCTTCTGCCACTCATACGCAAGGCCGCCGATAACGGAACAATCATCGTTGTCTGCACCCAGTGCCTCCGTGGCAAGGTGCAGCTGGGCACCTATGAAACAAGCTCAGCTTTGAAAAAGGCGGGTGCTGTCAGCGGCAGAGATATGACTGTTGAAGCCGCGGTTACAAAGCTTCGCTATCTCTTTGCCAAGCGCTGCTCTTCCGAAAGAATTAGAAAGCTCATGGAAAAAGACCTCCGGGGCGAGCTCAGTGAGTAATAGTCAATAAGGACGGCTTTGCGGGCCGTCCTTAAAACTTTTGATAATAATATGATGCATTATTTGCTTATACTTCTCCCATAACTCCGGAAAGGAGAGGAAAATGAAGAAATTTATTCCGATAATACTTGCTTTGGTACTGCTTATTAGTGCCTGTGGAGGCAATGCGGCAGAGCCTGCAGCTTCCGGTTCTTCGCCGGACTTTACTGCAAATGAGCTTGCCTGTGCTGTAATAACAGAAAGCGGCATGAATGTGGAGCAGTTCCAGAGCATAAATGATAGCTATGACGCGGAGGCTATGAGCGGCTATGTTCAGGGCTTTTACGGACTTACTCCCGAGTATTGGGAGGATTGCGCCATATACCGTGCAGCAGACGGCACAAAGGCAGATGAGATAAGCATTTTCAAGCTTGCGGACAAGGCTGACCTGAACACCGTTTTCAATGAGCTTGAATCCTATCGCCATGGCAGACAGGGCGACTTTTTCGGCTACGCACCGGACCAGGCCGCCATATGTGACGAGGCAATTATCAGCATAAGCTCCGATGGCCTATGGGCAGCGGTGCTGATATGCCCGGAGCCTCAAAAGCTTGATGAAGCATTTTTTGCGGCTTTGAATATGGAGCTTCCTGAGTATGAGGATGAGCCCTTTCCGACGGAAGTTCCGGAGACTGAGCCTGTCTTTGTTGAGAACCTGGGTGAGCTTCCGGAATACTGGCTGCCCTACACAGACCCTGAGATTGACGATATGACTTTGTGGGATAACAGGGAAGTGGTGGCTGCAATTAAAGTCGGGGATGATTCCGGCCTTGATAATGAGGGTAAAAAGCTCTTTAATGAAGTCAACAGAATTGTCGGGAATCTGATTTCCGACGACATGAGCCCTCTTGAAAAAGAAAGGGCTATTTACGATTGGCTCTGTGCCAACTGCGAATACGACCACCGCCATTACCAGGTGCCAAACAATGCACCTCGCATTTCCTATGAGCCTTATGGGGCTATAGTGGAAGGCGAGGCGATCTGCCTCGGCTATGCAACGGCGTTCCAGCTTTTTATGGATGTGCTTGATATTGAGTGCATCACCCTTGTGGGCGGCGCTTTCCAGTCCACCGAGGACCATGCCTGGAATATGGTAAAAATAGACGGGCAGTGGTACTGCGTGGACCCCACATGGGATGCAGGCTGCGACCCCGAATGGTACAGCTATTTCAACGTAAGCTCCGAGTACATGGCTCTTACAAACCACCAGTGGGACTATGAAGCATATCCCGTTTCACAGCCGGATAAAATGGGTACGGGAATGAAATAAAAACAAATTTATTCAAGCTGTGACAAAAATTAAATAACATATAAAAATCGCTCCTTCGCAGACTAAAAACATAAATCTGCAAGGAGCGATATTTTATGAGCGAATCAAGAAGAAAACTTTGTCTGGCCCTCGTAGTTATTTTTGCCGTAAACATACTTATCATCAGTCTTGTGCAGTATGCGGGAGCGGCAACCTACAAAAAAGGCTCCAGCGGCTCAGTGGTAAAACAGATACAGACAACTTTGAAAAATCAGGGCTTCTATAATGGAGCTGTGGACGGAGTGTACGGCTCCGCCACCGAAGCGGCTGTGAAGCGCTATCAGCAGCGCTTCGGTCTCAAGGCCGACGGCATGGCAGGCCCTCAGACCCTGGCATATATGGGAATAAGCAGCTCTCAGAGCTCTGCCTCCAACAGCGGCAGCGGTGATGTGGCCCTTCTGGCCCGTCTAATCTCCGCCGAGGCCAGAGGAGAGCCCTATGTGGGGCAGGTGGCCGTTGGAGCTGTGGTACTCAACCGCATGGAGCATCCCTCTTTCCCCAATACCATGTCAGGTGTTATTTACCAGTCCGGTGCTTTCACCTGCATTGATGACGGACAGTTCAACGAGCCCGTTGCGGACTCCGCCTATAAGGCAGCACGGGATGCCATGAACGGCTGGGACCCCTCCGGCGGAGCTATTTATTACTTCAATCCCTCCACCGCCACAAGTAAGTGGATATGGTCCCGGCCTCTCATAACTGTAATCGGAAAACACAGGTTTTGTTCATAATTCTTTCATAGAGGCAGCACTAATAAAACAATTAACAGGCACAACAGTTTATACTGCTGTGCCTGTTCTTGAATAATTTCATTTCGTGTGTTAGCATGATAATAATGAGTTCCTTTTAATTTAATTTGGGAAGGTGTGTAAAATGGATAAAAACAAACAAGTAAGTATAGGCGTTGTCATATTAGCCTGTATTTGTGCTCTTGTGTGGACCATCGGTTGTTTTATTTATCTGCCATACGCACATACTGATACTGCATTTTTTGTTGGGAAAATCATTTCGGCTATAGCATGGGATTTATTCGCCATTGTATGGATTATTCGTTACATAAAATCAAAGAAGAAATCTTCTGAGTGAACTAAAGATTGTGAATTCCATGATGGCTGCGGAGATATACGACGCACCAAAGCCTCCCTTGTGTAAAGGGAGGTGGCACAGCGTATGCTGTGACGGAGGGATTGTCTGTTGCATAGACGGTTCAGATTTTGATAGAAGCCTAATACACAGTCTTGTATATAACTATTTTTTTGTGATATTGTTTTGTAATAGAAAAGACTATTCTCGGTGGGGTATGCCGATATGAATAATATAATATATCAACCGCTATTGGACAGCTCTCTTAAATTTTTGAAGAAAAATAAAGTTTATCGCTACCGTATGAAAAGAATAGCAGACATGAATGACAAAGAAATTATCAGCGCTTGTCATCATTATGTAGAAGAAAATAGACTCGCAGAGGAATGGGAAAACTTCAGGAAACAGGATGAAGGCAATTGAATGAGCATAATTAATAAACAAAGCCCACCGCAGTTTTATTGCGGTGGGCTTTGCTTATTAATTATGTCTTATTTCAGATAAATATCCAGCGCCTTCTGGTTGAGAGGCAGGAAGGCTGCCTTGCGGCCGGAGAACATATGTTCAAGCTGCTCCCGGATGGTTTCTTCCTTTACTATGCCGGTCTCCTTCAAAATGGCGCCCAGCATGATGATATTGGCGCACTTTTCGTTGCCAAGCTCATTTGCAAGGTCGTTTGCGGGGACTTCAAGGACCTTTACATCCTCTCTCAGGCACTTTTCGGGGATGAGAGAGCTGTTCATGATTATGAGACCGCCGGGATTCACCATGTTCTCAAACTTGCGGAGAGAAGGGAGATTCATAGCAACCAGCACATCTGCGTCGTTTATGAGGGGGCAGGAAATGGGCTTGTCGGAAACAACAACGGTGCAGTGGGCAGTGCCGCCGCGCATTTCGGGGCCGTAGGAGGGGAGCCAGGTGACTTCCTTATCCTCGTCCATTGCGGCCTTGGCTATCATCTGGCCAATGGCAAGGGTGCCCTGTCCGCCGCTTCCGGCGAAAAAGAGTTTGAGTTTCATATCACTTCATCTCCTCCGGGCACTTGAAATTTCCAACGGGATAGTATTCGGCCATGTTGGTCTCCATCCACTTGATAGCGTCATGGGGGTTAAGACCCCAGTTGGTGGGGCAGACGGAAAGGAATTCAACAAAGCTAAAGCCCAGTCTTGCGTCCTGAACGTCCAGAGCCTTGTGGATGGCTTTTTTTGCTTTGCGGATGTTGGCGGGATTATTGAGCATAACGCGCTCAACGAATACGGCGCCGTCAATGGTGGAGAGCATCTCGCTTACTCTCAGAGGCATACCGGCCAGCTCCTTCTTGCGTCCGTCCACAGCTGTGGTGGCTCTCTGACCAATAAGGGTGGTGGGGGCCATCTGGCCGCCGGTCATGCCGTAAATGGCGTTATTGATAAAGAAGGTTGTGAACTTCTCGCCTCTGTGGGCTGCGTGGACTATCTCGCCTGCACCGATGGAGGCAAGGTCGCCGTCGCCCTGATAGGTGAAAACGGTCTTGTCGGGATGTACCCGGCGGATACCTGCGGCAATAGCGGGAGCTCTGCCGTGGGTGGATTCACACATATCTATGTTCATGAAATGGTGAGCATTGATGGAGCAGCCGATGGGCACAACGCCGATGGTCTTGCCAAGAATGCCGCGCTCTTCAAGACATTCCATAATAAGGCGGTGAGCTATGCCGTGGGAGCAGCCGGGGCAATAGCTGTTGTCAATGGGGACGATGCCTTTTGTGGGCTCAAATATGGTTTTCATTTGGCTTCCTCCCAGAGTTTGATTGCTCTCTCTACTATCTCAAGAGAAGAGGGGACGATGCCGCCGGTGCGGTTAATAAGGCCGCATTTCCAGCGTCCTGCCACGGCGGACTTGACATCGGTGAGCATCTGACCCATGCTCAGCTCCGTGGATATAACGATTTTGCACTTATCGCCGATTTCGTCAAATGCCTTGTCGGGGAAGGGCCAGAGGCTGATGGGACGAATAAGTCCGGCCTTGATGCCCTTTTCCTCCAGAAGCTCAATGGCTTCGGCGCAAAGGCGGCTCATGGTGCCGAAGGCAACGAAGACTATCTCCGCATCCTCAAGACCCTGAGTCTTGTAGCGGACAAGCTCCTGTTCGGCCTTTGCATATTTATCAAAGAGATGATAGACGTGCTGCTCAAGAACCTCGGGGTCCATGCGCAGGGAGTAGATAACGTTTCTTCCCTCGTGGGCGTCGGTGCCGGTGATAGCCCAGGGCTTCTCCTCGGCAATCTTTTCCACGGGGGTAATGCCCTTGGCCTCGGGAAGGACAATGGGCTCCATCATCTGGCCCATCATACCGTCGGCGAGTATCATCATGGGATTGCGGTATTCTTCCGCAAGGTCGAAGCACTCATAAATGAGATCGACGCATTCCTGAATTCCTGCGGGAGCGAAAACGGGGATCTTGCAGTCGCCGTTGTAGCCGCCGCGGGTGACCTGGAAATAGTCTGCCTGACCGGGCTGAATGCCGC
>JAZSFJ010000026.1:0-2426 GCA_045532145.1 Oscillospiraceae bacterium
ATATCCGCTTTTTCTTCATAAAAGACCCCGACGGATACACCGTACAGCTGGTTGAGCAGAGGTAATGGCAATCCCTCAGTCAGCTTCGCTGACAGCTCCCTTTACACAAGGGAGCCTTATAAGGTAAAAATCAAATCACAGGAGATAAATTTATTATGGCCATTGAAACTAAAATCGACGTACGTTACCCCGACTGCGACAGTATGCAGATTGTCCACCACGCCGTTTACCCCATCTGGTACGAGATGGGCCGCATGGACTTTTTCGAGAAGATGGGCTTCGGCTACGCACCCAGCAAGGCTCTGGGCGTAGACCCCGCCATGGTGAGCCTTGAGCTTAACTACGGCGCCCCTGTCACCTTTCCCGGCAATGTGGTGCTGAAAACCATCTGCACCCTCTGCTCCGGCAAGAAGCTGGGCTTCCGCTATGAGCTCTACCGTGAGGGCGATGAGAAGCCCTGCGCCACCGCCAAGAGCTTCCACATCTGGGTCAAGGACGGCAAGAGCTGTAATATAGAAGTGGAATACCCTGAGATGTTTGGCCACTACGCCCCTGCCGTTGAGGAGTAAATTTTCAAGGAGGCCTTTCAATGAATTCAGAAGCAATTATTGTAATTGCTATTCTTCTCCCTTTATTTGCTCTTTTTCTCATCCTCGGCATTGTTCTCTGGAGAGGCAAGGGAGCTTGGCTTATTGCAGGTTACAATACCTCTTCCAAAGAGGAAAAAGCAAAATATGACGAAAAGGCTCTCTGCCGTTTTGTTGCAAAGCTGATGTTTTTCTGTGCCTTTTGCATGGCGCTGGGCGCTGTGGCTCCCCTTATTGGTACATGGCTGCTCTTCCCCTCTCAGGCACTTATGCTCATAGGCATCATCGCCGGCGTGATCTATCTCAACACCGGCAATCGATTCAAAAAGAAATAAAGAGGTTTTTTTTCAGATGAAATACGATTTCGAAACTCTCGCCCCCGAGCGCAGCCATCATTTCTGGAACGCTCTCGGCGATAAAGGCATAAATGATCCCGGCATTATCTCCTACGGCGTTGCCGAGATGAAGTTCCCCCTTTGCCCGGAGATTAAGCAGGGACTTCACGACTGCGTGGATTACGGCTACTTCGGTTACTACGGAGATATGAACTACTCCGAGACTGTCTGCCGCTTCTATGCCCGCCGCCACGGCTGGCAGGCTAAAAAGGAGTGGGTGGTGCAGACCTACGGTGTCGTGCTGGCCTTTTCCATGGCCATACGCTGCTTCACCCAGCCCGGTGATGGCGTTATTATCCAGACCCCCGTATATACTCCTTTCTTCAACGAAATCAGGGGTAATGGCCGCAGCATCATTGAAAACCGTCTTATAAAGGGTGAGACCCGCTATGAAATGGACTTTGAGGATCTTGAGCGCTGTGCCACCCAGCCCAATGCCAAAATGATGATCCTCTGCTCTCCCCACAATCCCGTGGGCAGAGTGTGGAGCCGCGAAGAGCTGGAGAAGGTCAGCGAGATATGCCTGCGCCACGGCGTTCTTGTGGTCTCCGACGAGATACACAACGACCTTGTTTATGAGGGCACTCACACCATCTATGCCTCCCTCTCCCCCGAGGCCGAGCAAAATTGCATTGTCTGCACCGCCCCCAGCAAGACCTTCAATGTCCCCGGTCTTATCACCAGCAATGTGTTTATCCCCAACAGTGAGCTTCGCGAGAAGTTCAGCGCTGAGGTGAGCCGCTGCATGGGCCATTTCCTTAATATCACCGGCGCTGCAGCCTCCACCGCCGCCTACGAAAAGGGCGATGAGTGGCTTGAAGAAGCTCTGGAGTATATAAAGGGCAATGCCGAAACCTTTTATTCTCTGGTTCGTGAGAAGCTGCCCCAGGCATGGACTCCCAAAATGGAGGGCACTTATCTTGCATGGCTGGATCTGAGCTTTCTTGGCCTCAGCGATGAGGAGCTGGAAAAGTTCCTCCTTGAGAAGGCGCAGATACTTGGCAACATGGGCACTATGTACGGCCAGGCCGGCAGTGGCTTTGTCCGCATCAATATAGGCTGCCCCCGCCGCTATGTTGTGGATGCTGTTGAAAGAATCGCAAAGGCGGTAAATGAAATCTGATTTTGCGGACGAGCGATGCTTGCCCCTACGGTCACCAATTTATCCACCAAAAAATAAAGCAAAAAGCATCGCCTGTGTACCGGCGATGCTTTTTGCTTTATTCAGGTTCTATGTCAATAGTTGGGGTAGAGCCAAAAAAGAACAAGTTTCAGATCGTGTCGGAGCGAGAGCTCCGGCACTATTTTTATGTATTACAGAAGAGGATTCTCTTTCTGAAATTAGTGAAGTTACGCATGCCGAAGCAAACTCGCTTCAACACTTTTGTTTTGTTATTGCAGCCTTCAATGAAGCCATTTGACCAAGGGACATCCATAGAGTTGA
>JAZSFJ010000024.1:0-3529 GCA_045532145.1 Oscillospiraceae bacterium
CGAGAATGAGCAGCAGGAGAAAGCCCAGACCAAAGAAGGATACGAAATTACTTCCCGGTGCTTTCATCGAACATCTTTGCCTTTCCGGGAGGCACAGGGGTCCCCTCAAGTATGGAGGCGAGAATGTCCGCCTCAGTCTTCTTTGTGTATCGGGCCTCATTGCTCAGTATAACGCGATGGCCCATTATGGGCAGAAAAATGGCGGCTATGTCCTCCGGGGTCACATAGTCCCGACCCTGAATGGCGGCATAGCTCTTTCCGCCCTGATAGATGCAGCGGGATGCACGGGGTGATGCGCCGGACTTAAGCAGCTTATGCTCACGTGAGCGGTGGACAAGCTCCACTATGTATTCCTTTATATTGTCGCTGACGAATACGCCCTGAATCTCCCGACGGATGTCCATAAGCTCATCTGGAGAGGACACCACGTCCACCACGGAGAAGTCTATGGTGTCGCCAAGCTCAGTAAGCATTTTTGCCTCTTCCTCTCTGTCGGGGAAGCCCAGAGAGAGACGGACGAAGAAGCGGTCCATCTGGGCAGCGGGCAGCTGGAAGGTGCTCTCACGCTCCACAGGGTTTTCCGTGGCCATGACGAAGAAGGGCTCGGGGAGAGGGATGGTGTCATTATCTATGGTCACCTGCTGCTCCTCCATGGCCTCAAGAAGGGCTGCCTGAGTTCTGGGGATGGCGCGGTTTATTTCGTCAGCCAGCAGTATGTTGGTGAAAACAGGGCCTTTCACCTGCTTGAAAGAGCCCTCGGCCCGGTCATAAATGGTCATGCCGATTATGTCCGAGGGGAGAAGGTCGGGGGTAAACTGGATGCGCTTGAAGTCGCAGCCCAGAGCCCGGCTCATGGTCTTGATAAGAGTTGTTTTTCCGCTGCCGGGCAGGTCGTCCAGAAGCACATGGCCTCCGGCGAAAACGCTCATGGTGATAAGCTCCACCTGCTCCGTCTTGCCCACAAATATCTTGGCTATCTCTTTTTTGAGTTTTGCTGCACATTCCTGAGTTTTCATTGGCATTGCTCCGTTTTCTAGTTTGTAATTATAGAGTATATCAAAGGCTGATTTGGTTTTCAATTAAGTTGGTGTGAAAAATCGGCAAAATAAAAAAATCGGCACAATTCTGCCGATTTTTAGCGTAGTCCGGACTCCCCTGCACTGCAGAGAAAATTTGCGGCGGGAGCAAGCCCCCGCCCTCAATTAAAATGACACAGATACGCAAGAATTTAACAAGGAATTTTCCAATATTTTGGTTCCACTTCGTCAATGAGAAAAACTTCCACATCAACCTCCGGGAAGAGCTCATCAAGAGCGGCGTTCATCGCATTCATGTTGCCGTATATTTTATCTCCAACATAAAATTCCTTGTTGATATATTCTGATCTGCCAGGTAAGGTCTCCGCGCTTGCACCAAGCTTGATAATACCATTGGGAGTTGAAACAACAAATTCTATTATTTCCCAGCTCTCCAGCAAGCTCTTTACAGATGTGAGTTTTAACACAGTGGCAGGCGGCAGTTTCTCTGTCTCTTGTGTCCGAAAACCGAGATTCGGCATTTCCTCCGGTTTCCCAGCGTTTTCTTCCGAAAATATACCGGACAGGCTTTGGAACAGCACAACAAAGGCAATCACTGCCGCAATAATTGACGCAAAGGCCAGCCCACTTATTAAGGCCTCGGGAATCATGTCAATTATCTTAAACAACCAAAACAGAATACAAAGAGTCAAAGTAAACAAAGAAAGCACAATACGGCAAATAAGCCTTTTCTTATCTGTTTTGTCCTTCATAACATACACCTTCCGATGAGTACACATATGCGGGAATTTTCCAATATGTCGCAGGGACCGGGTACAGACCCGCTTGCGGCGGGCGCAAGCCCCCGCCCTACGAAGGGGGATGCGTATTTTGCATATCCGCAGGGCGCGTTGCCCCGGCGCGCCACAGATAGAAGAATTGGAATGTGCGCATTCGCCGGAGAGATTTGTGAATCGAACGCGCACCGCCGGACCGTCGGGGACGCCGGTCCCTACAGGAGAAAGGCGTTTGCTGCTGCGTGTTCGCCGGAGATGGGTGCGAGACAAAGTCCATACCGCCGGCGCGCCGGGGCGACGCGCCCTACGGGTGGTGGGCGTTTGCTGCTGCGTGTTCGCCGGAGATGGGTGCGGGACAAAGTTTATACTGCCGACACCCTGTTTTTGGCATTTCCTCAGCTTATAGGCTGTCGACCATTAGTCCCGGTGTGCAGCCAATTATGAGCCTTTCATCTATAATGGTCGCACAGGATGGATAATCAAGCTCATATTCCCGGAGAAGCTTTCCCTCTTTCAGCTCATATACACCCATCCAATGGTCACTGTGTGCGCTCAGAAGCTCCTTTTCCCCATCAATCATAGAAATATCGGGCAAATAATACTTCCCGCCGCCGAGAGGATTTTTCATATAAAAAACCGGCAAGGAAATAGGTAGTGCAGCATCCAGAGTGAAGCTGCCGCCGCGCAAATCATGCCTGATTTTCAGTATATAGGCTCTTGGCTCGACCCCGCTGTAGTCGCTTGCGAAAAAGCCCTTCCCAAAATATGCTTTTACCACATACTCGCTTTCCCATTCGTAAAGGCAGCGGGAGTCTCCGTTTTGCTCCAGAGCCGTAATTCTGTTCAGCATTTTCCCGTCGCCCTTTGCCTGAAAGGAAAGGAAATTCAGCCCTATGCCCTCAGTCCATACCGGAGCCAGGGCCACACGATATACGTCGGGAATCAGGCGGAGGGAAAGATTCCGGGTCTTATAGTCCGCCACGAGGAAATAGTGCTCTTCCAATGACTTTTTGCCCCGGGCAATACAGGCCACCGTTTCGGTCCCCGGTATCAGGCAGCAGCCCATATCTCCGTTAACCGCCAGTTCACGGGGTCTCCGGCACTCCCAGAGAACGCTTTTTGTAGATATCTGAAGAAAATACAGGCGCTGCTCCCCGGTATATACCAGCAAAACATCTTCGCTCACAAAAAAGCCGCCGTGTATACACCGCATCCCGGTGAAATGATGTATCTGCTCAAGGCTTTTACGTTCAAGTATGGTCACACCTGTGCCCATTGCCGCGATATACCTGCTGTTTGAAGCAATATCATGGCAATTCCATTTACCAAAGATCTTTTGCATTACCTCTCACCGCGCTTTCAAATCCCAACGGAGTAAACGAAAATGTATATGCTTCATTATTCCACCCCTTTGATGTGGACAATATACCGTCTGCTGCATAATAACGACATGTACCTGCATCTGTATTATGTCAAAGATCCAAGCTCTTTTCAAGGACTTACTTTGGCAAGGATGCAGTTCATGCAGCGTGGAATGTAGAATGCTTCATTTTGCGGCGGGAGCAAGCCCCCGCCCTACGGGGGTGGAGGGCATTTTGCATATCCGTAGGCGCGTCGCCCCGGCGCGCCACAGATAGAAGAATTGGAATGTGCGCATTCGCCGGAGAGATTTGTGAATCGAACGCGCACCGCCGGACCGTCGGGGACGCCGGTCCC
>JAZSFJ010000072.1:0-5122 GCA_045532145.1 Oscillospiraceae bacterium
TGCCATATACTCGTACATACTTCGCATGCCCTTTTCCTTTTTAAGATAATCCAGAGCCTCCCGGATATCCGAAAGCCAGGTGGAAAAGCTGTAGCCACCCTTTATGCCACGATTGCTCTCATCTATGCGGATTAAGCTTTCGGTTGCAGCGGCGGAAACTGACAAACCACCCTGAATTATAAGCAGCATTGCCACGCCAATGGTGTCCAACAGCACGGCAGCCAGAGGAGCCATTATTATCTGAAGCACCGGATATAGCATCGAGGCCACTGCGTAGCCCTTTTGCTCAGCCCCTTTGGGGATAAGCTCCGGATAAATGCTCCTATATGCAAGGGAGTCCACCGACTGCAGGCAGGCCAGGATAAGAGAAACGCCTAAATATGCAACATAAGAAAAGCGGAAGAACATGAGCCAGAGTCCCATGGCGGCATAGATCAGGCCGTTGCAGATATCCCCGCAGACAAGAAAGGTTTTTCGGGGCAGACGGTCCATCAAAGGTGCCGCAATAAAGGGCACAAATATATGGGGCACAAGTTGTATGGCGATAACAAGAGCCGAGGCCAGAGTACTTCCCGTCTCGTCAAAGACGAAAAAAGACAGGGCAAAGCCACCTGCAATAGCTCCGGCTGAACCCAGAGCTGAGGCAAGGGTAACAAGGCTGAAATTTTTCGTCCATAGCTTTTGCTTCATCATTTATCACCTCGGTACGATTGTATCATATGACTAAGACAAAACAAATCCGGTATATTGGGGAAAATCAGCTTCCAATATACCGGTTAAGTCACATATTAAAGTCCCTTTTGAGAAAACTCCTCCAGAAGCTCCAGGGCTTTTTTATATTGTCTTGTAGCCTTGTACCACTCCACCACCCAGGGAAGATGGAAAAGAGCGTAGCCCATGCTTAGCTCCCTTCTGCAGCGCTCAAACAGTTCAAGGAGCATTTGCCCATATTCTTGATGGTTTACATAATTTGTATTCTCCACTCTGAATCTTACCACCCGGCACATAAGCCGTGCAAGTTCATCAGGGGGATAATCGCTTTCCATTGTATCCGCCCTGTGGAGAGCGTCCAGTGCTTCCTCCCGCCTTCCGGTCTTTTCGCAGGCAATGGCAAGCTTATGCAGGCTCATCATATCAGGGTCCGCCAGACGGGAGAAGTAGAAATAAGCCTCTTCATAGCGTCCACACTCTATGGCAGTGGCTGCGGCATTATATTCCATCTGCTCTATGGCCTCAGTCTCACCGAGAGCCAACGCAAGGCGGCGCGCTGCCTTGTTATGCCTCTCCATCCCCTCAATATCCCGGCGGTTTGCGCAGCAGGCACTGAGGAAAAGTTTACATAACAGCATAAGTCTGGGGCTTCCATCAGCAGCGGCGCAGTCATGGGCCCGGTGGAGCTGCTCAATTGCAGCGGTGTATTCACCTCGGGAATAGGCGGCGGCCCCGGCCTCATAGAGGCAGTAGGCGTTTGGCAGCAGCACTATAGCCTCCTCGGTTTTATCCTGAAGCAGACGCTGCAGGGCAAGACTGGCCTCGTCCATACATTTTTCATATTCCACATCAAGAGGCTCCCGGCGGTTTTGGGCAAGCCTCAGAAGCAGCTCCACCTCAAGGCCCCTTGAGCTTAGGGAGAGTTCCGCCGCCCTTTCTTCGCTGAGCAGCGCCCTGAGTCCCTGGTGGTCCCCCGTGAAGAGGCGCTCCCGGGCTTCATCGATGACTTCTCCTGCCCAAAGCTCCTTTTCACCGCCGAACTCAAGGCCCAGCCTTGCAAAAAGCAGCTCCATAATTTCCTCCGAGGCTTCCACCCTGCCGCTCTCTATTTTTGAGAGGTAGGATACAGAGCATATACCGGCGCAAAGGCCCTCCTGACTCCAGTTTCTGCGAAGCCGCTCCCGGCAGATCAGTTTGCCTGTGTAACTCAGCTTATTCATGGCTTATGCTTTCAGCTCCTTGCCGTAGTCGCTTTTGGGGGAATGTCCGAAGCGGGCGCGATAGGCGCGGAAGAAGGAGGAATAGTCGGAAAAGCCGCAAGCAATGCAGGCCTCCGAGGCGCTCACTCCCCGCTGAAGCATGGCCTGAGCGGATAGAAGGCGCTTGATAGTGACATACTCCCAAAGGGGAGAGCCGGTAGACTGACGGAACACGCGGCTTATCTGGCTGCGGCTCCGGTAAAAGGCGTCGGCAATGGACTGGAGGGATATGTCCTCAAAAAGATGCTCGTTCACATAGGCCACAAGCTGGCTTTGGAAGCTGTCTCCGGCAGAGCCTGCCACGTTCTGTTTTTCATACACGGAGCTGAGGACGGTGAGAAACATAAGCAGTCTTGATAAAAGATTCAGCTTCACATCCCCTATACCCTCAAAGTCAAAGCCTCCAAAGGCGGCACGAAGCCGGAGGTCTCCCTCACCGGAGCCGGGATAGAGGTTACGGTGGCCCAGAGGGCGCTCAAGGAAGGGTTTTATGAGCTTTTCCCCGCCGGGCACTCCTGCCAGAACAGCGGGAGAAAAATGTATGGCGATGCGCTCATAGCTCTCATCCTCCCCTATCTCAGGCATATGGGTCTCGGCAGAGCGCATGATGAGTATATCACCGGGGTGAAGTTCATAGCGGCTGCCCTCCACAAGATAGCTGCATTTGCCGGAAATGAGGTAGAAAATTTCCATCCATTCATGGGCGTGCATCTGGAAATCCCCGGCCCGGGGCTTCTCGTCAAGGGTGTGGTGGCAGTATATTTCATTGTCTCTGTAGGTGAAAATATGGGACATTTTCATCTTCCTTTTACCCGTTTTTTGCCAGTCTATCATTATGTGCAACATTTTGCAATATTTTTTGGTACAAATTGCAATTCCATTGTATTTCGTCTTATTGTAAAATAATTCTTAGCTCAATTGTAGATAATTTATAGTAAAAATATAAACGCACGGAAAGGATAATACCGCCATGGAACTGAACATTCGCTCCTCTTACCGCTATGCCATTGCCTGCCCCACCAGCATGGGCGTCCGCATCACCCCCGAAAACCGCATGGCTGTTCACAACAGCGACCGTTTCCTCCTGCAGGCCACCAGCGCCGAAAGCAACGTTCTCAACGTAACCTCTTCTCTGGGCAACGAGTGCCTCGTCCTGACCAAGTTCGTCAAAGGCAGCCCCATCGCAGAGTTCATCAAGAGCCAGCTTCGCGCCCGCAATATCCGCTTTGAAGGTGCCGAGGTTGACCAGGGCGGCCCCTGGGGCTACCGCCACCAGTTCAACATTGCAGACTCCGGCTTCGGCAACCGCGCTCCCCGCGTATGGAACGACCGCGCAGGCGAGGTTGGCTGCACCCTTTCCGCTGACGAATTTGATACCGAACGTATTTTCGGCACTGAGGGCGTCGCCATGCTCCACATCTCCGGCCTCATTGCCGCAATGAGCAAGGAAACCACCCGGTTCTGCCTTGAGATTGCCAAGGCCGCCAAGGCCCACGGCACTCTCATTTCCTTCGACCTGAACCACCGCGCCACCTTCTGGAAAGGCCGCGAGGAGGAGCTTCATGAGGCCTTCCACCAGATCGCTTCCATCGCCGACGTTCTTGTTGGCAACGAAGAGGACTTCCAGCTCTGCTTGGGCTTCAAGGGCCCCGAGGCAGGCGGCAAGGACCTCACTTCCAAGATCGAAAACTTCAAGACCATGATCAGCGAAGTAAAAGAGAAGTATTCTAACGCCAAGGTCTTCGCCACCACTCTCCGTCAGGTTATTTCCGCCAACGAGCACCTCTGGGGCTGCCTGCTCCTGGCCGAGGGTCAGTGGAGCGTTGTTGAGCCCCGCCCCATCCAGGTAATGGACCGTATCGGCGGCGGCGACGGCTTCACCGGCGGTCTGCTCCACGGTCTTATCTCCGGCTGGGAAGCCGAGAAGTGCCTCCAGTTTGGCTGGGCCAGCGGCGTTCTGGCTGCCAGCAGCCTGAAGGACTATGCCGAGCCCGCTGACGAGAAGCAGGTTTGGGACATTTACGCAGGCAATGCCCGCGTTCAGAGATAAATAAGGAGGGCATCCGAAAATGAAAAAAGCAGATATCGGCCTCGTAGGCCTCGCCGTTATGGGCGAGAACCTTGTTATGAACATGGAAAGCAAGGGCTTCACCGTTGCTGTCTACAACCGCACCACCGACAAGGTGAAGGCTTTCGTTGAAGGCCGCGCCGCAGGCAAGAACATCATCGGCTGTTACTCCATTGAAGAGCTCGTTGCCAATCTGGAAAAGCCCAGAAAGGTATTTATGATGGTCAAGGCCGGTCAGGCTGTTGACTCCCTCATCGACCAGCTCATCCCCTATCTTGAGGAAGGCGATATCCTCATCGACGGCGGCAACAGCCACTTCCCCGACTCCATCCGCCGCACCGAATATGTTGAAAGCAAGGGGCTCCTCTATGTTGGCTGCGGCGTTTCCGGCGGCGAAGAAGGCGCTCTCAACGGACCGAGCATGATGCCCGGCGGCTCTCTGGCTGCATGGCCCTATGTTAAGCCCATTTTCCAGGGGATCTGCGCCAAGGTTGAGGACGGCTCTCCCTGCTGCGACTGGGTTGGCGAGAACGGCGCAGGCCACTTCGTCAAGATGGTCCACAACGGCATTGAGTACGGCGATATGCAGCTCATCTGCGAGGCTTATCAGCTGATGCGCGACGGTCTTGGCATGAGCGCAGAGGAAATGCACGACGTTTTCGCCGCCTGGAACAAGACCGAGCTTGACAGCTACCTTATCGAAATCACCCGCGATATCCTTGCATACAAGGATGAAAAGGGCGAGGTAGTGGTGGACAAGATACTGGACACCGCAGGCCAGAAGGGCACCGGTAAGTGGACCGCCATCTCCGCTCTGGACGAGGGCGTGCCCCTTACCCTTATCGGCGAATCCGTATATGCCCGCTGCCTCTCCGCAATGAAGGACGAGCGCGTTATTGCCTCCAAGGTATTTGATAAGGGCAGCACCGCCATCGACTGCGAAAAGGTAGCCTTTATCGAAGAGATCCGCAAGGCTCTCTACGCCTCCAAGATAATCTCCTACGCACAGGGCTACACCCTCATGAAGGCTGCAGCCAAGACCTACGGCTGGGATCTCAACTATGGCGGCATCGCTCTGATGTGG
>JAZSFJ010000059.1:0-3336 GCA_045532145.1 Oscillospiraceae bacterium
AAAGGCTCTGGATATGGAAGAGCTTATTGAAGATGCCATTAAAAATATAGAAAGAATCAGGTTAGCCTAAAATGCAAAACGGAATCTACCAGTATGAGCTGGTTAAAAAGCTCAGCTTCGTCCGCTACGGCGGCACGGAAGCAGAGCTGAAAGCGGCAAAGATCATTCTTGCCGAAATAGAAAAGATGGGCGGAGAAGCTCAGCTTATGGACTTCACCGTTCCCGCCTTTGATATCCACCGCTGCTCCATGGCGGTCAGCGCACCTTACGAAAAACCCATCGCCTGCGCACCCTTCGGTCTGGGCGGCGACTTCCCCGAGGGCGTGGAGCTCAGGCCCTACTACGCCGCCCGTGGCGTGGAGGATGACTACATCGGCATGGACAGCCTTGAAAACTATCTTGTGATGATAGACAACCTGACCCCCGATGTCTACAAGCTTCTCATTGAGAAAAAGGCCAGAGCCTTCGCCGTTATTCAGGGCATGCACCACAACGAAAAGGCCACCGGCGACCTCTACCTCCGTCCCCTCCGCCCCAAGTTCCTGAGATTTGGCCGCATCCCCGGCTTTGTTATCTCCGCCGCAGATGCTGCCGACATCATCCGCAGCAAGGCCGAGAGCATCCGCATTGAGACCAAGTTCACCGAGACTCTTCACGACTCCCATAACGTTATGGCCCTTATCCCCGGCACCGACAGCCACGGGGAGGAAATCGTGGTAACCGCCCACTATGACTCCGTGCCCGTGGGCACCGGCAGCTGGGACAACGCCACCGGCAGCGCCACCATCATGTGGCTTTATAAGCACTTCCTTGAAAATCCCCCCCGCCGCGACATACGCTTCATCTGGTGCGGCAGCGAGGAGCAGGGTCTCCTGGGCGCCAGAGCCTTTGTGGTGCGCAGACCCGAGGAAGTGGCAAAAATCAAATTCTGCTTCAACTTTGATATGTGCGGCACTGTACTGGGTGCCAACACCCTCTTTGTCACCGGCGGCGACGATCTTGTGAGCTACGCCCGCCAGTATTGCCGTGAGGTGGGCTTCTCCGCCGAGGTGAGCAAGATGGTTCACTCCAGCGACTCCGCCGCCTTCGCCGACAAGGGCATCCCCTCCATCGGTATCTCCCGCCGCACCAAGGCCGCCGAGATACATACCCAGAACGACACTATGCTCTATCTCAGCCCCGAAAGCATGGCCGTCACCGCCGACTTCGCCGTGGGCATGATGGAGAGACTTATAAACTCCGTCCGCCTCCCCGTGGGTCTCGGTATGCCCGACGACCTTGTTGAGGTGCTGAACAAGCGATTCAGGGGATAAAAGCGTTTTCGGAGAAAACATATCGCATTGTAAATATATCGCAGGCGACGCCTATATCGCGCGCGTCAGCGCATATCGCCTTTTTGCGATATTTTTCCCATGGAAAAGCGATATTCTCCCGTAAGTCGAGCGATATATTTCCCCGCAAAGTTTTTGCGGGGAAATGCGATATTCGCTTCGCGAGAGCATACAAGGGGAAGCTAATTAAGGAGTTGTTTTCATGAACGCAGAAATAATCTCCATCGGTACCGAGCTGCTGCTGGGCAATATTGTGAACACCAACACCCGGGATCTGAGCCTTATGCTGGCAGATCTGGGCATAAACGTTTTCTGGCACTCCACCGTGGGAGATAACCCCGCCCGGCTGGAGGAAAGCCTGCGTATTGCCGCTGAGCGCTCCGACCTTATTATCACCACCGGGGGTCTGGGCCCCACCTGCGACGATCTCACAAGGGAGACCGTCTGCCGGGTATTCGGCATGGAGATATATTTCGACCTTCGGGCGGAAAGGGAGCTTCGGGAGTTTTTCTCCGGTCAGGGCAAGCCCATGACGGATAATAACCTCTCCCAGTGCTGGCTGCCGAAGGGCTGCACCCCTTTTTACAACACCTGCGGCACTGCCCCCGGCTGCGGCTTTGTCTCGGCCCAGGGCAAGACCGTTATGATGCTCCCCGGCCCTCCCAAGGAGATGAAGGGCATGATGGCCCACGGCGGGCTGGACTTCCTGAGAAAGGTCCGGGGCGAGAGCATATTTTCCCACAATATCCATGTTTTCGGCCTGGGTGAGAGCCATGTGGAGTCCATGCTCCGCTCTGAGATGAATTCTCTCCATAACCCCACCCTTGCCCCCTATGCCAAGGAGGGAGAGGTACGCCTCCGGGTCACCGCCAAAGCCCCCGATGAGTCTGCCGCCGAGGAAATGATGGCCCCCGTTATCGCGCTGTGCCGCGAAAAGCTGGGGGACTATATCTACGGCGTGGACAGCGAGAGCCTCGAAAACACGGTTTTGCAGCTTTTGAAGGCTCAGGGCAAGACCTTTGCCGCCGCCGAGAGCTGCACAGGCGGCCTCATCGCCAAGCGCATCACCGATCTCCCCGGCTCCAGCGCCGTGTTCCGTGGGGGCTGCACCGTTTACACCAACGATGCCAAGAACATTCTTCTGGGCGTACCCTATGAGCTTATAGAGGAAAAAAGCGTGTATTCCGCCGAGGTGGCCATCGCTCTGGCGGAAAATGTGCGGAAAACCCTCTCCGCCGATTTCGGTCTGGGTGTCACCGGCATTGCCGGCCCGGACGGGGACGGAGTTCATGAGGTGGGCACGGTTTTTGTGGCTTTGGCAAGCGAAAAGGGCAGCTTTGTGCGCTGCCTCAGTCTGGGTTATCGCAGCGACCGCAGCCGCATCCGCACCCTCAGCGCCAACCATGCCTTCGATATGCTCCGCAGAGCTCTGTGCGGACTGGATGTGGTTTGAGTAGGTATAACAATTCAAGTCCCTGTAGGGAAGGGTCTTGACCGTTCCGCATGATGACGGCGGGACCAAGGCCCCGCCCTACGGATAGTGCATTGAATGAGCAAGGTTCAATTTTGCACCCGTAGGGCGCGTCGCCCGTGGCGCGCCGCATATTACCTCTCCACCCGTAGGTGACGGCGTCCCCGACGTCCCGTTTTGTCGGCACCGCAGTTTTCGGAACAGTCAAGACCGTTCCCTACATTCATCAGCTTCCACCGCAGCCGTAGGGGCGGATATTATCCGCCCGCGGGAGGCTGATAGCCTCCCCTACAGTTCAGTTTCACCAGATGCACAATCCGTAGGGCGGGGGCTTGCTCCCGCCGACAATTTTACAATCCCTCAGTCGCCTTGCGGCGACAGCTCCCTTTACACAAGGGAGCCTTTAATTCGCCCGCACAATCCGTAGGGCGCGTCGCCCCCGGCGCGCCGCCATAAGGGCGGACACATCGGTCCGCCCCTACAACCCCATTTCATATACCCCCTTGATTTTACGGCAATTCCCTGTATAATTAT
>JAZSFJ010000067.1:0-34481 GCA_045532145.1 Oscillospiraceae bacterium
GCAGATTTCGTGGTCTGCGTATTCCCGGAAGCCGCGCGGAAATTGTTGCGGGACTGGCGAACTTCGCTCAGCGCGGAGTTAATGGCCTCTTCCGTGCGACGAAGTGCATCGTCCACATACTCATTGGCCACACGGTAAAGCTCTCGTGTGCGGCCTTCTGCCTGGGTCAGAATCTCGTTGCTGCGGGTTTTCGCAGTGATAACGATCTCCTGTTCCTCCACGAGTTCACGAGCACGGTCTTCCGCGGCCTTTCGAATGGTCTCGGCCTCACGCTTAGCATTATTGATAAACTCGTCTCTGGCATTCACCAAACGCCGTGCCTCTGCAACCTCTGTGGGCAACTGCGCCTTGATTTCATCCAGAAGGTTCAGCACCTTATCGCGTTCCACGATACATTTTTCATTACCAAGCGGAACACCCCAAGCCTCGGTAACCATGGTATAAAGCATTTCAACCAGTTCCAGCACGTCATTTTCCATCCCGATGAACCTCCTGTTTATTTGATCTGTTTATCACGTCTTCCAAGATTTCTCTCGGAACAAATTTACTCAGGTCAGAACCGTATTTGGCCATTTCCTTCACCACAGAAGAACTGATATAGGTGTATTTCTCGCTGCTGGTGAGGAATACGGTCTCCAGTTCGGGATTCAGCTTCTTGTTTATGATAGCCATTTGAAACTCGCTCTCAAAATCACTGACAGCACGAAGGCCCTTCACAAGAACAGCCCCCTCATAGCGCTTTACATACTCCGCAAGAAGTATGCTGCTTGTGTCAACTTCCACATTGGGGAAACGTTTTACAACGCGCTCAATAAGCTCAAGCCTTTCGTCCCTCGTAAACATAGGGCTTTTGCTGCTGTTAACCATGACGCAGACTACAACCTTGTCAAAAATCTTGCTGGCACGGCGAATGATGTTGAGGTGTCCGAGGGTAATGGGGTCAAAGCTGCCCGGATAGATAGCAGTACTCATTTTTCAGCTTTCCTTTGTGTATACGCTCAGTTTTATCTTTCCGTAGGTATACTCCTTGCGCTTTTTATATGGTGCCTCCAGTTCAGGAGTAGGAGTTTCCTTCCGTGTTTCACAGACGATTATACCACCTTCTGACAAGATGTCAATTTCTTTGATGGTCAAAAGGGCTTTTTCGGCAAGAGCTGAATCATAAGGGGGATCGATAAAAATAAGATCAAAGGTTCCGCATCCATGGAGAAAGCTGATAGCGTCGGCCTGAACAACTCTGCAATCCAGCTGGCAGTGGGACACATTTTCCTTTATGAGCTTCACACTGTCACGGGAAAGATCAACAATTACAACCTCGCCCGCTCCCCTGCTCTTAGCCTCTATGCCAAGCTGGCCGGTGCCGCCGAAAAGGTCAAGCACCCGGCGTCCCTCGATGTCAAACTGGCAGATATTGAATATAGCCTCCTTCACCTGGTCGCTTGTGGGGCGAACATCATAGCCCGAAGGAGTCTTGAGCTTTCTACCTCTGGCAGTGCCTGTTATAACTCTCATTGCTGTTTTTCCTCCTGATGGAAATATTCATAAACGGCCTTTGCCGTGTTCTTAGGCACTACCTGTGCCAAAGCAGCCTCATCGGCCTGTCTGATAGCTTTTATTGTCTTGAAGTGCTTCAAAAGCTGATTTCTGCGTTTTTCGCCTACACCGGGTATTTTATCAAGGCCGGAGCCCAGGGTCCCCGTTCTCAGGGAACGGTGGTACTCGATAGCAAATCGGTGCACCTCTTCCTGAATTGTGCCTATAAAAGCGAAAACCGCCTGATTGCCAACTATGCCAATCTCCCGCCCCTCGCTGGTAACCAGAGCTCTTGTACGGTGGCGATCATCCTTAACCATACCAAAAACAGGCAGGATAAGACCAAGGTCATTCAAAGCCCGCTCGACCACGGCAGCGTGAGTATCTCCGCCGTCAATAAGCAAAAGGTCCGGGACCTCAGCAAACTTCTCGTCGCCCTCTATACAGCGTAAAAAACGGCGGCGCACAGCCTCATACATACTGGCATAGTCATCCTGCCCTCCGCTTTCCTTTATGCGGAATTTTCTGTACTCCCGCTTAAGAGGCTTGCCCTCCACAAACACCACCATAGCGGCCACGATACCGAAGGAGCCGGTGTTGGAAATATCAAAAGATTCGATTCTATTTGGAAAAGATGGAAGTTCAAGGGTCTTCTGCAGCCACTCAAGAGTTTTGTTACGCCGCTGATTCTGAGTTGTGGCGCGCATGACTTCCTCCCGGGCGTTAAGAGCTGCCGTTGCGGTAAGAGACGCCTTTTCGCCTCTTTGTGGTACGGCAAGATGTATCTTTTTACCCGCCATATCGCTGAGCAGGCTTTGCAAATCTTCCATATCCTCCGTTTCAAAAGGCAGAAGAATCTCCTTGGGCCAAGCACCCCTGGCGGAATAGTACTGCAGTAAAAGACGGCTCAAAGCCTCCCCATCAGTTTCCACCGGCTCGTCCATAAGCTCAAAGTCCTTGCCTGCAAGATCTCCACCGTTGAAATGCAAAACCGCAAAGGCGGTTTTTGCGCCCCGGAAAAATCCTATCACATCAGTGTCAGCAAAGGTTGTTGCTATAACCTTCTGGCGGTTATCCAGGTTTTCTATAGCTCTCAGCCTGTCCCTGTATTCGGCTGCAGCTTCAAAGCGAAGCTCCTCCGCTGCCTCCTCCATCTGTTTATTCAGCTGAGCGACCAGCTGAGCGCTTTTTCCTGAAAGCACCATTTCCGCCTGAGCCATACGCTCCCTGTATTCCGTGCTGTCAGGCTCACCACGGCAAAAGCCGCTGCATATTCCCATCTGATAGTTGAGGCAGGGACGCTCCTTGCCTATATCCCTGGGAAATCGGCGACTGCAGTCGGGCAGCATAAGGGCCTTTTTCAGAGCAGATACAATGCCGAAGGTGGTACCCCTGCTTCCGAAAGGTCCATAGTACTTAGCTCCGTCGGAAGCTGTGCGGCTGACTATGCTAATCCGGGGATAATCTCCCCTGCCATCAACGCGGACAAAAGGATAGCCCTTATCATCCCTGAGGAGGATGTTATAATGGGGCATATGCCGCTTTATAAGGGAGTTTTCAAGAACAAGGGCCTCGAATTCGGAGTTTGCCACAATGACCTCAAAGTCATCCACCTTGCGCACCATGGCCTCCACCTTAGGCAAATGCTCCCCCCGAAAATAGCTTGTGACACGGTTTTTAAGCTTCTTGGCTTTGCCAACATATATGACTACGCCCCCGGCGTCTTTCATCATGTAGACACCGGGAAGCATAGGCAGCATATTCGCTTTTTCCCTGAGTTTTTCGATATTATTTCCCATTTTAATTAAATTGGGGCGTGTAGGAAAATACACGCCCCTCAAATATGATACTGAATATCACTCTTCAAACTTGGAGTTGACCAGTTCCGCCAGTTCATCGGCAGCGCGCTTCTCATCAACACCATCAGCGATGATGTTAACAGTAGTGCCGCAAACGATGCCGAGGCTGAGAACGCCCAGAAGGCTCTTGGCATTCACCTTGCGGTCATCCTTCTCGACCCAGATGCTGCATCTGAACTCATTGGCCTTCTGAATGAAGAAGGTTGCAGGTCTGGCGTGGAGACCCACCTGATTGTTTATAGTGACACTCTTAATGACCATGTTCGCCACTCCTTAACAAAAATTGTACTCCTTTATTTTAACAAAACTTCGTTTTGCCGTCAATACGCTTATTTCTTTTTTATTAAATCATAAAGGAATAAATTACCTGAGTTCAACTATAGTAACTCCCATTTCTCCTTCGCCATAGCGGCCGAGACGGAAGCTTTTTACATAGCGGTTTTGCTTGAGTTCCTTCTGTACGGCCTGTCTAAGGGCACCCGTACCCTTTCCATGGATGATGGTAACCGTCTTGAGCTTGGCCATAACGGCACTATCCAGATAACGCTCCATGGCAAGAAGGGCCTCGTCCACCATCATACCTCTCAGGTCCACTTCGGGAGAGACGCTGAGGCTGCGAAGAGCTGCAGCAGATTTTTCAGCAACGCTCTTTTTCTCCACTTTGGGCTTATCGATAAGAAGAACCTCGTCCTCCCGGGCGCTTACCTTCATTATGCCCGCCTGAAGGGAGAGTAGACGGTCGGGTCCTATGGAAATAACGTCCGCCTTTATACCCATGGAGCGAATCTCAACAGTATCTCCAACCCTTATCTCTCGGGCGGATTCCTTTCTATCCTCGGGCTTTTCCATGCTCCGTGCCAGAGAATCCTCGGCTTCGTTCATGCTGCGCCTGAGGGCAGCTCTGGCCTCATTCACAGCGAGATGATCCCTCTCTCCTTTTTCCATCTTGCGGATGCGGTCAAGCTCCTCAAAAACCTGCTCCGCCTGGCGCCGGGCGTCATCAAGGATGATCTTGGCATCCCGCTTGGCCTTTATCTCCGCCTTTTCAAGACGAACTTCCAGCTCAGCTCTCATATGGGCGCTCTTTCTGGCGTTTTCCTCAGCCTCCCGGAGCTTTTTGGCTATCTCATCCTTTTCCTTCTCCATAAGCTGACGCTGATGCTCAAGCTTTTCAAGGACCTCTTCCATACTGGCACTTTCCGTGCCTACCCGGCTTTTCGCATCCTCAATTATATATTCAGGCAAGCCAAGACGCTTGGAGATAGCAAAGGCGTTGGACTTTCCGGGAATGCCTATAAGAAGTCTGTAAGTGGGCTTCAAAGTCTCCACATCGAACTCACAGGAGGCGTTCTGAACGCCCTTCTGAGTGGTAGCGTATACCTTCAGCTCCGCATAGTGGGTGGTAGCGGCCACAAGTGCGCCGCTGCGGCGGGCGCTCTCGATGACGGATATTGCCAGCGCTGCGCCCTCGGTTGGGTCGGTGCCTGCACCCAGCTCGTCAAAAAGAAGCAGGGTGTTTTCGCCGCACTCTTCGAGTATCCCCACAATGTTGGTCATATGAGCAGAAAAGGTAGACAAACTCTGCTCTATACTCTGCTCATCGCCTATGTCCGCCAGCACCTTCTGAAAAACAGGAACGGCACTGCCGTCGGCAGCGGGAATGTGAAGGCCACAGGCAGCCATTATGGAGAGAAGACCAAGGGTCTTGATGGAAACAGTCTTACCGCCGGTGTTGGGACCGGTTATGACAACGGTGTCAAACTCGCCGCCCAAACGCACATCAATAGGAACAGCAGTTCCTTTGGGCAAAAGAGGATGGCGGGCTTTTTTCAGGTTTATTTCCCGCTGGGAGATAACTGGCTCCCCGCAGTCCAGTTTATAGCTAAGCTTTGCCTTGGCAAAAATGAGGTCAAGCTCAATAAGGAGCAGGCAGTCGGAGGCTATATCATCCCGGAAGGAGGCGCATTCGGCACTGAGCTCCATGAGTATGCGCTCTATCTCCTTTTTTTCCTGAGCTTTAAGCTCTCTTATCTCGTTATTGGCTTTTACCGCAGCCATAGGCTCCACAAAAACCGTGGCTCCCGAGGAAGAAATATCGTGGACAAGACCGGGAACGGCATTTTTATGGTCCGCCTTAACAGGCACCACATAGCGATCCGAGCGGGTGGTGATAATGGGCTCCTGCAGAGCCTTGGCATAGCTGGGAGAAGATATTATCTTCTGCAGAGCCTCACGGACCTTGCTGGCAGCCACACGCATTTTACGGCGTATATCCGCAAGCTCCTTGCTGGCAAGGTCGGCTATTTCATCTTCTCCGGTTATGGAGGTGAAAATTTTTTCCTCAAGATATTTATTTGCATGGAGGGAAAGGAAAAGATAGTTTATATCGCTTTTGCCGCTTTGCTCTCCGCTTCCGTAGGTTTTTGCCAGACGGGCGCACTGGAGGACGCCTGCGATGTCCAAAAGCTCACGTGTATTGAGTACACCACTCATGTCGGCGCGGGCCAGAGCATTTCTCACGTCCTTCACCCCGCCGAAGCTGGGACTGCCACGGGTTACCATCATATCCTTGGCAGCACTTGTCTGTCCAAGAAGTCTCTTTGCCTCGGCAGCATGCGCCGTGGGTCTTATCTCCAGACATTTTTCCCTTGCAGGAATACTGACAGCTTCCCTTGAAAGCATTTCAAGCACAGCGGGAAGTTCCAGCGTTATCAATGATTTTTCGTATAATTCCATTTTCATTTATCCTCTGTAACTAAGGCTTTTCCAGTAATCCAGTGAGGCAAAGCCACGCTCCAGCTGAGCTGCCACATAGGCTTCAGCCACATCCGCCAGCTGCTTTTGGGCCTCATCTGGAATACTGAAGGAAAATATTTTTTTAGGCTCTGCAAGACAGATATACCGCATCGCTTCAAGAGCCTCCCTTTTCACAGGCAGACTTATGCCGGGAGAACCTGGATTGCAGCCCCTGCAATGGACAACGCCGCCCCTTATGGAGAACAGAGCGTCAGAGGGACTTTCCTCCCCGCAGCTCACGCAGCCGTATAGATCCGGTTCGAAACCGGAAAGGCACATGAGCCGAAGCTCAAACACCGCTTTGATGTGAGACGGAGGATACATTCCCCTGCTGAGGGCGAAAAGAGCGTTAAGCCCCAGCTGCAAAACCTCGGGGTTGGGGCTGTCCTCATCGCTGACTGCCTCAAGCATCTCTGCGAAATAAGCTCCCAGTGCAAGCATTTCTATATCCTGTCTCAGGGGGAGAAACTGCTCTATAGTTTCCGCCTCGTTTATGCTCCATTTGCCCTTGTTGCCAAAGAGGGTCATCTCGCTGTAGCAGAGCATCTGCGAGGCGGCGGAATACTTGCAGCTTTTCCGCAGCGCTCCCCTGGCCTTAACAGTCAGCTTGCCCTCGTCGGCAGTGAGCACAGTCAGTATTTTATCCGCTTCTTTATATTTTGTCTCCCTCAAAACAAGGGCTTTGGCAGTCAAAAACATATTATGTAAACTCCAAAAGCGGGGTGGGAGCGGATATGCTCCGCTCCTTATTTTTTCCTCTGTTTCTTCTCAGCTTTCCAGAGAAGATAGCAGAATATATCGCCGGTATCGTGAAAAACGGTCCAGAAGTTTTCACCCATATCTCCGCCCTCCCTTTTCTTTTATCCTTTCACGGGAGAGGCGAAATATCATAGGTAAATTTTTATTCGCTGAAACCGAAGTTTCTCAAAAGTACGTCGCTGTCGCGCCAGTTTTCCTTGACCTTGACCCAGGTCTGCAGATATACCTTGGTGCCCATGAAGCGCTCAATATCACGGCGAGCCTGCTCGCCTATCTTCTTGAGCATGGCTCCCTGCTTGCCAATGATTATGCCCTTGTGGCTGGCCTTCTCGCAGTAGATAGTGACATCCAGATCGATAATTTCGTTCTCACGCTCGGTGAAGCGGGTTACCTCAACGGCGGTGCCGTGGGGAATCTCCTTATCCAGGCAGCGTAGGAGCTTTTCCCGGACTATCTCGGCGCAGACGTGCTTGTCCGGCTGATCGGTGACCATGTCCTCGGGGAAAAGAGCGGGAGAATCAACCGCGTATTCCTCCATCATCTCCAGCAGCTTGTCCGTGCCGTTTTTGCGCATGGCGGAAATAGGCAGGATGGCCTTCCACTCATGTGCCTCGGCATAGGTGGCAATAACGGCAAGAAGAGCTTCCTTTTCAAGAGTGTCTATCTTATTAATAATAAGGATAGCAGGACAGCCACTCTGCTTGATACGTGCTATAAGAGCTTCTTCCTGAGAGCCGATATTGGCTATAGGCTCAACAACAAGGAGTATAAGGTCCACATCGGGAATGGACTCGTTGACCACATTCACCATATAGTCTCCAAGCTTTGTGCGGGGCTTATGGAAGCCGGGAGTATCCATCAGCACCAGCTGAGTCTCGCCTCTGTTAATAACTGCTGTGATGCGGTTTCTGGTGGTCTGGGGCTTATTGGAAACTATGGCTATTTTCTCACCCACAAGAGAATTGGTGAGAGTGGATTTTCCCACATTGGGTCTGCCGCAGATGGTTACCATTGCTGTTTTCTTAATCATTATCTAATCTCCTTTATTATTCAGTCGCCTGAGGTCAAGGACACTTATTCCTCAAGGGCAGTGGCTTTGGTTTTGAAAAACTTATTTTCGATGATGGGCACAAGCCTCATCACAAGGCCGCTTATAAGCTCCACTATCCACGCAAGAACAGCAGAGAGCACAAGGTTTACAAGGACCGCAGGTATATGCCAGAGCAGAATCCTCTCAAACTCAGGCACCATGGCGCAGAGTCTGGGATAAATGAGAGCGTCTCCTATGTAGCTGAGCATATAGATGCAGAAGCTCAGTCGGGCAATGTGCTCTATGCACCATTTCACAGCTCGGGGCATTCTCTCTCCCTTTACACCCACAAGAGCGGCGAAAAGGCAGAATGTGGAGCCGAAAACAAAGAGGCTGTAGAAATAGTTGGTGGGCGAAAAGGTAAAGTTGGCATCTTTGAAGAGATGGTACTGCAGAGGGCATACTGCAACAGAAAGAGCCAGCCAGGCAAGAATCAGCCAGCGACTCTTGATTTTCAGGGGATACTCACGAAGCCATGCACCTGCAGCATAGTAGGCCAATGGATAAATGCTCAGCCAGAAGTCAGGGAAAATCTGATAAGTATAGTTGGTTACATTGGGGAGTATGCCCATTATAAGCAGGGAAATCAAAGCTGCCTTTTTGCCGCCTTTTGGCAGAGAGTTCCAGCCTGCATTTACAAGGGGAATTATGAGGAAGAGCCCCACATACATCTCCACATACCAGCCATAGGGCACGGCGCTGAAATCCAAAAGTCTCCTTGCAATGCTCAGAGGACCTGCTGGGGTTCCTTCATTAAAATGCATAAACAGGACGCAGATAATACCGCAGAGACCGTAGCTGAGCAATACAGGTATGAGCCCCTTATAGTATGCACCACTCCATTTTTTATGAACGCAGAGATAGCCGGTAAGCATCATGAAAAGAGGAACGCAGGTCATAAGAGCCATGCGGATGGGAACGCTCACCATCATGGCCGCCCCCTGATAGGGACGGTCATAAAAGCCGGTGTAAAGGTAAAAGTGGACTCCCAGCACAAAGATGCAGGCCACCGCCCTTACAAGGTCAGGACCGAAATATCTTTTTTTCTCCATCCTTCCCCCCGTTAAAGGCCAATGATATCCATAATAATATCTTCCCGGCGGCGCATCTGGGCCTTCTGGGGCCCTTCGTCCAGATGGTCATAGCCCAGAAGATGCAGCACGGAGTGAACGCAGAGGTAGCTGAGCTCACGGGCATAGCTGTGGCCATATTCCTCCGCCTGAGCTGCGCAGCGCTCAAGAGATAGGACCATATCACCCAGCATTATCATATCTGTCTCAAAATCGTACTCGCAGCATTCGGGGTCAAATTCCCCGGGGATGAGCTCATTCATGGGGAAACTGAGCACATCGGTGGGTCTGTCTATTCCCCTTTGCTCCAGATTAATTTCATGTATGCCCGCATCGTCTGTCAGCATTATGCTGATAATGCAGTCCTCGCTGACACCCTCGGCCTTCAACGCAGCCTTGGCAGCACGTCGCAGAAGCTTTGCAGACTCCTCATATCCAAGATTTCTCTTGTCTCTGTATACCTGTATCTTATGCATGATTATCCTCGCTTTCAAAAAGAGGCTTATTTCTTCTTATATTTACCCGGCATGGTTTTGGGATTGGGCTTATCCGGGAAGGCCTTTTTCTCATAGGCCTCTATTATGCGCTGAACAAGCACATGGCGCACAACGTCGGCGCTGGTGAGGCGGCAGATGGCCACATCCTCTATGCCCTCCAGCACCCGCATGGCTTCCTTAAGGCCGCTGGGCTTATCGGAGGGCAGGTCTATCTGGGTAACATCGCCGGTGATGACCATTTTTGAGCCAAAGCCCATACGGGTCAGAAACATCTTCATCTGCTCACGGGAGGTATTCTGGGCCTCATCGAGAATGATAAAACTGTCATCCAGGGTGCGACCGCGCATATAGGCAAGAGGAGCTACTTCTATATTACCCTTTTCAAGATAGCTGTTATAGGTCTCAGCTCCGAACATATCAAAAAGAGCATCGTAGAGAGGGCGCAGATAGGGGTCCACCTTGCTCTGCAGGTCGCCGGGGAGAAAGCCCAGGCGCCCGCCCGCCTCAACTGCGGGGCGGGTCAGAATTATACGGTTTACTTCCTTGGCCCGGAATGCAGCCACAGCTGCGGCAACGGCAAGATAGGTCTTACCCGTACCGGCTGGACCTATACCAAGAGTAATTGTATTATTCTTGATGGCTTCGCAGTAGGCACGCTGACCCAAAGTCTTGGCTTTGACAGCCTTGCCCTTGCTCGAAACGCATACTGTATCCTCGGCGATAGCGCTGATTTTTGCCTCCTTGCCCTCCCGGACAAGCTTGAGGATATAGCGGACATTCTGAGCATCAATGCTTTCCCCTCTTGCAGCCAAAGAGATAAGGCCCTGAACAGCCTTTTCTGCCATAGCCACATTTTCCTCGCTGCCGCTTATGCGAAGGCTGCTGTCCCGGTCAGTAACCGCAACATCCAACTCAGTCTCGATTATTCTTATATTCTGGTCAAAGGAGCCGAAAACATTGACTATATTTTCTATCCTGTCCACTTCTATTCTTCTCTCTGCCATTTATTCATCATTCACTTTCTCAGTATACTTTTGATTATATAAAGCCATTTCACCGTCGGAAATAGGGCTCAGAACACCGATTTCCTCAAGACAGCGCACACGAAGACTGGCTGTGAAAAGCTGTCCGGAAGATGAAAGACTCATCTTTTCCCCAAGAAGCTCACCCGTACCAAGCTCGATGCGTAGAGTATCCCGGAGACATTCTTTTAAGCTTTCCCCGGCTGCAAATTTCTCCCGCTGAAAATTCTCCGGTTCATAGCTGCGGAAGCTTTCGCGGACCAAACTCACAGGCAGTGTAAAAAGACCTGGAATTTTAAAGTCCCATACGGAGATGATTTTATCACAAAAGCCATATGAAATGCTACTGTCTGAATAAAAATTTATTCGATTATTTCCGAATATAAGGGCAAATCTTTGCTTTTCCTCCCCTGTGTAGCGGCGCAGAGACAATTTTTGAGGCGTTACGGCAATATATTCCGTGTTAGTCTCCCCAATTACGCTCCCCTGAGCACGGATAAAACGGGGCGGCGCAAAAGAGCTTTCCAGAGCGCCGGAAATAAGCATATCCCCCTTTTGTACCATTTCACCTGCCTTGACGGCAGCCTGACCTGCCAAAGCCTGCACACGCCGAACAAAGCCCGCCTTATCCGCGGCAATACTGGCGCATTCTCCTTCAAAAACCATTTCCGGCTTTTCCTGCCGCTCTACGGTCACCACCTCCGCAAGACTGCCATGCATATTAACGGTTATCCAGCTGAGCTCCGGTATTAGGGCAAGTACCTCGCTTCTTATATTATCTGCCGAAAATCCGGGCCAAAAGGCGCCGCTTTCCACACCGCTTTCTGCAAGAGCGCTGAGTATTTTTCCGTCGCTGACTGTATCGTTGCCGGATATCTCTATCTCCCAGACATAAAATTTTGACCAAAAAAGAAGCAATACTACGCCAAACGCCAAAAGCATGGGAAAAAAGCGCCGCTTCAAAGCCCCTCTCCACGCCCTTCCCCTTTGAAGCACACTTACAACATAGCCCTTTCCCTTCGCTATCCCTTCTGACCGCGAAAGCATGGCCGAGGGTAAAAGCAGCTCAAGAGTAAAATCATCCTTTTTCCGGGCGGATATAATCTCAATATTATTTTTCAGACACTCATTCAGAAACAGTTCCGGCATGCAGCCCCGTATCTCCATATGTGCAAGGCCGCCAAGGGCCCCAAGCTTTCCCGCCATGAACCTCACTCCAGCTCCACGCTTTGTATTTTCCCCCTTATAACAAGACTGTTTCCCTCCATCGCGGAGAGGCTGAGTTCACGACCTCGAATACTCACCCGCCCTTTTTTCAAGGCAACAGAAATACAGTCCTCCGAATATTCCAAAAGTCCCCTTAAATTTTCAATACTGAGATGTCCACAGCCTGTCAGGGTAATACGCCCCGCTCCTGCAGCCTCAGAGGGCAGGCCGAAGCGTTCAAGGGCGGTTTCTACTATCTTCATTGTTGCTCACCTCTCTTAAAATCTATGCGTAAGTCACCGTTTTTAGGCCAAGCAGGGCCACTTTGCGGATTATATTATCATTTACTTTCGCATAGGATTGGGGGACAAGGAGTGAAGAATAATGCTGAGATCCATAACTCGCTTTTTAAGCATAAGTCTGACAGGCCTTTGTCTCTGTCTTTTGGTAGCCAGTCCCCAGACGGCGGCAGAAGCGGTGAAAAAAGCTCTCTCCATCTGCGCAGGGATCATTCTGCCCTCCCTGCTGCCATTTTTCTTTATTTCGGGAATAGTTTCCGCTCTTGGCATACCCGGAAGTATGGCCCGTCTTGTACAGAGACCTATGAATAGGTTTTTAGGACTCAGCGGCTGGGCATGCGCTCCCCTTCTCCTGGGTCTGCTGGGAGGTTACCCTGTCGGAGCCGGGGCTATCGCCCAACTGCGGACCGAGGAAAAGATAAGCCATGAGGAAGCGGAGAGATTATTGCCTATTTGCAACAACACAGGCCCCGCCTTTATCATAGGCGCCGTGGGAGGCGGAATATTCTCATCCGCTGAGGCAGGTCTCATTCTTTATGCCGCCCACATAGTTTCCGCTCTGATTCTCGCTCTCATATTCTCAACCGGCCGCAGCAGCTCCCAGCCTCCCGAAATCGCAGAAAGTGAGTACAATGGGCTGATTGCCGCCCTGCCCGGAAGCATAAAGGGAGCAATTGAAAAATGTCTCAGTATCTGCGGCTTTGTAATATTTTTTTCCATCCTCTCTTCTCTTTTGGATGAGCTTGGAATAATCTCCTCCGCTGCACTGTTTATAAGCCTCCTTTTTGATTTGGAGATAGGATTTTGCAGAAGCCTGTTGGCCGGCATCCTTGAGCTGGGAGGGGGCATTGCCTCCATGGCGGGCCTTTGCAAAACACCTCTGAATCTGGCCCTCGCTGCCTTTATTCTCGGCTTCGGAAGCCTCTCCGTCCACTGCCAGACCCTTGCTGTAGTCTCATCCCCGAAAATAAAATGCGCCCGACATTTTGTCGGACGCATTATCCACGGACTAATATCCGCGTTTATTGTCTATGGGGCAGCGCTGCTGACTAAAATTTGAACACAAGACCTGCAAGAGCAGATATGGCTATAAAAACAAGAGGATGCAGCTTTTTTGTCTTTTTCACCAGGTTTGTCAGCACCCATACAAGGGCAAAAAGGATTATTGCCTTGGGGTCAACAAGGTCAAACAGCTTTCCGCTGTTAGAAAATGTATCAATATCCACAATGCAGAGCATAAGCACACTGACGCCTGCAGCGGCTATAAGGGCCGTTGATGCGGGACGGATGCCGTAAAAGACCCTGTCCACATATTTGTTGCTGCGGAAGGCTTTCAGGAATGCAGCTATAATGAGAATCACTATTACCGAGGGAGTGACGAGGCCCAAAGTGGCGATTATTCCGCCGGGCAGTCCCGCGGTGAGATAGCCCACATAGGTGGCCATATTAACGCCGATCGGGCCGGGAGTGGACTCGCTGATGGCTATCATATCCGCAAGCTGGGCATGGCTGAACCAGCCTGTGCGGGCGGACATATCCTCGAGAAAGGGTATGGTGGCCATACCGCCGCCCACGGAGAAAAGTCCGGTAAGGAAAAATTCAATAAAAAGCCGTATGTAAATCATTCCCCAGCCCCCTTTCTCGCCTTAATATAACAGATCACAAGACCTGCGACAGCGGCAAGAACAACGAAAAGCACAGGGGTAATATCCAGAAATACAGCCAGAACAAAGACGCAAATGAATATGGCAAGGGTGGCCTTGTCCACAACAGTCTTTTTCCAGAGCTTAACAACGGCATTGAGAATAAGCACGCAGACGCACACACGAATGCCGGCAAAAATATGCTTAACAGCAGGGATATCCGCAAAGTTTGAGACTAGAGCTGCTATAAGCGTAATTATTACAAGAGAGGGAAAAACCATGCCCAGAGTGGCAAAAATGGAGCCGGGAATGCCATAAAGCTTTTTGCCAACAAAAGTTGCTGTGTTAACGGCAATGACGCCGGGGGTGCACTGTCCTATGGCGTAATAGTCAGTAAGCTCTTCATCCGTGGCCCAGCCCTTATTTTCCACCACCTCCCGCTGCAAAATAGGCAACATGGCATAGCCTCCGCCAAAGGTCATAACACCCACCTTGGCAAAGGTAATGAATACATCCAGATACTTGTTCATTTTCTCCTCCCTGTTTTTTTTACAAGTATAACACCGCGAAAGAGAAAAAGGAAGTTGTTAAAGAATTGCTTTTATGATAAAATCACATTGTTATGGAAGAAATACTTGAACTTAAGAAAAATCAAATATACGAAGCTGAGATCGTTTCATGGTCCAGCGAGGGAGCCGGAATCTGCCGCATCGGCGGCAGAGCGGTGTTTGTCCCCGGTGCGATACCCGGTGAAAGGTGGGAAGTCCGCATCGTAAAGGTGACAAACTCTGCCGTATTCGGCAAAGGAGAAAACCTTCTCTCCCCCTCCCCTGACCGTACCGAACCCGACTGTCCCCACTATAAAAAGTGTGGCGGCTGCTCCCTGCGCCATGTCAGCTATGAGGCGGAAAAACGCTTCAAGCTCGAGCGCGTAAACGAGGCCTATAAGCGTATTGCAGGAATCCAGCTGCAGGCTGAGGAGATAATCGGAGCTGAGGACACTTTCCGCTACCGCAACAAGGCAATCTATGCCGTTGGAAACGGACCCGTGAGGGGATTTTTTCGCCCCCGCAGCCACGATATAATCCCTATTGAAAGCTGCATTATCCAGGATGAAGCCTCGGACCGGGCCGCAAAAGCCGTATGCGATTTCATGGCTGCGAACTCAATTCCCGCCTATGACGAAAATAGCGGCAAGGGCCTTGTGCGCCATGTTTTCACCCGCTATGGCCGCACATCCGGTGAATTACAGGTCACAGTTGTTGCTGCTGGAGGCTTCGGAGGCAAAACCCAGGCCCTTGCTGAGGCTATCCACAGTGCCTGCCCCGAATGCGTCAGCATAGTCCTCAACGTAAACCGCACTAAGGGCAATACCGTTCTTGCCGGGGATTTTTATACCCTTTGGGGCAAGGATACTATTTCCGATACTCTCTGCGGCCTTAGTTTTGAGCTCTCTCCCCGCTCCTTCTACCAGATAAACCCCGTTCAGGCGGAAAAGCTTTATTATAAAGCTCTCGAATATGCCTCTCCTGACGGAAAGGGCCTTATTCTTGACCTCTACTGCGGTGCGGGCACCATTTCCCTTTGCCTTGCCAGAGGCTGTGAGAAGGTTATAGGCGCCGAGATAGTCCCCGAGGCTGTGGAAAACGCAAAGATGAACGCTCAGCGCAACGGCATAGAAAATGCCGAATTTATCTGCGCCGATGCAGGTGAGGCTGCTGCTGAGCTTCTCCGCCGTGGTACCCGCCCCGACGCCGTTGTGGTGGATCCGCCGAGAAAGGGACTTGCCCCCGATGTTATAGAAAGCATCTGCGGTATGGAACCTCAGCGCGTTGTGTATGTCTCCTGCGACGTAGCAACTCAGGCTAGGGATCTGAAGCTTTTTGAGGAACTGGGCTATAAAGCAGTCAAAGCAACAGCGGTTGATATGTTCCCAAGGACAAGCCATGTGGAGACGGTTGTTTCTTTAAAGAGAAAGGTCAACTAATGATTTTTAACAAAAGAAGCAAATACAAATCCTGGAGCAACCTGAAAAAACAGATGAACGATTTGCTTTGCGATTCCCTCAAAGCTAAGATCAATTACATCAACACAAGCTACCGCGAAGTACATAATGTCTACGGAAGAGCAAGCATAAGCTATCTCAAAACAGAACTGGTAAACTTCACTTGGGATATGGGTTTTGACCAATTCCGGGAGGAATATAAGATATATCTTGACAATCGATCAGGGCTGCAAACACAGCCGTATCTCGAAGATGTCAGTTCGGGATGGGGGCAACAAATAAAAATCGGCGAATTCATGATGAAAGAGCGCTGGATGCCCGAGGGTACGCTTTGTCAGATTGATTTCATTAATGCTGTTACGTTATTTTTAAATACGGATATTTCTTCGGCGCTATGTTCAGACAACTATCTTTTGCGCGTGTTCGCCTATATGGACAGAAGAGTGGGCAAAAGAACTCTTGTCAAAATCAAGGATGAGACTGACAAGCTGCCTGATTGGGTGAAGCAATTCTACCGTATCCGCTGCGAGGCAGAAGGTATCTTTTTTCCTTCCGAAGAAGTTGCAGACACCTCCTCTTTTCCTGATGCCTGATGTTTCAAAGACTATATGTTCGGAATAGACGCATCACCATATAAGGTTTAGCTTGACGACTTATATATCCATATTTTGCAGATAAAAGCAAAAAAACACTTGAAATCGGTATTAGTATGTGGTAACATATTTGCCGTGACTATTGACAAGTATGGGCGGAGGCCCATTTGACATTGAAAGGATGAAACACTAATGGAAGTCATTAAACTCATACTCACCATCATTCAGCTGCTCGTCGGCCTCGGCCTCATCGTTATCATCATGTTCCAGTCCGGTAAGGGCTCCGGTCTCAGCGGCGCCATCGGCGGCGGGAACGACAGCTATTTCTTCAAGGCAAAGGCCAAGACTCTGGATGCTACCCTCACCAGATGGACCAAGTGGGTTGCTCTCGCTTTCGTTCTCCTGACCTTCGCTCTCAACCTCTTCTAAGAAATCATTCAAGCTCCGTCAGTAATGACGGAGCTTTTGATTTTATAATGTTTGTTCGATTTCGCCATGGCTTATGCATATTTGAGATGCGTAATGCCGGCGCGCCGGGGTCGTCGCGCCCTGCGTGTCATAAACAAAAAAAGTGACGGGAAGCACTTCCCGTCACTTTTTTAATTAACAGCAAAAATACATTCTTCCGCCGCAGCAGAGGTTGCAGAGCAAGTTTGCGATGCAGAGGGTGGTGCAGAGATTATTGCCGCCAAGGTCAATGCCTCTGAAACCGAAGCCGGAGCTTGTATTATCATAATAAGCGGCGCCGGATTCTATCTGCTCGAGGAGCTGACGATACTGCATATTGCCGGGGCTGAGACGGCAGGCAGTCTGAGCAGACTCAAGAGCGGCCACGCGGTTGCCCATATTATAACTTGCAATTGCATGAAGGTAATACCACTCCCCGTCTCTCTGGCTTACAGGTACACCGGAAAGGGCCGTAACGGCCTCCTGAAAATGGCGGACACGAATATAGTTTCGCGCTGCCTGTATCTCGCTGCGCTCATTACTGCTTTGAGAACCATAAGCACCGCCGTAGCCGTAGGAATAGCCTCCGCCGTAACCTCCGAAGGGATCATTCTGGGGCTGGGGATTTTTTATCTGTTCATAGGCCGCGTTTATCTCGTTCATCTTCTGGGCGGCATACTCGTCACCGGGATTTAAGTCCGGGTGATATTTCTTGGCCAGCTTTCTGTAGGCGGCCTTAACTTCTTCGTCACTGGCATCGGGAGAAACGCCAAGAACTTTATAGGGATCACTTATCAACTTGTGCGTCCTCCTTGTTTTTCTTAAGTGCAAGGGCATACTGCTGCCAAACGCCGCTATAGAGGATATTGCGCATTATATCAACATCCTGCAGCAGGGGGAGCATCTCAAAAAGTCGGGTGCATTCCCCAAGGAGCATTTTGAGGATAAGCCTCTTGTCTTCTTCTGTCAAGTCCTCTTTTCCTTTGTAAAAGAGAGGATTATAGCGCCCACGCTTTCTGTCCTTCTCGAGGTCCACACAGGCGTCCATCATGTAGATAAATCTGCCCAATGCCTGACCGAAAAGGCGAATGTGCTTCGTCCATACGCTATCTTCAACGCATACAAAAAGCTCACCCATAAGCTCACCAAAGCAGTTAGCACCTGCGTCAGGGTCTGCCTCTCCCCTTTTCTCTATTTCCGAAAGGGCAGCTATGCAGCGCTCTATTGCCTCGCATTGGCGGGGCCACTGCTGAGCTATTTTATTATAGCAGCCCTCCAGGGCCTTGGCCTGAGCATAGCGCAGGGCGTTTTTGTCGTCATGCCAGTCATCAAGGCAATTATGATAGGCAAGGGCCACATTCATATCGGCGGCGTAATCCGAAAATTTTCCCCGCCAGTAAAATCGCTTTTTCAGGGGATGTATGCCGCATCTGGCCTCTCCGGAGCTCTCCTCCGGCTCATACATGGAGCTGAGGAGCATAACAAGAAAGGTCATGTCAAAGCTGAGAGTAATGCGGCTGAGCTGTCCGTGACGCTCTTTCAGGGAGCGGCACAGTCCACAGTAACAGCCCCGGTAGCGTTTCAGCTGTTCCTCACTGAGAGAGGCAACATTCGCTTCAATATATCCGAACATATTCTCAGGTCCTTCTCTCAAAGGCGTTGCCGCACTTGCGGCAGGTTACTCTTATCCTGCCCTTGCCTCTGGGGACGCGGAGCATGGCCCTGCAGGAGGGACAGCGGAAGAAGGCGTAATCCTTCCTCTGCTTCTGACGATCCCGCCAATTGCGGAAAGCAAAAACCACTTTGTTGCGATACTGAAAATACCTGGCATTTTCGGCGCGGCGCTTATCCAGATTCTTGGAAAAGGCTCTGAAATAACCGTATACCATGAGCGCTATGCCGATAAGATAGAATATTCCACCTTCCACAAAAATGTCGAGAAGGATGCATACAAGGGCGGAATAAACAAGAAAACGGGAGAAATGGTCAACGCCGTTACGTCCATACATGAACCTGATAAGTTTTTCTTTCATCAAAAATCACCTGAGCACATACTGTTGGTTTTAAAATTAACCTTAGTATCTCAGCATATCCCACTAAAGTCAATAAACTAAATGTAAATTTTTCTTATTTCCTGACAAGGAGAGACCCTTGTATAAATCGGTCAAATGGTGTATAGTATTCCTACTTGTATGACTTTCATACTCGCCGGAAAAGGAGAAGAGAATATTGGCTAAAGGTAAACACCTATACGGCATGAACGGCGGGAAGCACATATTCGGAACGGTCAAGGTAGGCGAAAAGGGACAGATAGTCATCCCCAAAGACGCCCGTGAGATCTTCGGAATAGGCCCCGGCGACACGCTGCTCATATTGGGCGATGAAAAAAACGGTATCATCGTCACCCGGCCCGACGTTATTAACGAGGCCGCAAAAAAAGTATTTGAAAATATAGAAGAGGGAAAATAATTAACATGGAAAACATCTACGCAAAATTTGGAATTGACAGCAAGATTCTTGATTATTCCGAAAGGATAATAAAAGAACTGAAGCCCCGCTTCGAGGAAATCGACGCGGTGGCCGAATATAATCAGGCAAAAGTTATCAAGGCCATGCACGATAACCGTGTTGACGCCCAGTGCTTTGCCGGAAGCACCGGTTACGGCTACAACGACGCAGGACGCGACACCCTTGAAAAGGTCTACGCACAGGCCTTCGGCACCGAAAGCGCCCTTGTCCGTCCCCAGATAACCTGCGGAACCCATGCTCTGGCTATTGCACTTTCCGCAAACCTGCTCCCCGGAGATGAGCTTCTCTCCCCCGTTGGCAGACCCTACGACACTCTTGAAGAAGTCATAGGCATCCGCCCCTCCCCCTGCTCTCTGGCCGAATACGGTGTCACCTATAACGAAGTTGAGCTTCTGCCCGACGGCAGCTTTGACTATGAAGGCATCAGAAAGGCCATCAATGAGCGCACAAAGCTCATCACCATTCAGCGCAGCAAGGGCTACGCCATGCGTCGCACCCTTTCTGTCAGTCAGATTGGCGAGCTCATTGCCTTCTGCAAGAGCGTGAAGCCTGATGTAAAATGCATGGTGGATAACTGCTACGGCGAATTTGTTGAAACCATCGAGCCCAGCGATCTTGGCGCGGATATGATAGTAGGCTCCCTTATCAAGAATCCCGGCGGCGGCCTTGCCCCCATCGGCGGTTATATCTGCGGCACACAGGAGTGCGTTGAACGCTGCGCCTACCGTCTCTCCGCACCCGGTCTCGGCCAGGAGGTTGGCGCCAGCCTTGATGTTAAGACCAGCCTTTATCAGGGCTTCTTCATGGCTCCCACCGTTGTAGCCGGTGCTCTTAAAGGCGCCATCTTTGCCGCAAGGCTCTATGAGTCTCTTGGCTTCCGCGTTCTGCCCAACGGCACCGAAAGCCGCCACGACATCATTCAGGCCGTTGAGCTTGGCTCTGCCGAGGGTATGATAGCCTTCTGCAAGGGAATTCAGGCCGCAGCACCCGTAGACAGCTATGTTACCCCCATTCCCTACGAAATGCCCGGCTATAATGCCGAGGTCATTATGGCTGCAGGCGCGTTTGTTCAGGGCTCCTCCATTGGGCTTTCTGCCGACGGCCCCATCCGCGGGCCTTACTCCGTGTATTTTCAGGGTGGCCTCACATGGTATCACGCAAAGCTTGGTATCATGATGAGCCTTCAGAAAATGTACGAGGCCGGACTTGTTGAAATAAAGTAAGAAACAAAAAAGGAGAATTCAATTTATGATGTGGTTTTGGCTTTCTATAATAACCCTGCTCTGCTGGAGCGGAAGTGACCTTTTTTCCAAGATAGGCTGTGTTGATGCCAAAGATAAATACAGTCATTTCAAAATGGTCATGGCCGTTGGTGTCGTCATGGGTCTTCATGCCTGTTATGAGATATTCATCGGCGGCGTCGAGATAAGCTGGAATGTAATCCTCACCTATCTCCCCGTTTCCCTCCTTTACATACTCTCCATGGCCATGGGTTATCTTGGACTGCGCTATATTGAGCTGAGCATTTCCTCCCCCATCTGCAACGCCTCCGGCGCACTGGTTGCCGTTTGCGCCATTCTCACCGGCGGTGAGAGCTATCCCCCTCTTGTACTTGTGGCCGTTGCCATCGTCTGCGTCGGCGTTATCGGTCTTGGCGTTGTCGAAGCCCGCGAGGACGAGGAGCTCCGCGCTGCAAGACAGGAAAAGGGCAACTGGAAATACTCCAAGAGCTGGCTTGCTCTGGCGCTGCCCATCGCCTACTGCCTCCTTGACGCCGCCGGCACCTTTGCCGACAATCTGGTCCTTGAGACCCTTAACGAAGATAGCGCCAATGTGGCCTACGAGCTCACCTTCTTTGCTGCCGGTGTTGTAAGCTTCATTTATGCTATTATCATCAAGAAGCAGAAGCTTATACCCAAGATGGAAGCCCCCAAGTACATCGGAGCAATCTTCGAGACCGCCGGTCAGTTTGCTTATATATATGCAATTGCCGACTCCGAGCATCTTGCAATGAGCGCTCCCATTATCTCCGCCTACTGCGTGGCCAGCGTTATCTGGAGCCGCATTTTCCTGAAGGAAAAGCTCTCCGTAAAGCACTACGCCATGATAGTTCTCGTGGTGATCGGTATCGTCATCATGGGCGTATTCGATGTGTAACAATTAAAAACCATAAAAAAAAGCGGTCCGCATGGACCGCTTTTTTATGTGTATCTTTCAATAAATCTGATTGCAAGCTCCGTCCAGGGCTCGGCGGGAAGGCCCTTGGAAAGGCCCATGGCGTGGTCGCCCTCGGAGAAGATATGGAGCTCGTGGGCTATGCCTTCATCGGCAAGAGCCTGAGCCATTGCATAGCTCTGGGAAACAGGAACCATACGGTCAGTGAGAGTGTGCCAGATAAAGGTAGGCGGAGTGTGAGCATTAACATTCTCCGCAGCGCACCAGCGGCTGAGAAGCTCTTTGGAATAAAAATCCAGATTGCCGAACACAGCCAGATTCATGGTCTGGGAAGCTCTGTGAAGTTTTGTAGCGGCATAGCAGAGCACGCAGCAGTCAGGCTTAATATCCTCAGGGCTTAGTCCGAGAGGGGGAGCAATAAGCTCGCCACTCCATTCGTTGCAGTAATTAGCCGCAAGATGGCCTCCGGCGGAGAATCCCATGAGGCATATTTTATGAGGGTCAAGGCCCAGACTTTCGCAATTATCCCGAATAAGCTTGATTGCCGCTGCCGTCTCCAGCAAAGGCTCCGGAAAGCGGGTATGGGGATTTATAGGAGTATCCGGCTTATCGAAGGAGGGATGCATGGTACTGTAGCGCAGGACAAAGGCGGCAAAGCCCTTTTGAGCGAAGTATTCTGCCACCTGCTCCCCTTCCCTGTCGCTGAGGGCGAAGTAGGCCCCGCCGGGTAAAATAACCACAGCGGGCCTGTTTTTTCCCTTTTCAGGGAGATAAGCCTCAAGGCTCACAGAGGGGTCGTCATCCCAGAAGTAAAAGCTTTCACGAAGCATAGAATCAGCCTCCGGTTCTCTCCACAAAATTCTTGAATATGGTGGCCACCTGGGCTCTGGTGGCGCTGCCATCGGGCTCATAGTTTCCGTTGGCGTGGCCCTGAATAACTCCCGCCTGCTGCAGGGCATAGACCTCGCTTTTGAAAGTAATGTCACCGTCATCGGCAAAAAAAGCCTTTTCGTTAACTGCGTCCAGACTGAGGGAATAGCTCTTTGCATATCTGTAGAGCATAACTGCCATGCTCTCTCTGTCGATATTATTGTCGCCGTTGAAGCGGCCATTGCTGCCGGTGCTGATACCCATGAGCCAGAGCCACTGGACATAAGGACTATAATATTTATTCTCATTGAGGTCGCTAAAAGCGCCGTCGTAGGCCTTCACGAAATCGGAGCGAATATAGCCCTCCACTCCGCCTGCAAGCTTCACCTTGTGCCAGCCGTTTTCTTCTCCAAGAACAGTGAAGGCGTCATAGAGATTAACCTGACCAACTATACTGTGGCCGGTACCTGCACCGGAACGGACATTGACATAGTCTCCAAGGGAAATACCAATGCGTCCGCTGAGACCTTCCTCTACTCTTGCCACGCGTCCAAGAACTGTTGCGAACATGCCTCTGGTCATAGTTCCCGAGGGATCAAAGCGATTATCGCCAACGCCGTTGAAAAGACCCTTGGCGCAAACAAACTCAATGGGATCGGTATACCATGCACCGGGAACCATATCGGAGAAATTGGCAAAGGTGCCGATAGTGAAGCTGAAAGAGCTTACGCTGCTCTCCTTGTATCCGCCGCCTGCAGCGATGGCTTTGATGGTGGTGGCGGAGCTAATAATTATAGGAGAGGTATATACGCTGCTCTCGGTGGTAGGTGTGCTACCGTCTGTTGTGTAATAAATGCTTGCACCGGAGCTGGCAGTTTTCAGGGCAATGGTGGAGCCTGATGTCACCATTGTGCCGCTGGAGCTGCCGCTGACCACGGAATAAGTGGGAGAAGCGGCAGTGGCCATGCTAACGGTGTATGTAAGCACGCGGCTTTGTGTGCCGTTGGGGAACTTAGCCATGGCTTTGACAGTGGAGCTGCCATTAATAAGAATGGGCGCAGAGTAAAGAGTTCCGTATACACCGGGGTCGCTGCCATCAAGAGTATAGTATATCTTGGCATCAGAAAGCTCATGACTGAGAGCCACGATTTTACCCTCGCTGCCCGAAGAGAGAGAAGCATAGGGGGCTCTGTGGCGGCAGTTTTCGCACCACTCATTGTCAAGAGGAACAGCGCAGGAATGCTCATACTGAACGCTGTCGCGGTCATAATAGCGATAAATTCTGTAGCCTCTGCCAAAGTAATAACTTTTGAACTTCTCAATGGTTTTTGTGCCGCCCTCGCCATAGCGGGTGGTCTGGGTGATAACGGGAGTCTGTTCCATTATCTCAATGGATACAACATTGCCGTTAGCGTCTCTCACAACATCGGTGACAAGGGCCGCGTGGGAGGAGACATTGTTCATGCAGTCGCCCATCTCAAGAGCCTCTATGCTCTGGTTTTCTATAGCATAGGATACAGAGGGCAGAGTTGCGGTGAAGCAGCGGGGATAGAGATCCCATGAGTAGGACACAAAGCCGGAGCAGTCAGTGGAATAATAGGGTGCCACCTTATTATAGTAGCTGTAGCCGGTATAAAAAGCGCTGGTGTTATTTTCCGTAGCAGCCACAAATCCGTCAAGGTCTATTGCGTAGCCTATGTAGCCTGTGTAGACAGGCTGGCCGTAGGGAGCGCCAATATAGGTCTTGCCACCCACGAAGGTGCCCTGATAACCCCACTGCCAGCGGTCGGCAAGAGGTGTCCACTTCAGCTCAATAAGCTGGCGGGCACGGAGGACTATATTTTTCTGCCCCTGACTGGGCTCGGTGCGAACTGCCTCAGCATGAGGCGCTGTCTCGGCTTCGGCCTCGATACACTCCTCGCTCTGCTCCTGAGCCACTGCTTCAGTTTCCGTCTGAGCCTCGGGAAGTGCTTCCGCAGGAGCCTCCGCCGCAAATGCGCAGAGACTCAGCAGCATGCTGAGCAGCAATAATAAACTTAAAAATCTTACTGATTTCTTCATAAAACTCACTTATATTTCCTTATATTATTTCCTGAATAAATTTTCCCACGCTGGTAATCTATCATCAAATTGCATCATTTTAGTTACCATAATGTATAAAAAAAACCACACGGACTTAAATCCGTGTGGTTTTTTGAGTATTATTCCCCACTTTTGGGAAAATTTACTTAATAACTCTAACTCTCATTACTTCTTCCATTGCGGCTATCTCCTGCTGGATATGCTCGCTTATGTCAGAGCCGGTATCGATAATGGTGTAAGCTATGTCTCCGCTGGGCTTATTAATCATATGCTCAACGTTGATGTTCTCGTCGCCGATAAGATCAAGGAAACGATTGATCATGCGGGGCACATTGCGGTGGATAACGCAGAGGCGGGCCTCGCCCATACGTTCAAGGGTGACGGTGGGCAGATTGACACTGTTTTTAACGTTGCCGGTCTTGAGATACTCCACAAGCTCCTGAGCCGCCATAACGGCGCAGTTGATTTCGCTCTCCTCGGAGGAGCCGCCCAGATGAGGAGTAAGGATCACATTCTTGTGGCCTATGGTTGCTTCAGAGGGGAAATCGGAGGCGAAGTAGGCTATCTTTCCGCTGTCAACAGCGTCCAGAACATCCTTCTCGTTCACATTGCCGCCACGGGCGCAGTTAATAAGGCGGACGCCGTCACGCATCTTGGCTATGGCCTTGGCATTTATCATCTCCCTGGTTTCGGGGGTGAGAGGAGGATGAAGAGTTATGTAGTCGCAGAGGGGATAAAGCTCATCAAGGCTCTCGATGCGCTGGACATTTTTGCTTACCTTCCATGCTGCGTCAACAGAGAGATAAGGATCGTAGCCATAAACAGTCATACCAAGGTCCAAAGCAGCGTTGGCCACCTTGCTGCCAACAGCACCGAGGCCGATAACGCCAAGGGTCTTGCCCTGAAGCTCAGGACCCACAAAATCCTTCTTGCCACGCTCAACTTCTTCCTTGATATTCTCATCGCCCAAGCCCTTGAGACCGTCTATCCAGCGCATGGAGTCCACAACGGATCTGGATATAAGGACCATGAGGCTGAGGGTGAGTTCCTTCACGGAGTTGGAGTTTGCTCCGGGGGTGTTGAAAACGGCTATTCCCTCCTGAGTGCAGCGGTCAACAGGAATATTGTTGACGCCAACGCCGCTTCTGGAGATGGCAAGAAGCTCGGGATTGAAAACATAGTCATGAATTATCTTGCTGCGCATGAGTATGCCAACAGGCTTTTCTTCCTCCTCGGAAATAACAAAGCCCGCATTTCTCAGAACATCAAGTCCGTTTTCAGAGAGATTATTTATTATCTTTATATCAGCCATTATATTTTACCTCGAATCCTTTCATAAATTCACGGAGGGCCCTTACTGCCTCAAGGGGCTGGGCATTATATATGGAAGCGCGCATACCGCCAACAGAGCGATGGCCCTTCACATTGAGAAAACCTGCTGCAGCGGCTTCCTTTGCAAAAAGAGCATCCAATTCATTGTCCCCGGTGGTGAAGGTTACATTCATATAGGAGCGAGCTTCTTTCTCGGCGCAGCCTTTGAAAAGTCTGCTTTCGTCCAGATAGTCATACAGCAGCGCACTCTTCTCTTTTTTCAGCTCCTCCATTGCCTTGACGCCACCCTGCTTATCCAGCCACTTGAGCACAAGACCCAGCATATAAATGCTGTAGCAAGGCGGGGTATTATACATGGAGTCCTTGTCTATCATAGTCTTATAGCTGAGCATCAAAGGGGTGATTGGGAGCTCTTTACCGGCGAGAGACTTATCTATAATTACCACGGTGACGCCTGCGGGGGCCATATTCTTCTGAGCGCCAGCAAAGATAATGCCGAATTTTGATACATCCACTTCCCCGGTGAGGATATTGGAGGACATATCGGCCACAAGAGGCACACTCCCCGTTTCAGGAATATAGTGCCACTCGGTGCCGTAGATGGTGTTATTGGCGCAGTAGTAAAAATAGCTGGCATCAGCATTCAGATTCAATTCAGCCTGAGAGGGTATACGGGTGTGCTTGCAGTCGACAGTGCTGGCCGCAATATTCACTCTTCCGTACTTCATTGCCTCCTTCGAGGCAACATTAGCAAAATTGCCGGTAACGGCATAGTCGGCGCTGCCGCCCTCCCCCATAAGATTCAGGGGAACCATGGAAAACTGGGTGGATGCTCCCCCCTGAAGAAAAAGTATCTCATGGCTGTCCGGCACATTCATAATACGTTTCAAATCAGCCTTGGTCTCATTAAAAATATCCATGTAGGCTGAAGATCGGTGGCTCATCTCCATGACGCTCATTCCGGTAGATCGGAAGTCAAGCATTTCCCTTGCCGCAGTCTCCAAGGCCTCAGTAGGCAGCACAGAAGGACCTGCGGAAAAATTATAGGTCTTTTCTCTTGACACGGTTTTAAGCCTCCTTTTCAATTTAACGCGTTAGCGAAAGCTAGTGTATTTTCATATAATACAACTTTTATATGGTAAAAGTCAAATAATTATTCCGCGAAGTTTTCCTTTTTCTGCAGAAATGATTTGAACATTTTGTACAAGACCGTGGAGGGCGTCCCCAATTGCTGAAACTTCGCAATAATTATCCGAGTGGCCGGTCCAAAGCCCCTCCCTTTCCGTCTCAAACAAAACGGAGAGGGTCTTCCCTACCATGCTGCCCAGATAGGCCCTTTGCATCTCCCCTGCTATGGCCTGTGCCTCTTTGGCCCTTGCCGCCTTAACGGACTTCTCAAGCTGTCCGGGCATTGAGGCAGCCACGGTGCCCGGGCGTATGGAATAGGGGAAAATATGCATGGAGGAAAAGGCGCATTTCTTAATAAAAGCCATAGCCTCGGCATGGTCTGCCTCGGTCTCTCCGGGGAAGCCTGCAATAAGGTCAGCGGAAATGGCGCAGCCGGGAAAATGCTTGCGCAGCAGCTCCACAGCCTCATAAAAGCGGGCGGTATCATACTTCCTGTTCATATTTTTCAGAGTTTTGTCACAACCGCTCTGCAATGCCAGATGGAAATGGGGGCAAATATTACCCAACTCCCGGAGCATACAGCAGAAGTTCTCGTCTATAACAGTGGGCTCCAGAGAGCCTATGTGTATTCTGGCTTCGGGAGCCGCCGCGGATATAGCCTTTATCGCCTCAGCAAGTCCCGGATTTCCGGGAAGGTCTTTGCCGTAGGAGCTTATCTCGATACCGGTGACAACTATTTCCTTGAAGCCTTCCCCAGCAAGACGGGCAGCCTCGGCGGCACATTCTGCGATGGGCATACTCCTTACATGGCCCCTTGCATAGGGTATGATGCAGTAGGAGCAATAGTTATCGCATCCGTCCACTATCTTCATGTGTGCTCTGGTGCGACCTTCCATAGCTCCCGAAGGCAAACGCTCTATTTCCTTTCTGAGAAAAGGATCGTCCACATTCATGTACTTTTTGCGCTCTCTATAAGCCTTTTCAAGAGCAAGCACAAAGCCGGCCCGGTCGCCGCTGCCAAAAACAATATCAGCCCCAAGAGCCTCAACCTCGGCAGCGCTTACCTGAGAAAAGCAGCCGCAGACAGCGCTCACAGCACCGGGGTTTTCCGCCATAAGGCGGCGTATGGCCTGGCGGGATTTTCTGCCGCTCTCCGCTGTCACAGCGCAGGTATTTACTATTACGGCCTCCGCCTTGCCGCTTTCCACGGCCTTATGTCCCCGCTCAGAGAGCATATTTTCAATGGCTCCGGTTTCAAATTGATTGACCTTGCATCCAAGAGTAAGAATGGTGTATTTCATAAAGCAGTCCTTGTAATCCAAGTAAAATTGATATATAATTCGTTTTTATAAATAAGAATTCTACACGGAGTTGAAAGCCATGTCAATATATCTGGATAACGCCGCCACCACAAGAGTTTGTCCCGAAGCAGCGGAAGCCGCCTTGAATGTTATGACCCAGACTTACGCAAATCCCAGCTCCACCCATCGTATGGGCCGCGAAGCAAAAAAACTGCTGGACGATGCCAGAGCAAAGACCGCTAAAGCTCTGGGCTGCACCCCGGATGAGGTATATTTCACCTCCTGCGGCAGCGAGGGAGATAACTGGGCCATAATTCAGGGAGCCCGCTACGCCGGAAGAAAGGGCAAGCATATTATTTCCTCCAAGGTGGAGCACTCCGCCGTAAAAAAAAGCCTTGAGCTTCTTGAAAAGGAAGGCTTCGAGGTGACCTTGCTTGACCCAGAGCCTGACGGCAGCATAAGCAAAGAAGCCGTTCTCGAGGCCCTTCGTCCCGAGACCTGTCTTATAAGCCTTATGCTTGTGAACAACGAGGTTGGCGCAATCACTGACATTGCCGGCATCGCTAAAGCAGTCCGTGCTAAAAATCCCCGCACCCTTATCCACACCGATGCTGTTCAGGCATTTTTGAAAATCCCCTTCTCTGCTTCAAAGCTGGGGGTTGATATGATAGCCGTCAGCGGACACAAGGTCCACGCCCCCAAGGGCATAGGCGCTTTGTATATCCGAAAAGGTCTTAATCTCCCGGGACACATTGTGGGAGCCTCTCAGGAAAACGGACGCCGTGCAGGTACTGAGGCCATGCCTCAGATAGTTGCCTTTGGTGAGGCCTGCGAAAGTGCCCGTCTGGCATTCCCCGAATATCACGCTCGTCTGAAAACTCTGCGCAGCCACGCTGTTGACAGGATTACTTCCGAAATTGAGGGAGCGGTCATCATAGGCGGCGGCGCTCCCCAGCTTCTTTCCGTAGCCCTTCCCGGCTATAGAAGCGAGGTTATAATGAACTTCCTCGAAGCAAAGGAGATATATGTCTCCAAAGGCTCTGCCTGCAAGAAAGGACACCGCAGCCAGGTCCTTGAGGCAATGAAGCTCCGCCCCGAGGTGATGGACGGAGCCATCCGCGTAAGCTTCTGCCGCTACACCACCATGGAAGAGGTGGACGGCTTCTGCGATGCACTTCGGGAAGCACAGCAGAGTCTCCGCTCTGCAGTAAAGTAAAACAGAATAACGCAGGATACAAACACATCCCGCCGGATTCCGGCGGGATGTGTTTTTTTAACTTTTATTCTTCTTTATTGTTTCCAGACTTCCGGCGGCTCTTATCCCGCTGCCTGAGCTCAACAAAGCGCTTCCAGGCGTTGCTCTTGTCACTGCCCTTGGAATTTCGGAACTCCTTTTTATTTTCTCTCTCCTGTTCCAGGTCCCGTTCAATTATTTCACCGCTCTCCGGGTCTATATGGCTGATTTTCTTATAGACTTCGTTTTCCGTGGGCAAACCGCTGCGCTCAAGCTTGCGGTTTACGATTGTGGAGAACAGAGTGTAGATAAGCACGAAAACAGGAACGCCAAGAAGCATGCCCATGAAGCCGAAAAGGCCGGAGCCCACGATAATGGAGAACATTATCCAGAAACCGTTGACGCCAACGCTGTTGCCCAGAATCTTGGGTCCAAGGAAGTTTCCGTCAAACTGCTGAAGCAGAATTACAAAAACGAGGAAAATAAGAGCCTGCAGAGGTGACTCCATAAAGATAATGAGTACAGAGGGAATCGCGCCGATGAATGGGCCAAAGAAAGGAATCACATTGGTGAGACCCACAATAACGCTGACCAGCATCGCATAAGGCATACGCAGTATCACGCAGCCGATGTAACACAGAACACCGATAATAGCACTGTCAAGAATCTTGCCGGAGAGGAAGCCGTTGAAAACTCTGTCTGCAAATCCCACGCCCATAAGAACCTTTTCTGCAGCCTCCACAGAGAAGATGCAGTATACAAGCTTCTTCATATAGGCTCCGAAGGTATGGCGGTTATAAAGCACATATACAGCGGCTATCATGCCGATGATTATGTTGTATACACCCTTAACAACGGTGAAAACTCCGCTTGTGACATTGCTGAGAAGTCCGGTGAGCTGAGGCAGAATCCCCTCGAGCCAACCAAACACGGATTCAGAAATATTACCGAAAGAAATTCCCAGGCTTGCAGAAAGCTCAGGATAGTCCGCAAAGAACTTCTCTATCCAGACGTAGACAGTGTTAATATAATCACTGCTGTTAATAACGATACTCTGAAGACTGAGCAGAAGTTGAGGCGCAACAAGCCAGATAAAGGCGGCTATAAGGGCGAGAAGAGCCAGCATGGAGAAAAGAACGGAAAGCCCTTTGGCAAAACTCTGGCGCTTTCTGATCTTGCGCTCATCCTTGTTTTTGGAAATGGCCATTATGGGAGTGAAAACGTGGCGCTCGAGGATATTGGTGAGTGGGCAAAGAAGATAGGATATTACAAGTCCCCAGATAAAGGGGCTCAAGATTGTTATGAACTTCCCTATCGCAGCGCCTATCTCAGAAAAATCTGAAAGGATATAGTAAAAGACAAGGGAGGCGACTATCACAAGAAAGGCAGTCACACCCCAGTAAAGATATTTTTTGTCCCATTTAAATCTTTTCATGCCGCAACCATCCATAAGTAAAAATCGTTATTATAAGTTTACTATTTCTCAAATGGCGCGTCAACAGTTTGCTTTTATTTTATTTTAATCTTTTCATTTTGTTAATTATTGTGCCCCAAGCCCTTTACTGTCGAATTTTGTCATCAAAGAAAATATATTGTAAACTTATGTTATTATGTTAACTTCTTATGAATAAAAAAAGGCTTTAATCCCACTTTCAGGGTGTTGGAAAACCTGTTGAAACTGTTAAAAACCTTGATAACAGCCACTTTTCTGACCATACAAGTTGGAGCAAATACTTAGTGCCGAATGAATATTCATCCCTGATAATAATTATTGCTGCTTTTATGTAAAACTTATTTCCTGCGCATATGATGGAATTTCTCAGCATAGTTTTACCCAAAGAGGACATGACTCATATTTTTATTTTCCGGAGGCTTTTATGAAAAAAACACTCCTGCTATTTTGTTTTTCACTCATCTTCACCCTTTGTGCACCCACGGCTCGCTGTGCCGACACCATTTCGGAGGATGCTCTTCCGGTGGAAGCCCCTTCCGCCATTCTCATGGAGGCGGAAACCGGCACCATACTCTACGAAAAGGACGCTTACGCTCACCGCTCCCCTGCTTCCGTAACCAAAATAATGACTATGCTACTGGCAGCGGAGGCTGTGGACTCCGGGCAGGTCAGTCTTGACGAGCCTGTCACGGCCTCTGAAAAAGCGGCAGGCATGGGCGGAAGCCAGATATGGTTGGAAGAGGGAGAGACCATGAGCTTCGGAGAGATGCTCAAGTGTGTTACCGTGGTCTCCGCCAATGACTGCTGCGTAGCTATAGCTGAGCATCTTGCGGGAAGTGAAGAGGCTTTTGCGACAAGGATGAACGAGCGTGCTGCAGAGCTTGGACTGAAGGATACAAACTTTATCTGCTGCTCAGGGCTCAGCGACAGCGACGAACACTACAGCTGCGCTTACGATCTGGCTGTTATCAGCCGGGAACTTTTACGCCACGACTTTATAAGGGAATATACAAGCATTTGGACGGATTCCATAAGAATGGGTGAATTCGTGCTCAATAACACAAACAAGCTCATCTATCACTATCCGGGTGCCACCGGACTGAAAACAGGCTTCACAAACAAGGCCATGCACTGTTTGGCAGCTTCCGCCCAGCGGGACGGAGTTGAGTATATCGCCGTGGTTTTGGGAGCAGAGAGCTCTGCAGCACGCTTTGAAAGTGCAAAAACACTGCTCAGCTACGGCTTTGCCTCCTACACCCTTCTTCCAACGGAAAATTATTGCGCCATTGCTCCCCTGAAGGTGAACATGGGCAAAAGCGACTGCGTAACGCTGAGCGTGGGAAAAGCCGGAAGCATACTGGTACCCAGGGATAAAGCATCAAAAATAAGCTGCACTCCTCTGCTGCCCGACTCTGTCAGCGCGCCGGTAAAAGAGGGGCAGCAGATAGGAACCCTCAAGGTTTGCGCGGGGGATGAGACCATTGCAGAGCTCCCTATTCTGGCCGTGGAAAATGTTGAATCCATGGGGCTTATTGAAATTTTGGGGGAAGTGCTGTCATCCCTGATGCTCCGTTAGCAGTAGCGTTAAAGCATTAGCAAAATATTCTTGTAATATCCCGGAAGCTGTAGTAAAATCAAGGTGTTAAACAACTCAATAATGCAAATCAATTACTACAGGATTGGAGATATCATTATGGTTAAAGTTGATCTCAGCGGTGCAAAAGACTTTTTTGACGCTGCAGGCCCTGATTACGCACTGGCTGCCGAGGCTCACAGAACTCTGTTTGGCCGCACCGGCGCAGGCAACGATTTCATAGGCTGGCTCGACCTTCCCCAGCGCATTATCGATACCGAGCTGAAAGCCATTCTGGCAGCGGCAGAAAAGATCAAAAAACAGTCCCAGGTCCTTCTGGTGGTTGGCATAGGCGGCAGCTATCTGGGTGCCCGCGCAGCTATCGAGCTTCTTCAGACCCCCAGCCATAACCGCATCAGCGGCGAAACCGAGGTCTATTTTATGGGTACCACCCTCTCCCCCGACGCTATAAATGAGCTTATAGCCGTTCTGGGAGACAGAGATTTTTCCGTAAACGTCATCAGCAAGTCCGGCGGCACCCTTGAGCCCGCTCTTGGCTTCCGTGTTGCAAAGGCTCTTCTGGAGCGCAAGTACGGCCGCAACGCCGCTAAGCGTCGCATATTTGTCACCACCGACGCCAGCAAGGGCATTCTTCACAACATAGCAAAGAACGAGGGCTACGAAATGTTTACCGTCCCCGACGATGTGGGCGGCCGCTTCAGCGTTCTCTCCGCCGTTGGTCTTCTGCCCATGGCTGTTGCCGGAATTGACATTGAAACCGTGCTGAACTGCGCTGTTGAAGAAATGCGCACTCTTGCACAGGGTTCTCCCGAAAACCCCGCCTGGCAGTACGCCGCAGCAAGACAGCATCTTTATCGCCGTGGCAAGAGCATTGAGATTCTTGCCGGTTATGAACCTTCCTTCCGCTTCTTTGCTGAATGGTGGAAGCAGCTCTATGGCGAGAGCGAAGGCAAGAACTCCATTGGTATTTACCCCGCCTCTGTTGAGTATAACGCCGACCTGCATTCCATGGGTCAGTACGTTCAGGACGGCCCCCGCACACTTATGGAGACCGTCGTCAGTTTTGAAAAGTCCCGCACCGAATACAAGGTCCCCTTTGAGATGGGCGACCCCGACGGTCTGAACTATCTGGCAGGCCGCAACTTCTCTGACATAATGGACACTGTTATCGCAGCGGTCAAGACTGCTCACATCTCCGGCGGCGTTCCCAACATCGGCCTTTCCGTTCCCTGCCGCGACGAAGCCGGCTTTGCCGCACTTGTATGCTTCTTCGAGGTTGCCTGCGGAATTTCCGCCTACATGATGGGCGTTAATCCCTTCAATCAGCCCGGCGTTGAGGAATACAAGAAAAATATGTTCCGCATGCTGAAAGAGATGAATTAAAAAATTATTCATTTTTGCCATTGCAGTATTTGTGATAAAATGTTATCATATAGCCATGGCATATATCTGCTAAAAAAAATGCATTATTCAATACAAAAGGAGCGTGGTTAAAATGGTTAAGCTTATAATGGGTCTTAAGGGCTCCGGCAAAACCAAAACTCTTGTTGATCTGGTCGTAAAGGCTGTTGCCGAGGAAAACGGCGATGTAGTCTGCATCGAAAAGGACAAGAACCTCACTTATGATATACCTTATAGCGCACGCCTGATTCATGCAAGCGAATACGGTATCAACACCAACAATCTTCTTCGTGGCTTTATCTGCGGCCTTCATGCCGGCAACTATGATATTACCCACGTTTTTATAGATAACTTCTATAAGCTTCTTGATGACAGTTCCGCCGAAACCGTGGCAGATTTCCTGGATTGGCTGGATGATTTCAGCAAGGCAAACAATATCAACTTCACCATCACCGCCACTGATGACGCCGAAAACGCATCCGACCGCATCAAGAGATATTTCTAAGAACATAAGTTCAGCCGCAGCACCAAATTATAGGGGGGGGGGTGTTTTTAGGGCTTTT
>JAZSFJ010000034.1:0-22394 GCA_045532145.1 Oscillospiraceae bacterium
GATGATATAGATACCGTTTCTCTCCATGTAGATGTACTCGGACATCTTGGGGTTCCATCTGCGGGTCTGGTGACCGAAGTGTACGCCGGCCTCCAGAAGCTGTTTCATAGATACTACTGCCATTACGTTTTTTCCTCCAAATTTAGTTTTTTACCTCTGGGAGCTTCGTCCCATCCGCCAAGCACATGCCACAGACGGAAAGTCCACTCCCATGCGTAATGCCTTGGTATTATACCAAATACCGCCATCCATTGCAAGTGTTATTTTTCATAAATCCCCTGATTTTTCAGGGGATTTTCACATCTTTTTGTCATAGCAAAGGCCTTTTGGGGCATTTCTCCCGCCGGTACTCCCCTTTAACCTCAGCAAGAATAATATCATCCCCGATGCGGCTTACACAGTCGAAGGGGATAACGTAATCCTCCTCCCTGCCCAGAAGTCCGAAAAAGCGCAGTCTGCCCGGCACTATGAAGGCCAGAAGCTTCCCCGTGGCCAGGTCTATCTCCACATCTCCCACAAAGCCCAGCCTGTGGCCGGTACAGATATTGATTATCTCCTTGCAGCGCAATAGTGCTGTTCTCATATCCTCGCCCCCTTTGAGGATAATTATGCAGCGAAGGAGGAAAATAGACATTTTTTAAGGGCAAGCGGGAGGCTGATAGCCTCCCCTGCATGGTTAACCGAATAAATGAGTGCAGGGAACGGTCTTGACCGCTGCGCTTGTTTGCAGCCCATTTTTTCGGAACGGTCAAGACCGTTCCCTACAGGTAATTCTCTGAAATTTACACACGATATGTAGGGGCGATTCATGAATCGCCCGCGGTGAAATCCTGATCAGGACACAAAAATCTGTTTTTTTATCTGGGCAATGGCGTTTTTCTCAAGCCTCGAAACCTGGGCCTGAGAGATGCCTATCTCGGAGGCCACCTCCATCTGGGTGCGGCCATCATAGAAGCGCAGGGAAAGTATCCGCTTTTCCCTGTCGCTGAGGGCGGCCATGGCCTCGGTGAGAGCTATCTGCTCCAGCCAGTGCTCGTCCGGGTTCCGGGTATCCCCCACCTGGTCCATAACTGTTACGCTTTCACCGCCGTCGGTGTATACAGGCTCATACAGGCTCACCGGCTCGCAGACTGCGTCCATGGCGAAGACCACATCCCGCCGGGGAAGCCCCAGAAAGGCGGCTATCTCGTCGGTGTCCGGCTCCCGGCCTTTTTCTGCCGTCAGCTTCTCCTTGGCCTGCAGCACCTTGTAAGCTGTGTCCCGGACACTTCGGGACACCCGCAGGGCGCTGTTATCCCGGAGATAACGGCGTATCTCACCGGCTATCATAGGCACGCCATAGGTTGAAAAACGCACCTCATGGCTGGGGTCGAAGTTGTCAATGGCTTTAATAAGTCCTATGCAACCCACCTGAAAAAGGTCGTCCACATTCTCCCCTCGCCCCACAAAACGCTGTATCACCGATAGCACCAACCTCAGATTGCCCTGAATAAGCTCCTCTCTGGCCCACTTGTCCCCTGAGCGGGTGCGCCGCAGCAGCTCGTCCGTCTCCCCGGAGCGCAGAACCGGCAGCTGGGCGGTATTCACACCGCATATCTCTACTTTTCCCTGCAAAAGAAAAAACCCCTTTCAAGGAAGATACTGACCTAGTATTTCCCCGAAAAGGAACTTTAATACGCCGCGCAAAACTCCTTCTCCCACCATTAAAGAAAAGTGCATATTGTCCCACGCTGCGTCAGATGGTATAATGCTGTCAGCAACAGCGAATACAGTAGGAGCTTGCAGTCATGGACTTTATACAAATTATATCCGGCCCGATTATCGGCGCCGTAATCGGATACATCACAAACGACATCGCCATACGCATGCTTTTTCGCCCTCACAAGGCCATCTATATCGGCAAATGGCGGCTGCCCTTCACTCCGGGCATAGTGCCCCGCCGCAAGGACCAACTGGCAAGGATACTGGGCGAAGCAATTGTGGAAAAATTCTTCAACGCCGATGACCTTGAGATAGTTTTCACCACCGGCATAGCCGACGCAGTGACTGACAGACTTCTTGCCCTGCTGAAAAGCGATGCCAGTCTTTCGGCACTGGATAGCTATGTGCCTGCCGAGGCCGCGGAGAAGCTGGAAAGAGAGCTTTGCATACGCATAGAGGCCGCTGTCTGCACCTCCTCTCTGCCGGAGGTGTTTGCCCGTGAGGGAGGCCGTATGGCCGTCTCCCGTCTAAGTTCCTCAGAGGCTGTACGCAATCTGGCCGATTCTGCCTCCGCAACACTTGCCAGGGACATAAGAGAATTTATAATTGAGCACGGACATGAATACATTTTGCCCATGCTCCACGGCGAGATAGAGCGCCTCACCCATGTGCCCCTCTGCCACCTGACCGCAGCGTTGGTGGGTGAACATGAGGAAGAACTCCGGAAAGCCATAAAGGAGCTGTACCTTCGCTTCATGGCCTCCCATGTGCGCCCAATAGTGGAAAGCATAGACGTGGGGGGCATGATAACGGATAAAATAATCTTAATGAGCTCTGAGGAGGTTGAGGATCTGGTGCTCACCGTTGTAAAGCGGGAGCTGAGACTTGTGGTGCTTTTTGGCGCTTTTGTGGGCGCACTGATCGGTGTTGTGAATATTATAATCTGAAGCAATGAAAAAACCGCCAGAAACCTTCGGTTTTAAAGGATGCGGGTTTTCATGCATTTCCAGCAAAATCTGAACATTTTGAAGGACGGATTGCCACACCAGTGTGGTGGCATGTGTAGAGGGCGAAAGGCCCCCTGCACGTTTAAATTCATGCTTTTTTGAGCAATTTTCGCTCAAAAAAACGGTAGTTTCGCTTAGCGAAACTACCGTTTTTTTCTGCACAAGTTTGTCAGGGAAGCTTGGAGGCAGCAGCTTTGCGGATGCGCTCGAGAATGTTTTCCTCTTCCTTTGCCTGGGCATCCTCGTCGCCGATACCGACACCGGTGTCGGGGCCCTGAGCGGAAAACTCCTGTGCACCGGAGTTGAATATCTTATTCTTCAGCTGGCCGGTGTACTCATTGAACTTTTCATCACCGACGAGCCACTTTGCACCAAAGATAAGACCGGCGCCGACTCCGACGGCTATTGCCGCGCTTTCAAGAAAGCTTCTCTTGGGGATCATTGCAAAATACATTTTTCTCATTTCAAAAACCCTTTCTGTCCTGTCTTATTCATCGGGAAGCTCGTCCAGCTCCGTGAGTGTGAACACAGGGCCGTCGAGGCAGATAAACCTGCTGCCGATATTGCAGCGTCCGCATTTGCCGATGCCGCATTTCATGCGAGTTTCCATTGAAGTGATGATATCTTCCCTCGCAAAGCCCATCTGGGCAAGGCGCTGGGCTGTGAGACGAATCATTATGCTGGGGCCGCACATGACTATTTTGGTGTTCTCGGGCGAGAAGCCCAGCTGCTCCACATAGTCGGGTATAAAGCCCACATTTCCGTTCCAGTTATCGGTTTTGCGGTCCGTGGTCACATACACGCCGGTGTTTTCCATTTTCGGCCAGAGCTCGAAAAAATCGCCCTTGAACGGGACATCATCTATGGTTCGCGCACCGCAGACTATGTTGAAACGTCCGTAGTCTTCACGGTGCTCAGCGCACCAACGGATAACGGAGCGAACGGGAGCCGCTCCAATACCGCCGCCGATGAAGAGAATGTCGTATCCCTTCAGCTCCTCCACAGGAAAGCCGTTGCCGTAGGGCCCGCGCAGACCAACGCAGTCTCCCACGCTCAATTCGTGCATGGCCTCGGTAAGCTCGCCCACAGACTTGATGGAGGACTCAATCCAGTCCTCGCCGAAAGCGGTGATGGAAAACATGGCCTCGCCCACGCCGGGGATGGACCACATACCCAGCTGACCGGGCATGGGAAGGAAGGGGCGCTTTCCGTCCAGAGTCTGGGCACGGAAGGTTTTGACATCGGCAGTCTCATCGGTAATTTTGATTATCCTGCACACCTGAGGGATAAGGGGATTTTTGGAACAGCTGCAATCGTGATCAACTTTAATCATGGCACACCTCCGCAGCTTTGTCAATAAACTCCGCAATATCCAGATGTGCGGGGCATTTTTCTATACAGCGTCCGCAGCCCACGCAAAGTTCCACACCGTGGCGGTCATGGAAATAGGACAGCTTATGCATATAGCGGTTGCGGAGCTTTTCCTTTTTGGTTGGGCGGGTGTTGTGTCCCCCGGCATTCTGGTTATAGTCGGAAAACATACAGCTGTCCCAGCAGCGGAAGGCCACGCCTTCATCGCCCACATTGGCATTGTTTATGTCAAAGCAGTAGCAGGTGGGACAGACAAAAGAACAGGTGCCGCAGTGGTAGCAGGGTGCGGAAACCTCTCTCCAGAATTCGTCGTTATCAAATAGTCTGGGGAGCTTTTCGGCAAGAGCTTCGCTCATAGCGGGGTGGAGAGTGCAGTGGACATCGCCCCGCACTTCCTCACCCTCACAGAGATACTCGCTCCATCTCTGAAGCTCCTCCTCACCCTTGGGGGTCTGGGCGCTGACGGAGTAGAATTCTCCGCCGTCAGCGAGAAAAATGTCAGCCCCGGGAGCGGCGTTGGGATCGGTGCCCATAGCCTCGCAGAAGCAATTTGCTCCGGCTTCCGGGCAGGAGAGGGCGATTATAAGGCTGTTTGTCCGGCGGCGGGCATAAAAGCTGTCGGTATAGCCCTCCTTGATGAACACGGAATCCATGCACTGGATACTGCGCACATCGCAGGGACGAAGGCCAAAAATCACCCGCTGGGGTGCTTCTATGATCTCCTCAATCTCTGCCTTGTCACCGGTTTTGAAGGAATACATTTTCTCAGTCTTGGGGAAGAGAATGTCCTTGGGGGGCAGTATGGTGTTTGCGCCATCCAGAATGGGCTCCTCGCCTTCCCAAAGCTTGAACTGCTTCATGCCGCGCACTTCGCCGGGGACGAAAAGCTCACGTCCTTCGGCAATGAGGGAGAGGATATTCAGAAGATTTTTCTTTTCAAATCGCATTTTCTTCTCCTCCCTTACATAAAGCTGTCGGCATCGCCCAGATTGTAGGCACCCAGAGCGGGAACCTCGTCCTCGCTGAGACCGCATTCATACTCACCGAAGAGCTCATTGCATTCTTTCAGCAGCTTGCCGGTCTGGAGCATAATGGGAAGGCCCATTGGGCAGGCGCGCTCACACTCGCCGCACTCTATGCAGCGGTCGCCTACGTGGTAGGCGCGGGTGAGTCCGTAAACCCGGTTTTCTGTACTGTTCATCTGCTTGCCCTGCCAGCCGGTGCGGTACTGGTCGGCGAAGCATTCGCGGCAGTTGCAGGCGGGGCAGGCGTTGCGGCAAGCATAACAGCGTATGCACTTGGTGAACTCCGCCTCCCACATCTCCCGGCGCTGAGCAATGGGAAGCGCCTCCATCTTTCTGACCTCGGCAAAGCGGTCAATGTCCTTGTTTTCGGGGACCATTTCGCCTATGAGCTCGTCATAAACAAGAGGATTGGGGTGGCTGCAGCGCTGGCAGACGGGATTTTCCTTGCCCTCGCAGGGAAGGCCGATTATGTATAGGTCCTCGCGGCTTATCTGGTTATCCACAAGGAGGCGGTTGATGGCGCGGGTATCGCAGCCTCTGGCACAGATGCCTATTTTGCCCTTGGGCCAGCGGTCATCCAGAAGATACTTGGCAGTGGAGTTGATGCAATATTTATTCCACACCAGCTTTTCCGCGTCTTCGGCCTTTCTTATAAAAGCAACCCGGGTCTTATCCTCCCGGCGGGTGGCTTCCCAGCCGATAATGTAGGAAACTTCTCCCCTTTCCAGGAGCTCTTTGGCCCTTTTTCTCAGGAGGGTCTGCATTTCGCTCATTCGCTTGCCCTCCTCTCGTTGAAGTAGGTGTTGGGGCCCATGGCGGTGATGATCTCGCTGACCTCCGCCACAGTGTCGCGGAATTTGGCGGCCTCGGAGCCGGATATCCAGCGGGCCTGGAAGCGCTCGGGGTCAATGCCGTTGTAGCTGAGCAGCTCCTTCATCAGCATGAAGCGGCGGCGGGTGTAGTAGTTGCCGGTGGAATAGTGGCAGTCGCCGGGGTGGCAGCCGCAGACCATTACGCCGTCGCAGCCCTTCTGGAAGGCGCGAAGCACAAACTGGGGGTTCACACGACTGGAGCAGGGCACTCGGACAACGCGGACGTTGCATGGATACTTCATGCGATTAAGACCAGCGAGGTCAGCGCCGGTGTAGGTGCACCAGTTGCAGCAGAAGGCCAGAATTTTGGGTGTCCAGTTTTCCTTGCTGTTTACAGACACAGTGCATCAACCTCCTTCAGTATCTGGGCATTGGTGAAGCCCAGAAGATCTATTGCGCCGGTGCGGCAGGCCACGTTGCAGGCACCGCAGCCCTGGCAAAGACCGCTGTTTACCCTTGCAGCCCGGCGGCGTACCCAGCCAGTGTGCTCGCGGGAATCAATTTCCTCAACAGTGATGGCCTTATAGGGGCAAACCCTCTCGCAGGCGCCGCAGCCGCTGCACTTATTCTGGTCAACAGCGCTTATCATGGGCGAGCCCTCAAGCTCCTTTTTGCTGAATAGTATGCAGACCTTTGCAGCAGCGGCGGATGCCTGGGCCACGGTGTCGGGAATATCCTTGGGGCCCTGGCAGGTTCCCGCAAGGTAGATGCCGGCGGTCTGGGTCTCCACAGGGCGAAGCTTGGGGTGAGCCTCCTGGATCCAGCCATACTCGTCGGCGGATATGGTCAGCTTGGCGCAAAGCTCGCGGATGTCGGCGGCGGGAGTCATAGCAGTCTCCAGTATGACCATGTCGGCCTCCACCTCTATGCGTCTGCAGATAAGAGAGTCCTCGCCCCGGCAGATGAGCTTACCGTTTTCCTTGAATATCTTTGCCACGCGGCCTCGCACATAGCGGGTGCCGTCCTCACGGGCGCGGTCATAGAACTCCTCGTAGTTCTTACCGGGGGTACGCACGTCCATATAGAAAGTTGTGACGGTGGCGCCGGGTATCTTTTCCAGTATCTGGTGGGCGTGCTTGGCGGCGTACATGCAGCAGGCACGGGAGCAGTAGGCTCTGCCCTTCTTCTTGTCCCGGGAACCCACGCACTTTACGATGACGATATCCTTGGGCACAGTTTTGTCGGAGGGGCGCAGTATCTTGCCCTCGGTGGGGCCCGAGGCGTTTACAAGGCGCTCAAACTGCAGTCCGCTGATGACATCGGGATACTTGCCTCCGCCGTACTCAGGGTAGAGGCTTGCCCAGTCCACCAGCTCATATCCGGTCGCCACGACGATGGCGCCGTAGGTATCGGTAATAATCCGGTCGGCATCATCGAAATTGATTGCCTTGAGGGGGCAGAGAGCCTGACATACGCCGCATTTGGCCTGGCCTGTCAGCTTGCGGCAGGAGTCCGGGTCAATGACGGGCTTTGCGGGTACTGCCTGGGGGAAGGGCTTGAATATGGCTCTGCGCTCCGCAAGGCCCTGGTTGAATTCGCTTATTGTCTTGGCGGGGCATTTGGTCTCGCAAAGGCCGCAGCCGGTGCAGAGGTCATGGTTTACGTAGACGGCCTTGCGGCGGATGGTCACATTGAAATTGCCCACATAGCCGCTGACGGACTCCACGGTGGAGCTGGTCATCAGGGTGATATTGGGGTGGGCAGCAGCCTCGCTCATCTTGGGAGTGGAGATGCAGGCAGAGCAGTCGAGGGTTGGGAAGGTCTTGTCCAGCATGACCATGTGGCCGCCGATGGAGCTCTCCTTTTCAAGCAGCGTCACCTCATAGCCTGCGTCGGCTATGTCGAGAGCTGCCTGTATACCCGCAATGCCCGCGCCGATAACGAGAGCTTTTTTGTTCACGGGAATGGAAGAAGCAAAAAGGGGCTTGTTTTTCTGCACCTTGGCAACGGCCATGCGAACAAGGTCTATTGCCTTTTCCGTGGCCTGCTCAAAGTCCGTATGTACCCAGGAACACTGCTCACGGATATTTGCTATTTCCAGCATATAGGGGTTGATGTCGGTGCCCTTCAGCATCTTGCGGAAGGTGGCCTCGTGCATTCTGGGGGAGCAGGAGGCGATGACGATTCGGTCAAGCTGATGCTCAGTTATGGCATCCTTTATCATCTGCTGGCCCTGCTCAGAGCACATATATTTATAGGTGGTGGCAAAACGCACTCCGCTGAGGGCGCGGGAGGCCTCGGCAACCCGCTCCACGTCCAGAGCGCCGGCGATGTTAGTGCCGCAGTGGCACACGAATACTCCGATTCTGCTCATATCTGTGCCGCCGCCTTTCTGAGGGTACGGTCTACCCTCTTGAATGCAGGATAGAAATGCTTCTGCAGACCAACATCCTTGGCGGAAGCGCCCATGGCAATGGCCAGAAGCTCAGTGAACTGGTAAACGGGAATATCATAGGCGGTGCCCATGGAGTGGTTTATCTCCTCCTCGCGCATGTCAAGGTTCAGATTGCACATGGGGCAGGCGGTGACGATGGCCTCGGCTCCGTTGGCCTTGGCGTTGCGGAAAATGCGCTCCACAAGAGGGCGGGCGGCCTTGGGTGCATCCACCTGATGGCTGCCGCCGCAGCACTCGGTCTTGAAATCCCAGTCCACACAGTCTGCGCCGGTCATGGCAACTATCTTCTCCATAATGTCGGGGGACTCTATGTTTTCCGCTCCGGTTATGCCCTGGGGGCGGGTGGTAAGGCAGCCGTAGTAGCAGGCCACCTTCAGCCCGCTCAGCTGTCGGATAATGGCACTGCGGCAGGCAGCCATACCTTCCTCAGTGGCAATTATGTCCATGAGGGTAAGTATCTCGGCAGAGCCCTTCACATTCATGCCTATGATTTCACAGATTTTGCTTTTTGCCTCCGGGTCATTTCTGACGGTGTGGCTCGTTGTCAGCATGCGGGAATAGCAGGAGGCGCAGGGCACGCAGATATCAAGGCCGGGAAGTCGCTTTTCGGCAATGGCGAGATTTCTTGCCGGCAGGGCAAGGCTCAGCCACTTGCCCTTGGAGTGGGCGGAAGTTGCTCCGCAGCAGTTCCAGTCGGGAATTTCCATCAGCTCAAGGCCGATTTTTTTGCATACATACTCAATGCTGAGCTTGTATGTAAGTCCGGTGGTATTCATAGAACAGCCGGGGAAATAGGCATATCTCAGCATTTTTCGTCCTCCTCCTGCGCTGCCGTTACCAGCTTACGCACATTTTCGCGTTCCTTAACAGTGTGTATCTCGGGCTGCACGATTCCGTGGCGCAGCATATGGGGAACGCTGCCCATATCCTGAATAAAGTTTCCTGTGAGTATGTTGTAGGCTCCTTCCAGAATGACTTCCTGGGATTTGCCGAAGTTTTTCACGTTCTCAATAAAGATATCGTTGAACTTATCCACTTCAGTGACCGCACACATTTTTATCCGCTTTGCTTCGTAGCGTGCGTTTTCGATAAGTCCGGGGATATTGATGCTGTTGGGACATCTGTCCTCGCACATGTGACAGGTGGCGCAAAGCCAGATGGTCTTGCTTTTCAGCACCTCATCAGCCATGCCAAGCTGCAGCAGCCGCACCACCTGACGGGGCTGAATATCCATGGATGCAGCCATAGGACATCCGGCGGAGCATTTTCCGCACTGATAGCAGTCCGAGAGCTTAACTCCGGCCGCATCGGCAATTTTCTTAGAGAGCGCAGGGGCGGAATCAAATTTAGTTTCAGCCACTGTATTTCACCTCCATAATTGATTTCACCAAAAGGGACAGGGAGTCCCTTTCAGCACCTTCGGGAAGCTGCTGCAGCGCTCTGAGGGCTGCCTCGCATTCCCATTTCAGCATTTCATATGTTTGGCCCATGGCACCGCTGTTTCCCACGCGGTCAATGACCAAGTCAAGGTCTTCGGGAGTTTTTATCCGCTTTTCTACTACCCTTTTCAGCTCCGCGTCTCCGGAGCGCAGGGCATAAATGATAGGCAGGGTTATGACGCCGCTGCGCAGATCCTCCAGCGGAGGCTTGCCGGTTTCGGCATTTTTATCCCAGTCCATCAGATCGTCGCGGAGCTGAAAGGCCAGGCCCAGATGCAGCCCATATTCCCATAGAGAGTTTGCAAGCTGTTCCTTGCCGCCTCCGGCTATAGCGCCCGAGCGGCAGCACTCCGCCATGAGAAGAGCGGTTTTTCGTTTTATACGGAGAAAATAGTCATCCTCACCGCTGTTTTTCGTAGAAAACAGACCCGAGTGCTGGTCAAGCTCGCCAAGGCACATCTCCTGGGATACTTCGCTGAGAGCCTCGTTGATGCCTGTGCCGCGGTATAGCTCCAGATAGTCCATTGCGCAGGCGAGAAGATAGTCTCCGCCGCCAATAGCAGCCAGCGTTCCGTTCGTGGCACCGATGGTGGCCACGCCCCGCCTTGTCTCCGCACCGTCCACCAGATCGTCGTGGATCAGACTGGTGGTATGCATGAGCTCCAGCATAGTCATCAAAGGCACGATAGGCATTTCGCCGCCCGACATATGCCAGCTCGTCCACGCAAGCAGCGGACGCAGCCGCTTTCCTCCGGCGCTGATAATTCTGGCAAGACAGCTCTCCAGATGCCCTGCTCCGTGGCAGAGAGCCAGCATATTGCGCTCCATTTTACCGAGGTCGGCTCTCATCAGCTTCGCAAAGGGCGCTGAGGGGCCCTGCATAATCATTTTGCAAATATTCATGTTCAACCAATCCCTGCGAGGCTTTTGAGAAATTCCAAATACTCCTCAAAGTTCCCCGAGCAGAGCGAGTCCTTTTTCAGATAGGCCGCGAAGGCGTTTGTGAGCTCCACGCTGTCAATAGCAGCCAGATGATGGGAAAAGCGTCCGAAGCAGTAATCTCCCATGAGCACCGCCGCGGGAGACTCCATGGAGTGGAGCAGCCTAAAAAGCCAGAAGCATCCTGCGGCCTGGCCAAGCAGAGGGCCTCCGGCCTCCTGCACCTTTGCAAGCTCCCCCTCCGGAAAGGGCGGGAACTGGGGAATCCACAGCTTTCTTATCTCAGTCAATGATAATCACTCCAACATTGGGGCAAGTCTCTCCCACTTCCACCTTCAGAGTCTTTTTCACCACGCCGTTATTGCTGATGGTGAGATCAAAAGTGCCGCTGTTGGGGGGCAGTCGGTCTATTTTAAACTCGCCGAAGAAATCGGTAACAGCGGAGGTGATGGTCTCGCCATTCAGAGACAAAACAGCGTTTACACCCTCCACAGCTTTTTCAATTCCGCCTTCCATGCGAATAACGGCACCGTAGATGAAAAGTGACTGTGCCTTGTAGAGATTGCGGTAGAGTACTCTGGGCTTGTTGCCGCCGCACTCAAGAGGCTTCAGCTTTTGTCTGGCCGTCAGCTGGGCAAACTCTTCGTCTGTACATTTCACTACGCTCAAGGCTCTGAGGGGGCAAGCCTGCACACAGCGGGGCTCGCTCCAGCCCTCGTCCAGAAGATGGGCGCACATGGTGCATTTCTGGGCGGTCTGCCGCTCCTCGTTCCACTTTATCATGCCGTAGGGGCAGGCCTCGGTAAGAGCCCGGTTTCCCCTGGCCTTCTGAGGGTCAAGGAGAACTATTCCATCGTCCCGGCGGATCACCGCTCCGGGAAACGCCTTTTCGCAGGCCGCATTTCCGCAGTGGCGGCACATCTCAGTGACGAAGGCCACCTCGGTAATGGGGGCCTTGCCGCGTTCGTGGCGGGTGGTTTTTATCCATTTCTCGCCGTGCTTTTCCTGAGCCTCGGTGTAGGGCAGCCAGTTGTTGCCGATGAACTCGTCCTGACATGCCAGAAGGCAGTTATAGCAGCCGACACATTTGTCGACGTCGAAAACTATATGCATTTTTTCCATGGATTAGCTTCCTTTCCTTCCCACTTTCTCACTTCTACCAGGCAGGAATTCACTGACAGGCCGTGGGCTCTGGGGATTATATCTTCCTTGGAGGTAAGGGTATTGATGCAGCCGTTTACCTCGGGGCTCTTTCCGGGCAGTCCCAGTGCGCGGAAATCGGCGCAGGCTTCATAGCTGTGGCATACGCCTCGGGGCAAACGCTCGGTGGTGTCAAGACCGCAGAGCACACTGCCTCGGTCATTGTATACCTCAATGACATCGCCCTTGCGCAGGCCTCTCTCGGCGGCGTCATCGGTGTTCATGCGGAACACCCAGAAGTTATAGCCATCGATGTTCATGCGATGCTCGCTTATCTCGTTGATGTCGGAGTCCTTGCTGTCACCCATGGTGTGGAAGGAATACTTGGAGTGGGGAGAGATAAGCTGCAGCTTATATTTTTCGTAAAGCTCCGTGCCCACGGATTCAGAGGGCCGGATGTAGGTGCAGATGGGCATACGATCCTTGTCGTTGGGGTCAAAGCGCTTGAGAGTCTGACACTCAAACTCGAACTTGCCGGAGGGAGTCTGAAGTCCCTCATTGTAGCGTCCGTAGTATTCGGAAGGCAGAGGCGCGAGTTCAGGAACATCACGCTTGCGGGACTCATAGAACCAGTTGAAGGCGAGGGGGTCACGGGCATTTTCGGGCAGAGGAGGCAGGACATAGTAGCCCTTCTTGATGAACTTTCTCCAACTAAGGCGCTTTGCCAGGTCGGAGCTGTCATAGATTCGTTTTGCCCAGTCGTACTCGGCGTTGCCCTCGCTGAACACCTGCCAGAGTCCAAGCCTGTTGGCTATCATCTGGAATATCTCGAAGTCGGACTTGCTCTCGCCCAGAGGCTCTATGCACTTGTGCTGCATATGGAAGATTCGGTAGTTATTCTGCAGGAAAGATTTATCAATATAGCCGCCGCAGTGACCGGCTTCACCAATGTCCCAACGCTCAAAGTTGGTGCAGGCGGGAAGGATGACGTCCGCAAAACGGGTCTCGCCCTCCATCCATATGGACTGGTTGACCACGAACTCTATCTTGTCGCACTGATACATCTTTACAAAGCGGTTGGAGTCGGGCTGAGTGCCGGTGTAGGAACCGCCGTACTTGTAGTACATTTTCACTTCCTCATGTCCGGGGGCAGGATAGCTGGTCTTGCGGAACTGGCCGTGGACAGAGTAGTTATCATACATATAGGCTTCGGCATGGCCCTCCATGATGGCCTCGGGGAGCTTCAGACGGGGTATTTTCTGGTACTCGGAGTTGACGGAGGGGGACTGACGCATACGGTTATAGAGGGTGACACCGGCGCCGGAGCCGAAATAGTCGCCGGAGAAGCCGCCATCGGCGTAGCCGGGGAAGTAGAAGCGGGTGTCCAGAGGTGTGCCGAACTGCAGACCGCCGAAATTGCTGCCGGGCTTTCCGAAGCCCTGCAAAGCAGCGAGGCAGGTCATGGCTCTTGCCCACTCGGTGCCGTGGCTGGTGCGGCATGCGCCGCCGAATCCGGGTATACCGCCGCAGGAGAGGTAGGTTTTTCTCTTGGCCCACTCTTCTGCCAGAGCGCGGACAACGCGGGCTTCTACGCCGGTTATCTCCTGCTGCCATTCGGGGGTCTTTGCGACGCCATCGCTCTCACCCATGATATATTTGCTCCACTCCTCGATACCGAGGGTCTTGTTTGCCACAAAGTCCTTGTCATAGGTGCCGTTTGTGAGCCATACATGGGCAATGGCGAGGGCCATGGCGGCATCGGTGCCGGGCTTGGGAGCTATCCAGCGTCCGCCCATAAAAGCGGCGGTGGAGTTGCAGTAGGGGTCGATATGTACAACGGGAAGGCCCAGCTTTTTGAACCATTCACGGCGGATGGTGCCGTCCTGAGCTCCGTAAACACCGGCGGTGGATTCGGGGTCGGAGGACCAGAAGACTATCATCTCCGCGTTTTTCATGCAGTCTTCAACAGTGCTGTAGGGCTCAAGGCCGCCGCGGCGGGCAGAAGAGCCGATGTGGTGGATGGCGCCCCACGCCCAGCCTTCCCATGAGTCGGGATTCATCATCATGCCGGTGGCGCCGATGCAGTTGAAGAAGCGGGCGGCGGAGGAGGTGAAGTAGCCTACCGTACCCCAAAGATGGTGGGAACCGCGGGACCAGAAGACGGAACCGGGACCGTGGGTCTCGCGGACCCGGATGATCTCCTTTGCAACCATATCTATGGCCTCTTCCCAGGAGATGCGCTCATAGCCGGAAATGCCTCGGTTCTGTGGATTTCTCTCGCCCTTGGGGTCAAAATCCACACGCTTCATGGGATAGAGAATGCGGTCGGGGGAATAAACAAGACTCTTCCACGCAATGCCGTAGGGAGCTACGGTGGTGCGCTTTGGGGGGGCGAACTCTCTGCCGTGTGCCTTGATGGACCAGGGATCGGGATCCTCGGAGCGAAGCTCCAGAGGAACGCAGCGTACAATCCTGCCATCGCGGACATAGACATGGAGAGGACCGCCATTGGTGCAGGTTACATAGCGCTTTTCGCCATTTGGCATGGTCTCGCCGTAATTGCCCATATAGAGAACATCAAAGGCAAAAATCTTCAGCAGCAGAGAAGAAAACCACATGGCTTTCTCATCCGGACCATTGAGTATGAGCGCAGTATTCTTTGCTGCGTCAACAAAGTCCACGGTCTTTCCAAGCATCTCGCCCATCATGACTTTACGGGCGATCTTCTCGTTTTCGAAGATCATCTCAACGTCGGCGCCGGGGTGTACGCCGTCCTTACCGATCACCTTACCGTCGCGGAAGAAAATAACGCGGCCTTTGGTGTTATCTCGGGTCTTCAGCTGAACGGCCATATTTTTGCTTTTAATTTCTTTTGCAAACGCAGGGCTTAATGAGGCCAGCGTGTTCAGCAAGGGATCAATCATAAACAGAGTTCCAACAAAGAATGTTTTGTTGAAAACATCCAACACCGAATCAGGAAGATACTTTCCCATTGCTCATCCCGTCCTTTCAAGTTTATATAGTAAATATTTTTTTCACATACTTAATGCGTGTATAACCACAGCGATGGTATACAGCGCGTTGACCCTGACGCAGGCGCTGAGAACGCCCCGCATACTGGCAGGCCGGCGCTCCGGGCTTATGGCTTTTGTGAAAAGCGCTGTTACATAAGGGTCAATCAAAAGTGCAACAATCATCACCGGAATAATAGGCGCGCCCGAAGGGTACTTAACGCACACAAAGACTGCCGTGCATAGAACCGATGCTATGACTGCAGCCTTGAGAATGATTTGTGATGCGCCTCTGCCCACACAGACAGGCAGGGTTTTTCTGCCTCCCACGCGGTCTTTTTCGATATCCGATGTGTTGTTTACCAGCATGATGCAAGCTATCATTATCACCATTGGCAGGCAAAGATAGAGAACATCGGGAGAAAAGCGTCCTGCCTGTGCATGATACGCAGCGCAGGTCAAAACGCCGCCCATGGTGCCGCCGGACAGCAGCTCGCCCAGAGGGAGCCTGGAAAACGAAAACACCGGCATAGTATACAGAACTATCGCAGCAAGGGCGATCCCGCCGTATACCATCATTGCCATTCCGCAGTTGGCAATGAGCGCCGTTCCAAAAACCGCAGCTCCCAGGAGGAACAGCATACCCAGAATAAGCGCGGCCTTCGGTGATGAGCATTCAAAAACAAGGGCGGCATCTGTTGTGTCGGGACAGTTTTCTTCGGTGTCCAGGCCTGAAACGAAATCAACATAGTCATTGAGCGTATTCACGGCGGCCTGAAGGAGGACCGCAGTGCAGAGTGTGAAAAGCAGCACGGAAGCATTAACAGGAATAGATTCCGCACAGCTCAGCGCAGCACCCAGTAAGACCGGCAGGATGGAGGAAGGCCAGGTGTGGGGCGCGGCAAGCTGCACGGCAGCCTTGAATGACAGAATTCGTTTTTTTCTTTCCTTCATAGTGCACAACTCCGAAAAAGCTCTTGTTTTCTGCTCTTATATATAATATAATCTCTGCGTTGATAAAGGTAAAATGAATTATAGTTATCAAAATCATTCCCGGGGTGAATGGAACGTGAAAGCAGATGTCATTGGCACCAATCTTGAGCTTTATAAGATTTTTTATATTACCGCAAAAAGCGGTAATATAACCTCCGCTGCGGAAAAACTGTATCTGACACAGCCCAGCGTTACAAAATATATTCAAAAGCTGGAAAAGCAGCTTTGCTGTGAACTTTTTGTACGCAGCAAGCGAGGCGTCACACTGACCGCAGAAGGAGAACTGCTGATGTCACGCATTGAGCCCGCCTGGCAGCTTATCGCCTCCGCGGAGCGGGAGATTGCATCCATGCAGAGTCTGGAAACCGGCTCTGTCTCCATAGCCTCCACGGAAATGAGCTTCAAATCCTATGTCCTTCCGGCGATGAAGGATTTTATGGAAAAGCATCCCGGAATCACCGTGAAGTTTTCAAATGCGCTTAACGAAAGGATGATCGAGCTTCTGCATAACGGAAGTATAGATATCGCCATTTTACATGAACCCTTCAAGGTATATGACTTCATGGATATCCGCGTCATTGACGAGATGAATGAATATGCCGTATGTGGCCTGCAGTATAAAGAGGCGGTCACAAAAAGACTGTCCCCCCAGGAACTTTGCTCATATCCCTTCATCTCCATGCCTCAGGGTTCCTCCACCATGGAATATCTGTTATCCTATTTTTCTGATTTTGGAATAGAGTTCAAACCGGATATAGAACTGACCACGGTAGAATTGACCGTTCAGGCTGTGGAAAGCGGTCTTGGCATCGGAATTCTTCCGGAACGCATTGTTCTGCCAAGACTCAATCAGGGCCGCATATTGCAAATCCCCTTGGTGCATCCCCTTCCAAAGAGAAAAGCCTGCCTGATAACCAACAGCAAAATGCCCCTGAGCATCGCTGCCAAATCCTTCATTGACGACCTGATTTTAAGTATGAAATAAAAAAACACAGCAGACACCCGTCTCCAAAGGCGTGGGTGTCTGCTGTGCTTTTTGCGCTGAAGTATAAAAACAGCATAACTCAGTCACTTTCCATAATGTTATTGGTTTTTCACCGCCGTCGTTCCACAAACCAGCGGCCTATATAGTTACCGAGGCGCTGCTGGCTGCGCTCAAAAAAGAGAAAGCTGCAGCGGCCACGTATACAGACGGTGTAGCGGTCTCCGTGGCCTCCGGCCCGCAAAGCTGCCGCCTGACGGATATCCAGCACCGCGTCTATCTCGTACTTTTCCCCGTTTTCCCAGGTTATCTCACGAGGTATCATAATGCCGTCATTGCGAAAATCCGCCCTGACGCCCACATAAACCTTGAGAGGATTGCCCTCCATGGTCTCAGCGACCTTCCTCAAAAAACTTGGCCAGCGGTATGCCCAGTCCCATGCAGATGCGCTCTATGGTGTCCACACCCAGCTGGCCACAGCGCAGCTCCGTGTTCTTGATGGTGGAATAGGGCACGTCGCAGAGCTTGCTCAGTCCGAAAAGGGAAATATCCCGCTCCGCCGCCAGTTCCTTTACTCTTTCAACGGTATTCATCCAAAAAAACTCTCCTTTCACAGCACCCGGCCTATTACCCGGAAGCCTCCGCAGGGGGATACTGCCCGGGGCTCATAGGCCCGGTTATAGGATATCATCACAGGCTGAGGCCGTATCCGGCCATAGCTATCCGTAAAATCCTCTCTTTCTTCTTCGGCGGGCTGCTGCTCCCCGTAGACCTTCAGGTAGCCCTCTCCGTCATAGACAAAGACCCCCACCTGCCCCACAGCAATGCTCTCGCAGCGGCGCACCCAGACTATCTGCCCATCGTGGTACACAGGCTCCATGCTGTCTCCGGAGACCCGGACGCCGAAATCCGCCCCCTCCGGCACGGTGGAGACCGGGAAGCTGACAATTTCAAAATCCTCATCATCCAGAAACGCGCCCCGGCCCGCGGACACCGCAATGGAGCTGACGGGCATATCGATATACTCTATCACCGCCGCCTTTTGAGGAGCATAGCGCCCGGAGGCCACAAGGTCGCAGCGGTAATCGGCCAGCTTTTTAAGGCCCTCTTCGTTGAGCTCCGGCAGAGGACGGCTCTTGAAGGCGGAGGCCGTGTCCTCAAGGCCCAGAGCCTCCCCTATGGCCAGAAGCTGATAGGCATTGGGCGCAGAATCCCCCTTCTCCCACTTATGGATGGCGCTGGAGCTGACAAACACGCCCCGCGCAGCAAGCTCCTGCCCGAAGGCGGCGAGGCTCAGTCCACGCTCCCTGCGCAGAGAGGCAATGCGGCGGCCTATGAAGTTCATCTCCCGCTCCGCCTCGGCATTATATCCCACTCCCGGTATCCTGACTATCTTTCCCATAAAGGCCCTCACTCCTTTTTTCCTATGGGCTTATTATATCTCTCCACAAGGCGCAAGTCAAGGTTTTTGCACCATTGTTCCATAAATGCGACATTTTATATACCATTAGTGCAAAAACGTGCTTGCGCATAAGCAGGGCAATATTTTTGATATGTTGACTTTTTAACAATTTTGTGCTAGTTTATTTGTTGATAATTCAACTTTTTCAAGGAGGCGGGAACAAGCATTGATACAGAGATTTGAGACCTTCACCGTGCTTATCGCCAAAATAAACCGCAGCATCCGCAGGATAAAGCTGCAGGAAATGGCGGAGCATCAGCTGGGCAGCGTTCACACCTCATGTCTTTATTACCTTTTCTGCAATAAGGGCCTCACCGCGGCGGAGCTCTGCGAGCACTGTCAGGAGGACAAGGCCACCATATCCCGGGCCCTGGGCTACCTTGAGGAAAAGGGCTACATCCTCTCACGGGAAAGCGTTGGCAAGCGCTACAAAGCCCCCATAGCTCTCAGCGAAAAGGGCCACGCCGCAGGCAGAGAGATAGCCGAAAAGATAGACATGGTGCTGGAAGCCGTGGGCTCCGGTCTCTCCGAGGCGGAGAGAGAGGAATTTTACCGCTGCCTGAGCATCATCAGCGACGGCCTTGAGAGGGCCGCAAACAAACAGTGAAAAAGTAACAATATAAAAATAAAAAGGAGCGAAAATTAGTATGGACGCCAAATACGATTCCCTGTTCACACCATGGAAGATTGGCAATGTGGAGATAAAAAACCGCATCGTCATGTGTCCCATGGGCGGCACCTCCCTTTTCGGCTGGTTTGAGCTCACCGGCTGCCACTTCGACAAGGAAGCCGCAAAGCTCTTTATTGAGCGTGCGCAGAACAACGTGGGTCTCATTATCCCCGGCATTGCCCCCCTCCGCGACACCTTCTGGGGCAAGTGGCTTTGGCAGAACGAAAAGATGTTCGACGATCTCCGTGTCTTTATGGAGGAGATCCACAAGACCGGCGCCAAGCTCTTCATCCAGCTCACCGCCGGCATGGGCCGCAGCTGGGCCATAACGGAGCTTGTGGCTCCCCTCCACAAAAATAAGTTTACCCGCGCTCTCATAAAGCCCATCATCGACACCAATCACGAGCTGGCATGCCCCAGCGAGCAGCCCGCCCGCTGGGCGGAGGATATAATCTGCCCCCAGATGACAAAAGAGCAGATACACGAGATTATCGAGGCCTTTGCCAAAACCGCAAAGCTCTGCCGGGACGCAGGCGTTGACGGTGTTGAGGTCCACGCGGTTCACGAGGGCTATCTGCTGGACCAGTTCGCCATGGAGTTTTACAACAAGCGCGAGGACGAGTACGGCGGCAGCTTTGAAAACCGCTACCGCTTCGCCGCCGAGGTTGTTAAGGCCATAAAGGAAAGCTGCGGCGCAGACTACCCCGTATCCCTGCGCTACAGCGTGGAGTCCAAGCTCAAGGGCTTCCAGAAGGGTCTTGTCCCCGGAGACTCTGCCCCGGAACTGGGCCGCACTATGACTGAATCCGAGAGAGCCGCCAAGTATCTGCAGGACGCCGGCTACGATATGCTCAACGCGGATAACGGCACCTACGACTCCTGGTATTGGGCCCATCCCCCCATGTATATGCCCCAGAACTGCAATCTCGATGACGTTGCCCACATAAAGAAGTTTGTGGACATCCCCGTGGTCTGCGCCGGACGCATGGAGCCCGATGTGGGCGCGAAGGCCGTTGAAGAAGGCCTCATCGACGGCGTGGGCATAGCCCGCCAGTTCCTCACTGACCCCCAGTGGGTCACAAAGCTCATTGAAGACCGCCTCGAGGACATCAAGCCCTGTATCTGCTGCCACGCCGGCTGCTTCAATTTCTCCAAGAGCAAGGGCCACGCCAACACTCAGGACCTGACGGACACCATGGGTCTGGCCCGCTGCGCCCTGAATCCCCAGACCATGCAGAGCAGGAAATACTATGTGAAGCCCGCCAAAAAGGCCAAGAATGTCGCCGTAATCGGCGGCGGCATAGGCGGCATGGAGGCCGCTCTGCTCCTCTGCAAGAGAGGCCACAAGGTTACTCTCTACGAAAAGTCCGGCGAGCTTGGCGGCGTTTTCATCGCAGCAGCCGCTCCCTCTTTCAAGGAAAAGGACAAGGACCTTATCGCATGGTACAGACGGGAGATGTCCAAACACCCCATCGAGGTGAAGCTGAATACCCCCGTCAGCGACATTTCCGCCATTGAGGCTGACGAATACATAATCGCCACCGGCGCCACCCCCAAGCGCATCCCCGTTCCCGGTGCGGAGAAGGCCATCGAGGCCACAGACTTCCTGCTGGGTAAAAAGGAAGTGGGCGAAAACGTGGTAATCGTGGGCGGCGGCCTCACCGGCTGCGAGATAGCCTACGAGCTCTCCCTGCAGGGCAAAAAGCCCGCCATCGTGGAGATGATGGACGACCTCATCTGCGGCAAGGGCATCTGCCTTGCCAACACCAGCTTCCTGAGAGACTATTTCGAGGCCTACAATGTGCCCGTTTATCTGGAAACCGGCCTGAAGGCCATTGGCGAGGGCAGCGTTACCCTCTCCGGCAAGGACGGCGAGAGCTTCGACATTGCCGCCGACAGTGTGATTCTGTCCGTGGGCTACAAGAGCGCCCCTCTGGCCAAAAAGGCCAGAAATGTCCACATAGTGGGCGACGCCGCCAGCGTTGGCAATCTCCGCAGCGTTATCTGGGGCGTCTGGGACCAGTGCATGAAGATATAAGGAGGAAGATATAATGATTCTCACACCCGAACAGCAGGCAATTCTGGACGGCGCTAAGGGCGAGGTAATGGCCAAGGTCATGAAGACTCTGGTGATGTACGGCGAGGCCTTCGGCGCAGAAAAAATGGTGCCTGTGACAAGCAAGCATAACCATCTGGTAACTTCCTTCGGTCTGAAGATGATGACCCCTGTTTTCGAGCTTATGCAGCAGCTCATCGACGCCGGAGCCATTTCCGGCCAGAGCTTCTCCGTGGACCCCCGTCCCGTGGATAAAAATGTTCCCGCAAACCTGCTCCAGAGCCTTGTATTCAACAAGTTCATGTACTCTACTCAGGAGTCCTATGAGGAGCAGCTTTCTCAGCTTGGCCTCATGGACAGTGACGCTTTCACCTGCGCCTGCTATCTGGACCAGGTGGGCAACACCCCCGAAAAGGGCGAGGTTGTCAGCTGGGCCGAGTCCTCTGCCGTGGTCTACGCCACCTCCGTGCTGGGCGCCCGCTGCAACCGCAACAGCGGCATTATGGACATCATGGGCTCCATCGCCGGCTTCGTCCCCTACTTCGGCCTTCTCACCGACGAGGGAAGAAAAGCCACCTGGGTGGTAAAAGTGGAAACCAGCAAAAAGCCCGAGGCTCAGCTTCTGGGCAGTGCCATCGGCATGAAGGTGATGGAGGACGTGCCCTACATAGTGGGTCTGGATAAGTGGCTGGGCAGCGAGCTCAATGACGAGAACAAGGCCTATCTCAAGGACTTCGGAGCCGCCACCGCCTCCAACGGCGCCGTGGGCCTCTACCACATTGCAAAGCTCACCCCCGAGGCCGTGGAAATGGGCGAAGAGCTCATCGCCGAAGGCGCTTGCGAATATATAATCACCGACGAAGAGCTTGAGCGGGTGAAGAATGCCTACCCCGTTATGTGGAAAAATCCCGAAGCCAAGCCCAAACTCTGCTTTGTGGGCTGCCCCCACATGAGCCTGCAGCAGCTTATAGACTGGACCATGGCTGTGGAAGAGGGTCTCCGCGCCGCCGGCAACAAAAAGGTGCTCATCCCCACCGTGTTCACCACCGCTCCCGCTGTACAGAAGGAGTTTGAGCGCAGCGAGTACGCCCCCCGCCTCAAGGCCACCGGCGTTATACTCAGCTATATCTGCCCTCTCATGTATATGAATAATCCCCTGTGCAAGTCCATGCCCGTCATGACCTCTTCCAACAAGCTGCGCACCTACACCACCGCCCGCTACTACACCGAGGCAGAGATCCTCGAAAAGATTACGAAGGGAGGCAAGTGAAATGAGAGAATTTAAGGGACGTGTCATTGCCCCCGGTACAGTCACCGCCGAAGCCGTGGTC
>JAZSFJ010000075.1:0-2427 GCA_045532145.1 Oscillospiraceae bacterium
ATATCCATCCTCGGGTACATGGGAGGCAAAAATGCGGAAGGACTCTTTAATGTCATCAAGGTCCTTGAAAAAGTCCAGATGATCGGCCTCAATATCCAGGATAACGGCGATGGTGGGATAAAAGCTGTGGAAGGAATTATAATACTCGCAGCTTTCCATAATTATAGTGTTGCCCTTGCCCACCCGGTGACCGGCCTTGAGAAGGGGCAGAGTTCCGCCTATCATGACCGTGGGGTCCTGCTCGGCAGCCATCATAATATGGGTGCACATACTGGTGGTGGTGGTCTTGCCGTGAGTGCCTGCTATGCAAAGGGCATTTTTATAATCCTTCATAATGGAGCCCCATGCCTGGGTGCGCTCAAAAACAGGTATTCCCATTCTGCGGGCAGCCACTATCTCGGGGTTGTCGTCGCGAACGGCGGCAGTGCGCACAACAAAGTCCAGGTCGGGAGTGATATTCTCCTCCCTGTGGCCAATATCAACGGTGATGCCCTTTTCCCGGAGGGACTGGACATTTACGCCCTCGCTCATATCGCTTCCGTTTATGTAAAGGCCCATGCCTGCAAGTACCTCAGCCAGAGGGGACATACTTACGCCGCCAACGCCTATAAGGTGGCCGCGTTTGCCGGGTGCAAGATAATTATCAAAAGAAGTCATCTTAATCTCCTGAAAACTCCCAAATCGGAGTTGTAATTTCTACAAAAAAATATTATACTGATATTCATTCAAAAAAACAAGTATAATCTGACAAACTCTCAGGAAAGAGAGGATAAGAAACATGAGTATAATAAACATACCCGAATCTGTGGCTGATGTGATAAGACGCCTTGAGGACGCAGGCTACGAGGCCTACGCCGTAGGCGGCTGCGTCCGCGACTGTCTCCTTGGTCTTGAGCCCCATGACTGGGACGTGACCACATCTGCCGCCCCCGAGGCCACACTAGCCATTTTCGGAAACGAGGCCATTCCCACCGGCCTTCAATATGGCACAGTTTCCGTAAAAAGCGGGGAATACATGGTTGAGGTCACCACCTTCCGAACCGACGGAGTATATACAGATAACCGCCGCCCTGATTCCATAGGCTACGCTTCCAGTCTGCCCGAAGACCTTTCCCGCCGTGACTTCACAATAAACGCCATTGCCTATTCCCTTTCCGACGAAATCATTGACCCCTTTAACGGTAGGCGCGATCTTAACAACCGCCTTATCCGCGCCGTGGGCGTTGCAAGAGACAGATTTGAGGAAGATGCCCTCAGAATGTTCCGGGGGCTCAGAATTGCCGCCAGACTCGGATTTTCCATTCATCCCAATACCTTTTCCGCCATATACGAAAAAGCGCACCTGGCCGCCTTTTTGTCTGCGGAACGTATTAAAGACGAGCTTAAAAAATTCCTCCTCTGCCCCAACACCTACATGATAACCTGCGTTTTTGAAAGCGGTCTCATGGCCTCCTTTGGTGTTGGCACTCAGTGTCCGGACCTTGAGGATATTAGCGAGCTCCCCCCCGATGGTCTCAGCCGACTCTGTGCCATGTGCTACGCCCTTGAGAAGGAATGTGTGATTCGCTCCGCCAGGGGATTCCTTGAGGACCTGCGCTTCGACCGCCATTCCATCAAGATGGCCGAAGCGGTTTGTGAGGTACTCAGAGAGGGTCTCCCCGGAGAGATGAAGGCCTGGAAACACCTCCTCGCCTCCCACGGTCAGGATGTGTGCGTCAACGCCGCACTTGTTGCCAAGGCTTTGGATAACTACGATTTCGGTCCCGTTCTCCGGGAGATAATAGAAAGCGGCGAATGCTGGTCCACCAAGAGCCTTGCTGTTGACGGTAACGATCTTAAGAAACTGGGCTATTCCGGCAAGGCCCTGGGACAGGAGCTTGAAGTTCTTCTTATGTATGTTATCGAATATCCCGCCGAGAACACCAAGGAAAGACTCCTGGAGCTTGCCGCAGGTCATCTGAAATAAACAAATGTTAATTATATAATGGACAAAATATGACAGAGATTTTCTCTGTCATATTTTCTTTAGAGATAAAAATGTGCTGCCCCCTTCTACTACTCCCTCGCCGGGTCGCCTGTAGGGGGGGCGAAGGCCCCTACCTACACGATAAATCCATGCTTTTTTGAGCCTTTTAGGCTCAAAAAAAAGACAGAGGAAAATCCTCTGTCTTTTGTATTTGCTCTATAAATTAGAGAGCAGCCTTAGCCTTCTCGCAGAGAGCGGTGAAAGCAGCGGGATCGTGGATAGCGGTCTCGGAGAGCATCTTGCGGTTCATGTCGATGCCAGCGAGCTTGAGGCCGTGCATGAAGGTGGAGTAGTTCATGCCGTTTGCCTTGGTGGCAGCGCTGATACGGGTGATCCACAGCTGACGGAAGTCTCTCTTCTTCAGCTTGCGGCCAACGTATGCGTAACGGCCGGACTTCATC
>JAZSFJ010000084.1:0-3836 GCA_045532145.1 Oscillospiraceae bacterium
AGGGCGGCCGCTTGCTGCCGCCGCAGATTCCCCCCCCGCACTCCGTAGGGCGGTAATGGCGGGCTGTGGTCAGCCCGCCCTACGGCTCCCGCCGCTGAACGGAACGGTCAAGACCGTTCCCTACAGGTGCTGATGTGGATGCAGTCTATGGGGGTGAGCATTACTCTCCCACGCAAAGGCTCTTGTAATAATCCTATGGTAGGTATATATTATAGATAACGATTTTTCCGGGAGGAAATATGAGACTTACGGATATTAACGAGATAAAGGCCCTGATGGCCCGCCACGGCTTTCATTTTTCAAAAAGCATGGGCCAGAATTTCCTCTGTGCCCAGTGGGTGCCCGAGGACATAGCCGCAGGCAGCGGCGCGGATAAGACTACCGGCGTTCTTGAGGTGGGCGCGGGTGTGGGCTGCCTCACGGTGGAGCTCAGTGCCCTTGCCAAAAAGGTGGTCTGCGTGGAGCTCGATACCTCCTTGAAGCCTGTGCTGGCAGAGACTCTGGCAGGCTGTGACAATGTGGAGATAGTCTACGGCGACATTATGAAGACCAATATCCCCGCCCTTATTGACGAGAAATTTTCCGACTGTGAGCGGGTTGTGGTCTGCGCCAACCTGCCCTATAACATAACAAGCCCTGTGCTCACTGCCTTCGTGGAGTGCGGCAGGTTTGATGCCATCACCGTAATGATACAAAAAGAGGTGGCAAAGCGCATCTGCGCAAAAGAGAATACCGCAGACTACGGCGCTTTCAGCCTGCTGATGCAGTGGCACACTCAGCCGAGGATACTTTTCGACGTGTCTCCCGGCTGCTTCATCCCCGCTCCCAAGGTAACATCCTCCGTGGTGCATATGGCTGTCCGTCGGGAAAAGCCTGTGGAGGTGAAGGATGAAAAGCTCGTGTTCTCCATTGTGCGGGCTGCCTTCAACCAGCGGCGCAAGACCCTTTCCAACGCCCTTGGCAACGGTCTGGGCGGACGCTTCACCAAGGAGCAGATAGCCACTGCTATAGCCAGGTGCGGCATGGACGAGCGCATAAGGGGAGAGGCTCTGAGTCTTGCCCAGTTCGCCGCCCTTGCTGATGCGCTTTTGGAGGACTGACACAATGAGCGCCATGTACCCTGCATATATCGCAATATTTGTGATGCTGCTTATCATATTCATGGAGCAGCGAAAGCGCAAAAGGGCCTCTGTGATAAGAAGGATATTGGCAAACAAGAGAAAGGGAGATAAGAAAATGAATATAATTTTCAATGGCTATGAGGGCAGGGAAGTCACCGTCTACACCCTCAACGACGCTGTACAGGGACGCATCGTGGAAGTGGGCGAGGGCTGGATGAAGATAGACTCCGGCAAGGAGATAAGCACCGTGAATCTGGACTATGTTCTGAGAGTCCGGGAAAAGATGGCAAAGAAAAAGGATTGACTTAAAACCTTTGATACGCAAATAAAGGGAACGTCTGGGACGTTCCCTTTATTTATTGCCCTAAATTTGTGCTGCGGATTTGTTTATTTTACCGTCAGAATACGAATTGATTTCGCGGCCGATTGGGAGTAAAATCCAAGTATACTTTTAAAACTGGGAGGACGCGTAATGGCTCTTACCGAAAACAAACATATTATAAGCTGGGTCAATGAAATGGCCGAGCTCTGCAAGCCCGAAAGCATCGTCTGGATAGACGGCAGCGAGGCTCAGCTCCAGTCTCTCCGTGAGGAGGGCTTCAAAACCGGCGAGCTCATAAAGCTCAACGATGAGCTGCTCCCCGGATGTGTGTACCACCGCTCCGCAGTGAACGACGTGGCCCGTGTTGAAGGCCGCACCTATATCTGCTGCGAGAAGGAAGAGGACGCAGGTCCCACCAATAACTGGATGGACCCTGCTGAGATGTACGCAAAGCTGAAAGAAATATATGATGGCTCCATGGCAGGCCGCACTATGTACGTTATTCCCTATTCCATGGGCGTTGTGGGCTCTCCCTTTGCCAAGTACGGCATCGAGCTTACCGACAGCATCTATGTGGTTGTCTCCATGGCAATAATGACCCGGGTAGGCACCGATGTTTACGAGGCTCTGGGCGATAGCCCTGATTATATCAAGGGCCTTCACTCCAAGGCTGAATTGGACGAGGAAAAGAGATATATTGTCCACTTCCCCCAGGATAACACCATTATGTCCGTGAACTCCGGCTACGGCGGCAACGTGCTGCTGGGCAAGAAGTGCTTTGCCCTTCGTATGGCTTCCTGCCTTGGCCGCGAAGAGGGCTGGCTGGCCGAGCATATGCTCATTCTTGGTGTTGAGAATCCCAAGGGCGAGGTGCGCTATGTCTGCGGCGCCTTCCCCTCTGCCTGCGGCAAGACCAATCTTGCCATGCTTATTCCTCCCGAGGGTTACCGCAAGGACGGCTGGAAGTGCTGGTGTGTGGGCGACGATATTGCATGGCTGCGCCCCGGTGCTGACGGCAGACTCTGGGCGGTAAACCCGGAAAACGGTTTCTTCGGCGTGGCTCCCGGCACAAGCAACAAGACAAACCCCAACGCTCTGGCCTCCGCCATGAAGAACTCTATCTTCACCAATGTTGTTCTCAAGCCCGACGGCAGCGTCTGGTGGGAGGGCATGGACAAAAATCCTCCCGAGGGCGCTCTGGACTGGAAGGGCAATCCCTGGGATCCCGCTTCCGGCGTTCCCGGTGCACATCCCAACAGCCGCTTTACCGCTCCCGCAAAGAACTGCCCCTGCATTTCTCCCGAGTTTGAAAATCCCGCAGGTGTACCTATCTCCGCAATAGTTTTTGGTGGCAGAAGAGCCAAGACCGCACCTCTGGTGTATCAGTCCCGTGACTGGGACCACGGCGTTTTCGTGGGCAGCATTATGGCCAGCGAAAAGACCGCAGCTGCCGAGGGTAAGGTGGGCGAAACCCGCCGCGACCCCATGGCCATGCTGCCCTTCTGCGGCTACCACATGGCTGACTACTGGCAGCACTGGCTGGACATGGGCAAAAAGCTTGCTAATCCCCCTGTGATTGCCAATGTCAACTGGTTCCGCACCGATGACGAGGGACATTTCCTCTGGCCCGGCTTCGGCGATAACCTCCGTGTTATCCGCTGGGTGCTGGAGCGTGCCTTTGGCGAAGTGGAGGCCAATGAGTGCGAAATCGGCTTTGTGCCCAAGGTGGAGGACATTGATATTTCCGGTCTTGATATGAGCGGCGAAGACCTTGCAGAGCTTCTTGCTGTGGATAATGCTCTCTGGCAGTCTGAGTGCGAGGGTATCCGCGAGTTTTACGCCAAGTTCGGTGATAAGCTCCCCGCAAAGCTCATGGAAGAGCTTGAGAAGCTGGAAAATAATTTGAAATGATGCATAAGCCCGGAGTGTTGAAACTACTCTCTGGGCTTATTTGTATGCCCCCTGTAGGGCAGCCCGTGGCCGGACCCCGGCGCGCCATTCCGGAGAACGGCATTGGCAATGTGGGGAACGGTCTTGACCGTTCCGCATGATGACGGCGGGAGCAAGCACCCGCCCTACGGTGGGCGTGGTTCAATTTTCCAGCCGTAGGGGACGGCGTCCTCGACGTCCCGCGGGCCGATGTGGGCATCGGCCCTACATTCGCACTGCCCTGGTCTGTGCATTATAATTAATATTTCTAAAAAATCCGAAAATAGTTGTTGACTTTTGTCTCTCGAAATGCTATTATATTCAAGCGCCAAGATGCGCGAGTGGTGGAATTGGCAGACTCGCTAGATTCAGGTTCTAGTGCTCACTCCGGGCGTGCGGGTTCAAGTCCCGCCTCGCGCACCAAAAAGAAAACGGCATCCGAAAGGATGCCGTTTTTCTTTTTG
>JAZSFJ010000073.1:0-12833 GCA_045532145.1 Oscillospiraceae bacterium
CTTTTCAAAGGCTCTGGTCTGGAATGCGCGGCGCTCCTGAGTCTTCCAAAGCACCTTCCAGCCTCCGCAGGAGCCTCTCTCGGCCTCCTTCATGTCGGCCTTTATGATGTTCTCTATCTCGCCGATGCGGCCGTCGATAGCCTTGCGCTGCTCCTTGAGCCGGGAATACTCTGTGAGCATCGTCTCCCTGCCGAAAAGCTCCAGCCCGGTGTCCCTGCTTTCGGCATAAATGGTGGTGATGCTTTCGGATGTGGGGTCGCTGCCGTCAGGTGTGGGGGCGGTGTCGCTTTCTACATCTGCCCAGAAGTCCTTCTCCGCTGCCATCAGCGCGTCTATCTCTGCCTGGTCTCTCTCAAGCACATAGACAAAGAAGCCTCTGCCGAACACCAGCACCGCCAGATACCATCTGTCTGCTCCGGTCACGGCCATGTAATGGACGCACTGGGCGTAGTAGCGCTCGGGGAACTCAACTCCCTTGAACTGCTTCAGGTCGAGGCTGGATGTGGTCTTGCACTCAAGGCCCGCGTTCTCGCCTATTACCCAGCGGTCAATGTCCGCGTGAGCAAAGGGATAGTCGGGGTTATAAAGCATCGCCTGCCAGCGGCGAACCTTTTTCCCTCTATCCTCCATGAAGCGCCTTGCCACATAGTCCTCAAGATCCCGCCCCAAGCGCAGTGCCTCGTTGTCGGGCTTATCCGGAAGTCTGCCTGTCTTGTCTGCCCACACGCTGTAGGGGCTTGACCATTTGCTCAGGCCGATAATGCCTGCGGCGTCGCTTCCGCCTATGCTCTTCCTGCGAAGAGCAAGCCAGTCTTCTCTGGGCATATCTCTGGTTGAAACCTGCCTCAGTCCTCGCATTTGGGTTCCTCCTCGCCCTTGTGTGCAGCGTCATCTCCAAAAAGGGTGGCCAGAAGACCGCGAACAGCTTTTGCCGTTTCCTCGTTCAGCTTTTTTCTGTCCCAGGTGCTCATGTCCAGAGCCGTCCGGACATCGCGTTCAAAGTCTTCGGCGCTGCGCCCCTCGGAAGCCCAAATCTCGCGCATTTTCTTGAACATTGCGGTCATATCCGCACAAACGGAAGCAAGACCTCCGTTTATTTCAACATTGCCGTTAATGCTTACTATCATTCTTGTTCCTCCTCAAAAATGTCATAGTCTTCAAAGTCCTCACTGCCGCAGTAGGGGCAGAAATCTTCATCGTGCGTCCACCAGCCGTGCTCCCCGTCAAGGTTCTCCCTGATGGTGATGTAGTCCGGCTCGTCGAATATTCCTCCGCAGCGGCTGCACTTATACATCTTCCTCGCCTCTTCTCAGAGGGGCAAGGCATACGGGGCATACGTTCCATCCGTTCTCGATGGGGCCGTCTGCCTCAAACTTCTCCATGTGTCCGCAGACCTCGCACATCCAGTTGTTGTTGGCCTTGTCCACACACTTGTAGGGTCCCTGCTTTTTCATAGTGTCTCCTTTTCTAAAATCTGATTTCCGCCGAGGGGTAGTAATTTGTGATACACCCTTTTCATCGGCACAGCTGCCTTGCAAGCATCGGAATTGTGATACCGGTCTTGGGGATGGAGTAATTCTTCTTGATGGTCCGCACGTCTCTGCCGCAATATCTGGCAACCTCTTTTGCCGTGAGCAAATTGTGGTCTTTGCCAAAATATTCCCGGAGATCGGCAACCAAGTCGCGGTATCCGTCGCGCTCTCTCATGCCACCACCTCCTCAAGGCAGCAGGGAGAGTATCGCTCCGCAGATGATCCAGAGAAGAATAGCCCCCGTTATAAACGCCTTCTGAATGGGTGCGCGGCGGCAGCCGATGAGGTAGTACACAAAGTGCCATGCTCCCGCAAACACAAGCCCTATAAGGGTGATGACCATTGCAAATACCAGAGCTATCACAGCCGCCGTAATTATGATGGTGGTCATTTGCTTATTCCTCCTTGAGTTTCAAAAATCTGAATATACCCCGGCGCTTCTTTTTTGAAGGCTCCTGAACGGGCACAATTGAAGTTCGCTGATGCTCCTCGTCATACAAGGCATCCTCTCCGCGAGGGCAAATGTAGTATAAGCGTTCGTACTCATAATCCCTTACGCCGCGCCTTTGCTTTATAAATCCCCTGTCAGTCAGGACTTTGAGCCATGCATCTGCCTTGCGCCGTTCACACGGAGGAAAAAGCCGCCAGATATCAATCTTCGCGTGTCCCTTGTGGTCACGCAGAGCCGAAAGAATGGCATATTCCTTGTCCGTCATAAAGCACCCCGCTCACAAATCTCCACACACCGGGCCAAAATCTGTTTAAGTTCTGGATACTTTTCCATCAAAGCAAGTAATTTGTTCTTGGCGAGTTCTTTGTCCTCGCCAAGCCGAGGATCTTGAGTGAATTTGGCAAATTCTTCAACTGCTTCGGTCAAGAATCGTTTGCCGTTTTCTGTGCAGGCCTCATATTTACGTTCAACTTCTTTGGCTTCCATTAGTCCTCCAAATCCATCGTGGCCTGTATGCCTCTTTCAGAAAGAATTTCGTGGATTTTAAGGCGTCCCTTCTGTGTCCATTTGGTATTCAGCTTGGTGTCGGGGCGTCCGTCCGAGCGCAGGAAGGATATTGTGTCGCTTTTGGTGTAGCCCTTGTTCATGTGCTTGCGGTACAAAATCCACTGGCCGTTGACATTGTGCTGCAGCCCCGCCTCGTTGAGTATCTTGTTGAGCTTCCGGGCGCTCATGCCATAGTCCGCGGCAATCTGCGTTGTTGCCACAGTTCCGGGAGAGCTGAGAATGGTGTCCAGATACTGCAGCTTGGGAGCACTCTCCGCTATCATCAGCCGCTGGCACTCATTTTCTGCCGTCAGTGCCTGTATCTCTTTTTCCTTGGCCGCCATAGCCTCTGCAAGCTGAAACAGCATATTGCTGTCAATCTGCGGCGATATGTACACGCCCGTCTTGCGGATGCTGGGCAGCACCTCGCTGGTCACCCATTTGCGGAAGGGCTTCGCCTCCGGCTTGTCCGACCTGAGTATGACATTATAGAGGCCGGATTCGTTGATGACGCTTACTTTCTGCCGTCCTCCAAGGGTGTCGATTTGACCTACCCCCTTCTCGTCATCATCGAGGCGGTTATATACGTCAGCAGTGTTTCCGATATGCAGGATGCCGCATACATCCTTGAGCACAAACCAAGGCTCACCGTCCTTCTGGATTGTTCTCACCTGATTGTTGTGATAATTGAAAATCTGCATTTCTTTCAAGTCTTATTCCTCCTCCTTTAGAAGTTCGTCTACGGTGCAGCCAAAATAGTCAGCCACTTTTTTAAGGTTGTCTACCCGGGGCAAGCTTTCTGCCCAGCCCTTAATGGTCGCATTACCAAGCCCAACCGCTTTCTCCAGCGCCGAAATAGTCATTCCATTTTCTTTGCAGCGCCGTTCAATGTTCCGATACAGCATCCATCTACCTCCTTTTTTTATTTGGAGTTAGAGAAAAGTCTTGACAAATGTTAGGTAATTCTCTAAAATAAGAGTTGCCACACAAGTAAATTAGGGAACCCCCCATGCTTAGGCTTTCCTCTAAATCCCTAAGCTCATTATATAGAGGGTTCTCTAATTTGTCAAGCCTTTTTTTAGGCTTTTCTCGAAAATAATTGGAGGTCTTTTATGAATAGTGTTGAGCGAGTTAAAGAAATCTGCAAAGAACGCGGCATTCCTATTTCAAAGCTTGAAAAAGCTTGTGATTTTGGGAACGGATATATTGGTCAGTTAAAAAAGGGTTCTTTTCCCGCAGACCGGCTTGCCGCAATTGCGAATAAACTTAATTTAAGTACAGACTTTTTTCTTGAAACAAATCCTTCTCCGTATTCCGAAGCAGAGTGTTGGCATATGTGCGATTCCATAATTTCTATGTGCGGAAGAGACATGAAGCAGTTAATAGGTTTTGTTCCGGGAGACATTATTATTGAAATTCGTAACCGTGAATACAGATTCCCGGGTACCACCGCCGCTCAGATCGCGGAACATCTGAATATATCTGTGGACGCCCTTCTGGGCAAAAAAAATAAGCCCACCGATAACGGTGAGCTTATGGACGCAGAGTCTGTGCGTATTCGTGCGCTTATTAGCGCAGCTCCTGAATGGAAGCGCAAGGCCGTCCTTGCAATACTTGAGGCTGAGGATAACCCCCAATAACCTCGTCATTGCTTAAAAGTATTTCTAATACCCGGTCTTTCATGTAGGGATATTTTGCAAGCAACTGCATTATTCTTTCGGTAGTTTCCTTTTCCTTCAATGTTTTCCCTCTCTTTCATATATCGGGGCGGGAGTGGTACTTGGATTATACACTATTAGTTGATAAAACCGCAACATATTTCCACCATTGCGACACATTCGCATTTATTGAGCGAGAAATTTGCTGCGGAGTATTTCTATTATCCTGCGGAGCTGGCTTTTGTCGGCGAAGGCCGCGTAGCAGATTTTGTCTCCGTCGAGGATGATTACTGTCAGCGGTCTGTCGGTTTTCATCTGCAGCTCCTTTCTAAATTTCAAAAGCGGCAGGGGAGCCGTCGCCAAACAGATCTCCCCCGCCTTGATAGGGTAGGCCAAGGCTGGTCTCTTGACCTGTGCATAGCCTACCACAAAAACTAAATGCTGAGAAGTCTCGATTTGTCGGTAAATCGTCACGATTTGTAAAGCGTGAATCTTTGTCAGCAAGTATTATGTTGGGAGGTTAAACATGAATAATCTTTGCGGAAAAGACTTTTTAACAGGCCCGTTCGATGAATGTCTTGAATGTCAGTATTTGCGAAACGGGTGTTCAGGCCCACGCACAAATGCAATGGAGCATCCAAGGTGGGTTTACTGGATTAAATGCGTTATGAAGCGCTTCGGTATTAGCCAGACAAAACTCGCAAATGATACAGATCTATCCAAATCAACTGTTGATGATATTTTTGCCGGTAGACGGCAGGACATTTCCCGAAATACCGCTCGTATCATCGAAAATTATGTGCTTGGTGATGGCATTTGGCCTTGTGCGAAAAAGCTCACAGAAGGCAAGGATATTGTTTACGAAGACCGCCCGGAAACTCTGGAAATGCTAAAAATACGTGAAGAGACTATAAGAGAAAAAGATACCCAAATTGAAAATCTTCGTAGTAATTACAACAATCTGAGAGCATCCTATGATTACGAGCTCAAAACGGTCCGAGAGGAACACCGCGAGGATATAAAGGTGCTTCGTGAGCGAATAGATTGGCTCGTCAATCAGTCTATCAAAAAGGACGAACAACTCGCCCATAAGGACGTGCAGATGGCTCGAAAAGATGATTATATAGACCGTTTGGCAAAAAAGGTGGGTCTTTAATGGCAAAGATAAATTACGCCAAACTCTACACCCTCCGCAAAGATGGGCGCTATCAAGGGTATTGGAAGGACGCCGACGGCAAGCGACATGCTGTATATGACCGTGACCCTGAAAAGCTATACGATAAAATTCAGTCTTTGAGCGCACCCCACGTTGTCACCTTTGCAGAAGTAGCCGAGCAATGGGAGAGCCGTCACAGGGAAGAAATTGGCGCTAAAACATGGACTAACTACGCGCCGCACGTTGCCGACATTCTAAAGCATCATGGCAAAAAGCCGGTTGACGAAATATCCGCTCTTGACATTATAAACGACCTTAAAACAGCGCAAAAGCAGGGCTATTCTGCCACGATAATTTCTTCGCGCAGAAGCATTTACCGCATGATTTTGGACGAGGCTCTTATCTCAGGGCATATCATGTATAACCCTGCTATCGGCGTAAAAATGCCCAAAGGGATAAAGCGCAACCGGAGAGAAGCGCCAACGGAATCTATTGCGCAACTAATTATGACCGAGGATGCGCCCTTCTGTCTGTTTCCGCGTCTTTTGCTTTGCTCTGGATTGCGTAAAGCTGAAGCTCTTGCTTTGACTTGGGGAGATATAACTGACACGCATATTATAGTCAACAAGGCATTGGATTATTATATCCACTCAAAGCCGGAAGTTAAAGCTCCAAAGACCGAAGCAGGTAAAAGAGCCGTTCCCATTGTTGCTGCGCTGCGCCCGTTCCTCATCAGGCCGAAGGGCAGCCAAAATACGGACCTTGTTTTTCCGGCACCAGACAGCAATCGGAGCGGCAAGGGCGGCGGCTATATGACCGAGCGGCAATACGAAGGGGCTTGGAAAAGATACTGCACCGCTATGGGATTTATTGACCTTGAGGGCAAGCCCACACTAACCGCGCATCAGCTTCGACACGGAACTGCCACGTTTTTATACGAAGCTGGCGTTGATATGCTCACGGCTCAGGCCATTCTTGGACATGCAAGCCCTACAACCACACGCGAAATCTACACGCATCTGTCAGCAAAAAAGCAGCAAAGCGATATTGAAAAGTTTGATGTCATGATGTCTAATATGATGTCAAAAACGCCCAAAGGCTTGAAAACACAGGATATTTAACCGACTGTAAATCTGTTGTCGACGACTTCGGTGGTTCGAATCCACCTTCCCCCACCAAGACCTCGAAATCGTCAAAAACAAGCGGTTTTGAGGTTTTTTTATAACTTTTTGGCTAAAATAGTTCGGATTTTGCGTTTTTCTTCCCTCTTCGGCTAACGCAAAAAGAAGCAAAAAGCAGCATAAAAATACATAAATTTGTTGTCAAATTTGTTGTCAGATTTTGAATACAAAGAGACCGAGGCAAAAACCCCGGTCTCTTTTTTTGTTTTGCTACCGCTTGACCACGCATTCATAATAGGCAGCGGCCTTGTTTTCCACGGCGTCGTCATCTTCCAGCCAAGCTTCGGCAAAGTCCAAAACGACCTGCGGAGAATTGAGTCCGTACTTCATGAGCACCTTGCAGTAGTCGGAGTATATGGCATTCATAATGGCATATACTTCTACAGGATCATGCTCAACTCCCTGTTCAGCCATTATCCTTTTCACCTGCTCCATGTTCCAATGCTCTCCGCTCCCTGCGGATTTGGAGTGCATCTTTCGCACCCACTCTTTGGCCTTTTCTGCCGTCAGTTTTTGATGCTCCGCACCGCTGCGGGTTCTGTCGGCAAAGCCTATAATGTTTGCCTTGCGCTCACGCTCCATAGGCTCTTCCGGCTCTCTCATACGGGCAATGTAGGGAGGCTCCATCTCGTTTTTGGGGGCATAGGTTCCGTCCCTTCTTCGGGGCTGGCCCCGTCTCTGCTCAGGAACATAGCCGGGGTCCTGCACTTCTCTGCGGTCCCAATGAGCACCCGTCTCCATGTTATTGTATGCGCCGCGCATTTCCATGTCGCCGTACATACGTCCACCGCTGGCATTCATGTTGCCGCCTTCGTACATTCGCCCCTGGCGGTTTTCCATCTCGCCCTCTCTCCGGCGCATCATATCATACCGGGCCAGTTTGCTCACGTTTGCCATATCAAGCACCTCCACCTGCAGCCGCTGCATCGTTGAGCGCATTCAGTGTGACGCTTTCCACACAGGGCAGGGGGCGCAGCACCTTAATGCTGCCGCCGGTGGCTGTGGTGTTGACCCTTACGGGGTAACGGGAACGGGAACTGAGCTGCCGTGCCAAAACGGGCGTCCCGCAATGATCCAGCAGGGGAAACGTGGTCGTTCCGTCTCCCACAACAGCAACAACCGTTGCGTTAAAAGTGGTGGCATCAGGGATGGCCGTGCCGATAACAAGACAGTAGCGGCATCCGTCACTGTAGGTTATGTCATCGGGCAGAGTCAGCGTCAGAGTGTCCCCGGCAAAAGCAGCCTCTGTGATAAACACAAAACGAGGGCAAAGCTTGCCGCAGTTATTGAAGTAATTACAAGCCATAAATTGCATCTCCTTTCTCAAGGGGAGAGCCGAAGCTCTCCCCGAAATGTGTCGCTCAGCAGCCGCAGTTGCAGCCGCCATTATTGCCCCAGCCGTTGCCCCAACCGGCGTAGCCTACGCCAAGGGGGTTGCCGTAGCAGCAGTTGGGATTGGGCACAACGTAGGCAGGAACGGGATTGTCTCTGCCGAGACGGCGGATAAGCTCGGCGGTCTGTGCCTCCTGATTTGCTGCAATGTAAGCGTTCTGGTTTGCCTGAGATGCCTGGAACTTGAGGGTCTGGTTCTCGTCGCGCAGGGTCTCGATCTTCTCGTTGGTGAGGAAGCCGAGGATCTCGCGGGTGCTGTCGTTGATGGCCTGCTTGGTGGAGCAGCAGCAATCACTGATCTGGTGACTCAGCTCACACAGGCCGCGGTCTACACCGTGGAAGCCGTTGTTGATAGCGCCGGTCAGCGCATAGGTACTGTCGCAGATACCGCGCTCAATGCCGCGAATGCCGTTGTCGAGGGTCTGGAAGCCAAAGCCGCCAAGACCGCCGCCGAAACCGCCGCCACCTCCGAAGCCGCCAAAGCCCAGCATAGCCAGTATGATGATGCCCCAAAGACCGTCGCCGCCGAAAAAGCCGCCGTTGTTGTTGCCGCTCTCAGCGCCCATCGCGTATCCCATGCCAAAATCGTCTGCCATAAAAAATCTCTCCTTTCGTTTAGTGAAAATGTTTTTATTTCCACATCGGGCCGTACGCTCCCGCTGTGTTAAAAGTGGAAGCGGTTTTCATCAAGACCCGCGAACTGAGAGATTGTTGTTATTTAATCGTGGTTGTTTCCTCCAAGCCCCAAACACATTGCAATAGCTGCCAGCAGCATCGGCCATGTACCGTTTTCAGTGCTTTTCTCAACAGCCTTTTCAAGCAACTCCCGGCGCTCTTCCGGGGTCATTGCCTGAAGTGCATATCCTTCATTCATATTGTCACCTCAAACCCAGCTGCCTCAGCACCGCCTCGGGGGTCGTTCCACGTTCCCAGCACATATTGGTTGCCATCTGCCGCAGCTCCGCAGGGGACTTGCCCTGCATCATCTGCATCGCCTGAGCGGCTTTAGGGTCGCTCATTGCCATCTGCTGAATAAGCTGGTAAAGGTTGCCGCCGCTACGCATAGCGGACACAAGCTGCATCATATTCATTCCTCATTACCTCCTCTGAGCGCTGCGATCTCCGCCCGTAGTGCGGCTATTTCTTCCTTGGTGGCAAATCCCATCGGGGTCTCCTGCTTCTGTCTGGCGTAAACCTTAAAGTCCGTGCTGCCTGTCTGGATGTTGAATTGCTTGGTGTAAACCTCGTCCGCAGCCATGTTGAGGAATATGTATGCGTTCCCATCAAAGGGCACCTGCGCCATAGCGGCCTCGTCCTTGCTTGCCACAGGCCGCGCCATCATGCCCGACTGCGTGGGCTGCATTTGCTGCTGGGGAGGAAAGTAATTGTTGCTTATTCCGGTGGGATAGCCGTAATACTGATAACCCATAGCCTCAGCTCCTTTCGTGTCCATTTTGCGGTTTTTCCAAAAAAAGCGAAAGTCAGCCAAGGGACAAGTTTCGGCCAAATTTGGGCGCAAAAAAAATCCTCACCCGAAGGTGAGGATTTTTCACTGTGGTCTGTTTTGAATTTTGGCCAGTGTCCTTATCCAGGGAACCCCGTCCCAGCACTCGTCCAGTTTCCGCATTCCGGCTCTGTACTCGTTTTTTACAGTACCCGGGGACACTTGAAGATACTCCGCTGCGGCTTCAACCGTCATGCCGTCATGCTCCCTCAGACTTACCGCCTGCCATTCTCTGGCCTTGAGATTGGCGCGTTTAACAGCCAGGTCCACCAGAGGTGCGTCAGGATAGTTGAGAAATGATACAATGTCGTTTCTTTCCATAACAGGGCTCCTTTCTGTTTTTTTCAGAGGACGGTTTAACGCCGTCCTCTATTTTATTTTGTCAGCTGGCCAAATTCTGCATTACGCGAAGCTTCTGTTCTACCAGTGCCTTATTGTAGTGGATAACAGTTTTCCCAACTCCAAAAGCCTCAAACAGTGCCTGTCTCTGCTTTTCAGTCAGGCCGGGAGTATTATACACCAACTGCATAATAAGCAGACTCTTGCTGTTTGCTATAGTGTTTCCCTTGGAGTCCTTAAGGCTTTCAATGTCACCCTGCGCAAGGTAAAGAGGGATATAAAGCTCCGGCTTTACTTTGGTCTGAGTAATAACCTTGTTGGCCTTTGCTACCCAGCCCTCAAGCTTATAGTCGCTGACTTTTGCTTTTGCGATAGCATTGGCATAGGAGTAGGCGTAACTGATTGCCTCGACCTTATAAGAATTGTCCAGCGCCATAAAGGTCTCGCTGGCCATCATGCCCGACAGCAAGCTGTAAGAAAGCTGCCCCTTTTCGGTGGCATACTTTACATACTCCTCCGCTGTCAGGTCCTTACGGTCTTCCCCGACATTGAAATACTTCGCCGCTCTGGAAGGCAGCACAGATGCTTCGCCGGTTTCTTCATAAAGTCTCAGCAGTTCCTCTTCCATAGCGCTTGTCTCGATCTGAGAAGTGTACGCGGGGTTGAGGAAATTGTCGCCGATTCTCTTCCAAACGCCGCCGGTGCTTTCAGTTCTGCCCCATGCGTCGATGTAGGGAATCTGGTGATAATCCCAGCCGGGAACTTTTGCGCTCACCTTGCCGAAGAAATACTGCATATCTCCACTGAGGGCGCTGCTATTGTCGGTGTAGGTGGTCATTCTCTCGCCCTGAGCGCTACGCTCTCCCTGTCCCAGAAGTGTGGGAAGTGCCTGGGTTAGATAGCTTGTAGCAGCGGTGGAAAGGATGGTGGTAATGGCAGGCATATCATTGCTGCTGGCATAGCCCACAGCCTCAAACAGGTCGTTCAGGCTCTGCAGGCAGCTCATTTCAAGAAGCGGCTCGGTGATTGTGGACACAGCAGAAAGCACGTCCTTAAACTGGAGCTTTTCGTCCCTTGCCTGAATCATCTCATAGAGGTTGACGCCGATAAAGAAGGGGAGTGCTTCGGGAGCCAGCCAGTCAAGAGTGTAGCTCTTGCCGTTGGGAAGTTCCAGGGCATAGCTCTGGTGTCCCATCATCTCCTCAAATTCCTTTTCCTTCTCATCGTCGCCGCCGTGGCCGCGGATGAGTCCCTGTGCTGCCAGATACATACCCAGAGCAAGGAGGCCGGTGCCGGTGAGACCTGCGGAGATGCTGTCGATAGCTTCGGCGCTGGTCTTGTTTCCGCGCTTCACATCCCATACAGCCTGCTTGACGCCATTCAGCAATCCGAGGGGGCTGTACTCAATGCCTCGTGCCAGGATGTTGGCAGGAGTCTTCTTGTAGGGGAGCACGCCTTCCACAACGGCGTTTGCGACCTTGGCAGCTTTTCCCCATTCACCCTTTTCGTTGAAGCGTCTGCTCATAAGGTTGGACAGGGCGTTTGTATCGCGGTAGGTGGCCTTCTGGGCTTCCTTAACCGCATACTCTCTCGCCATACCCAGAGCCTTGCCTCTGCGCAGCTGGTCGGCCGTGATGCCGTGCGCCTTGCAATACTGAGCCAGAGCGAAGGCATAATGGGGCTTGGAAAACCAAGTGTCCTCAGCTTCCAGAGCTGCGCTGTTGCCTCTTCTTGCGGCCTCAAGAGCTCGGAACTTAAATACCTGTCGGCCTTCCTCGATATACTTATTGGCATTGGCATAGTCGCTGTACTTGCCGTTGCCGGATATAAGGTCTGCCGCATTGGCATAGTCGTCCCAGGCGGCACTCAGCAGGTCTCGGTCTATTGCCAGACTCTTGGTGCGCTGGGTCTTGCCGCCAGATATGAAGTGTACTGCGGCTTCTATACCTGTAGCCGTTATATCCTTAACAGTCACCACGGGCATAAAAAGGGCGTTGCCTGCAATGTTTCTGGAATGGGTTCGGGGATTGCCCAGCATGGCCAGGTATCTCCATGCCCGGAACTTGTCCACAAAAGTAGAAGGCATCTGTCTGCCTATGTCCTTGTAGATTTCCTGAAGAATCTTATCTCTCTCCTCCTGGGTCTCTGCCTGCAGAAACTGTGCCGCCAACTGTTCGTTAATCTTCAGCTTGGAGTCGGACTTGAAAACTCTCATTGTGGCAGCTTCGTTGAAACGAGAGCCGACATCGAAGGCTCCGAGGTTTGCCAGTTCCTCAATCCGCTCGCTGATAGTCCGTCTGTTGGCAGTCCTCTCCTTGAACATGGATGCAAGTTTCTTTTCAGCAGAGGCTCGGCAGAGAGCGTCGAAGTGTTTGCCAACAATGTCTGCGACAGCGGACGCGTCGGTGTCCTTAAAGCCATACTTGGTAACGAGCTTGTCGATTATGGCCTGTCGTGCGCTTTTCTTTGCCGCTGTGCCGGATCTGATTATCTGGGACAGCTTAACGCCAACATCCTTCATGGCTACATTGATAGCTGCGCTCATGTGCTCTTCGGGCTTGCGCTTGTCATTGGCAACGACATCGTTGACATATGCTGCGGCAGCATCCCGAATAGTTTCCGCCATTTCACCCATAGCGCCGGTGTCGGCGATAAGGCGGTTTGCAATATTCTCGCTCATATTGGTGAAGCCCAGCGCCGCCTGTCTCCGCAGCATGGCTTTGGTTTCACCGCTTTCAGCTGCGGCCTGCACCAGAGCCTTCATGAAGATGGCATTGCGCTTGTTGAGGTTGGCATCCATTCCTATGCCGCTGTTGATAAACTCGGCGAAGATGGGATTGTCCGCGTGCTCGTCTCTGAGCTCCTGCTGTGCAGCCTCCCAGGCTTCTTGATAGAAGCTCTGATTCTGGATGTAGTCTCGGAGCAGCTCCGTTGCAGTCAGGGCCTTTTTGCCCTTGGTCTTCTCCATCTTTTCGTTGGCGAATTTCGTCAGCTGTGCAGTTATCTGCTGGAGGAAGGTGCGTTCCTTTTTGGGCTCAAGTCTGTTTTTTAGTCCCTTTGCCACGGCCTCGCCG
>JAZSFJ010000031.1:0-13966 GCA_045532145.1 Oscillospiraceae bacterium
TCATAGCCAAACTTGATTTGAACGACAGGGTGTTCGTTTCTAAAAAAATCTACCGCAGATAGAATAGTCAATGTGTATACTATGTCCACGAACATTTTGTATACTATGTGGGCTGTACAGGGGCGACGCGCCCTACGGGTGGCTGCGGAATTTTACCGGCGGGCGATTCGTGAATCGCCCCTACGGGTGGTGCAAAAATTTCGCTTTCCCATTGTAGGGGACGGCCTCCCGGACGTCCCGCGCGGAAGGCATGCGCTTCCGCGTTGCACCCCGGCGAATGCGCAGCATACAGGTTCACCATGTAAGGAACGGTCTTGACCGTTCCTAAAAGCGCACTACCCAAAGCGGGACGGTCAAGACCGTTCCCTACAGTGATATAATCGCTTCCGTCCCGTCCTTCCAAAAGTTTCCGTCACGGGCCGTCGGGGACGCCGGCCCCTACGAATGCTGCGGAATACGGCGTACCCTACGACAAGGAAGGCTTTAAAATGCTAAAACCCTCCACCGCAGTGGAGGGTTTTATTATCAATTCACTTTTTCTCTTTCCACATTCTCAAAAGCGGGAAGATGACACCGCCTACGGCGTTGCCCAGGGTCATTACGATGAGGTAGCCAAGGGTCTTTGCGCTCCATACGCCGGCAATAGAGAAATAAAACATATTGGCCACGCAGTGCTCAAAGCCGCAGAGGATGAACACCACAACGCCGAAGAAAAGGGCCAGATATTTGCCCACTTCGTGGGGATTGCGCTTAAATCCGTCCACGCCGATGAATATCATCACGTTGCAGAAGATGGCCAGCACGAAAATGCTGAGAAGACCGTCCCCCAGCTTCACATTGCAAAGGGCCATAGCCTTTTCTGCCATAGCGGGACCCACGCGGGTCATAAGGAACAGCTGAGCGCAGAGGAAAGTGCCCACAAGATTTCCAAGCCAGATGATGGCTACATCAAGAGCGTAGCCTATCTTATTTTCAAACACATAGCAGACCTTGCCTGTATAAAGATTCAGGCCAAAGGTGCAGACCGTGAAAAGGCCGACGGTAAAAAGCACGCTGCCCAGCACCTTACTGTCCACGCTGAGAAATGCCGCGCCGCCTATGCTGATAGCCGCGCCGGCGATAATTGCAAAAACAAATGTCTTCAATCTCTCCATAACAATCTGCCCCCTTTTTTCTTAATTTTATCATGTTTTCTTCGTGTATGCCACATTTTTTCCAACTTTTAACCACATTATAATGTAGAAAAATGCACAGCCGGTATCGTTTCCGACTGTGCATTTTCATAGTATCAAAAGTGACACGTACACTTTTGATACTATGAAAATAGCTTTTTTGAGCCTTAAGGGCTCAAAAAAGCCGGGATTTAAACGTGCAGGGGGCCCTTTGCCCCCTGCACACGCCCCCGCTTCTCTGTTTCGTAACTCTGACGCAGGGTTTTGTTGTTATTCCTGTTTGGCCTGCTCTGCATCGGCAGGAATGGGTATGAACAGCATATTTCTGTCCACCTCGCCCTCAACTCCGTCCACGGAGCCGGGGCCGGTAACGGCGTTCTGCCAGAGATAATGCTGATAGTAGAAGTCCGGGTAGTCGTTCAATGCCGCCGCCCACCATGTGAGATTGGTCAAGCGGCTGAGGTCATAGCTGTAGTAGCCCAGGTTGCGGTAGAAATATACCCCCGCATCGTAGCCGGCTGCAGCTATTTTCTCGCCAAAGGCCAGAGCGCAGTCGGTAATGATTTCGCCGCCCAGACCGTCGGTGCGGGCCTCGTCATTGCCTATGCTCTCCCAGTCGTAGAAAACGGGGAGGCTCAAAGCCCCGGGGCCGAAGTCCGAGAGTATGGCCAGCAGATACTCCGCCTCTTCCACGGCCTCCTCGGCAGAAATGGCCTGAGAGAAGAAATACACACCCACGTCAAGGCCCGCCCTCATAGCGCCCTTCATATTTTCCTCAAAATAGGCATCGGTAAAAAGACCGCCCTCGCTGTAGCCGCGATAGCCCGCCCGGATGATGGCAAAGTCTATGCCGTCATCAGCCACGGCCTCCCAGTCCACAACGCCCTGATGCTCGCTGACATCAATGCCCTGAAGCACTTCGTATTCCGTGCCGGTATAGACCCCCTCAGTGAAGTCCTGGGGGCCTATATCGTTCACGGGCAGTCCCTCAATGGGCCTTATCCACATCTGGGTGCCGTAGCCTGTCTCCACCTGCACCATACCCTCATAGGGGTCAACAGCCTCCTGTCCCCCGCAGCCGCAGAGGAGCACAAGCAGCGCAAGGGCCGCAGCGGCAAGTTTTATGTATCTCATTATCCCACGCCCTTAATTTTATCTGTGTCTATTTTATAGTATAGTTGCATCCTGATTGCAAACTTTGCACCCGTGCTAATTATTCTTCGTTTTCGGGAGTCTCCTCCGCTGCTTCCACTTGCTCTGCACTCTCGCTTTCCTCAGCGGCAATTGCCTCAGGTGCAGGAACTTCCTTGATAAGAATACGGGAACGGATGCAGTAGTATATTATGGCTCCAAGAGGCAGCAGAAGTCTCAGCTGCATTTCCCCGCTGCCGTAGCGGACAAGGGCGCTGTAGGACATCAGCCAGCCGAAGCTGAAATTCAGACTGAGGCCTCCGCCGATTTGCAGGCTCAGGGTGGCGGCAACCACAACAATGAGCAGTATGACCAGAGCTTTTTTCTTCACCTTTTTCCGGCAGCAGTCCACAAGAGCGAGGATTATCACCGCCAGGGCAGCCAGATTGGGCAAAATGAGCACAAGCCACTGGAGCACTCCCGCCTCACTCATGCTGTCCAGAGTGCCGGTGTAGTAAAGAGCCGTGCTCTTATAGTCCGTCACATGGAAGCCAGCAAGCTCCTCAAAATCGGAGTGGCGCACCACATCCACAACATATTTCCCCGTCTCAGAGCTGAGCAGATAGGAGGCCGAGACCATAGTGGCAGACTCGCCGCCGCTGAAATTGGTGTTGGTATTGATGGAAAGCAGCTGAAGCTCATAGCTCTCCACACCGGAAAGCTTCTGGGACAGCAGAGCAAAAGCTTGCCGGAAGTCCTCGTATGTACACACATCGTCCACAAGCTCATAGGCGCTTTCAGCGTTTCCCTCCAGAATTTCTGCCAGCATTTCCTCCGTATAGCCCCGAAGCTCTGCATCCTCAAGCTTTTCAAGCAGGGCCGCACAGCCTGTGCAGCAGAGCAGCAGGCAAAGGCAAATGACAGCAATGACAAAAAACTTCGTTTTCTTCATGGGTCTTTCCTCCTTTTTATTCGGCTTCATTATTCAAAATACTTTGTAAGGGGCCGCGCACTGCGCTCGCTTATATACACAAAGTTGAATTCCCCTTTTATGTGCATATCCTCCACCATAAAGGTTGCAAGGTCCTCCCGGCAGCGGGAAATGGGCTCATAGGCAAAAGTGACAGCCCCGTCCCGGGCCACCAGTTCGCAGATTACCGCGAAGTTGCTTACATCGGAGCAGCGGCGGAAGCTTTTAAGCCCGTAGCCTCTGTCCTGTATGGCCTGTTCCAGCAGTCTGCGGGTGCCGGAGCCCTTTTCCCTTACCACAAGAGTCTCTTCCAGAGCCCTTTCCAGACTCACCGTTTTCCCGGCGAAAGGGTGCTCCTTGGCGCAAATTCCCACAAATCTCTCCCTTTTGTAGAGGTGGTGGGGGTATTTCTCCTTGTCAAAAACACCCTCTATAATTGCAAAATCCAGTTCTCCCCGTTCCAGCATTGCCAGAAGGTGCTCCGTGTTATCCACGATAAGCTCAAGCTCCCTGCCCTCATGGGAGAGAAACTCCCTGATTTGCCTGACTATAACAAATTCCCCTATGGTCTTTGTGGCGCCAACCCGGAGGCGAAGCAGCTCTTCCCCGCCAAAACCGAGACGCAGGGCAGCCTCCTCCGCACGGACAAGGTCAAAATGGCTCTTGAGCTTCTCCGCCTGGGGAGTTCTGTGCAGCTGATGTCCCCTGTATTCGAACAGCTTCACTCCATAATGGTTTTCCAGAAAGTGAATATGCTGGGTGACTCCCGGCTGGGTCATATTCAGTTTTTCCGCAGTCTTTCTGTAGTTCATCTCCTCATAGAGGGTCAGAAAGGTGTCAGCCCTGTAGTCCAGCATAAAAGCCTCCGATTATCTGAGCTTATCATTCCATAATAAATGATAATTTTATTTTATCAGATTCCGGGGTTATAATCAAGCTTAAAGACAAAAGTTAAGGAGAAGACCCATGAAAATAGTAAAGCTTATCCCCGGCATTATTTTGGCCGCCGCCATAGCCCTTCTGGCAAGCTGGCTTGAAAGAGCGCTGCCTATCCACCTCATCGGCTCCGCGGTCATCGCCATGTTTATAGGAATGTTTCTGAATCCTCTGGTGAAAAAGACCCCCGTTCTCGCTACCGGTCTTAAATTCACCTCCAAGAAAATACTGAAATTCGCCATTATTCTGCTGGGTCTCTCCCTGAACATAAGCACCATCCTTCATGTGGGCAGGCTCTCCCTTACGGTGATGGTATTCACCCTCCTCACCTGCTTCGGCGGAGGCCACTTTATCGGAAAGGCTCTGGGCCTGAACTGGAAGCTCAGCAACCTTATCTCCGCCGGCACGGGCATCTGCGGCGGCTCCGCCATTGCCGCTATAGCCCCCACCATTGACGCCGACGACAACGACGTGGCCTACGCCATGAGCGCCACCTTCCTGTTCGACATGGCCATGATTGTCCTCTTCCCCATTATGGGCCGGGCTCTTGGCATGAGCGACGAGGCCTTCGGCATCTGGGCCGGCACTGCCGTAAACGACACCTCCTCCGTTGTTGCCACGGGCTACGCCTTTTCCGAGGGAGCCGGAGACTTTGCCACCATGGTGAAGCTCACCCGCACCCTCGCCATCATCCCTACAGTCATTGTCTTTGCCTTTATCCAGCTTAATATCAAGCGCCGAGAAGCTCTTGCTCAAAGCAGGGATGGCGGCGAGCTCAAGGCCAATTTCTCCATTGTGAAGATATTCCCCTGGTTCATTCTGGGCTTCCTTGCCATGAGCATTGTTGCAAGCCTCCTCCCCATTCCCGCCGCTGTGGTGTCCGGCACCAAGAGCGCCAGCAAGTTCCTCATGGTCTGCGCCCTTGCGGCCATTGGACTTAACACCTCCTTCTCCGGCATGAAAAAGTCCGGCATCCGCCCCATGGTCCACGGCTTCATAATCTCCGCCCTTGTGGTCATTGTGGCCCTGTTGGTGGAAGTATGCATGGGCATCGTGTAAGAATATTAAAAACCCCCTGCTGACGAGCTTCATCAGCAGGGGGTTTTAATATATTCATCTCTTTATTCTTATCTTTTTGCGAAATCTCTCAGATAGCTCAGAGCTTCCCGGTCGTATTTGCCTTTGAAGCCGTGTTTGCCCTTCTCTATGATGTGGAGAGTGGCATTGGCATAGGACTTCTGGGCCTTTTTGGCGTAGTCAAGGTTAACGATAGCATCCTTTGTGCCGTGGATTATCATAACGGGGCCGGGGTAGGGGCTGATCTCCTTGAAGGGGTCAAGACCGATAACATCGGCAACGTAGCAGCGGCCCAGCTTCATGGGTCCGCACTTTATAAGCTCGGGAATATTCTGGGGGTCGAACTTTGCGAACATCATCTTGCCGGAACGGGCATCGTCGGGGATGCAGAGAGCGGGATACAAAAGCACCAGCTTTTCCACCATTTCCGGATGCTTTGCTGCGGTGAGAGCGGAGACAAAGCCGCCCTGGCTGGCGCCCATGAGCAGCAGCTCATCGCCGGTGTAAGGCAGGCTCTTTGCATAGGCGATGACCGCCTCCAGGTCCTTTATCTCGGTGAGCACGGACATATCCGTGGTCTTGCCCTCGCTCTTGCTGCCGAAAACTCCGCCGCCGCAGAAGTCGTAGCAGTAAGCGGCGTAGCCCAGCTCAGCCAGAGCCTGTGCATACTGTCTCACGGTGTTCTGGTTCACAAGAAAGCCGTGGCTCACGATGGCAACGGGCAGATTCTCTCCGGCGGGTCTGTACTCGGTGCCCCGGATAGTGAGGCCGTCCCTCTTGCACTCAAAAAAGCTCTCGGTGTAAAGATCGGATTTGGATTTTTTGTAGAACAAAGACATAAGCGCGCCATCCCTTCATTTTTCTAAGATGTTATTATTCTAGCAAATGCGGTTTATTATTTCAATATGGCGATGAAAAAAGCCTTCTGTAAAAAGCCTAAAAAAAAAATTTAAAAAAATGTTGACAAACGCCGCGGCTTTTGTTATTATAGTCGAGCTGACAGCTTGCTGGTATAGCTCAGTTGGTAGAGCAGCTGATTTGTAATCAGCAGGTCGGGGGTTCGAGTCCGTCTACCAGCTCCACCAGCACTTAATCGAATATGGGGGAATTCCCGAGTGGCCAAAGGGGGCAGACTGTAAATCTGTTGTCGACGACTTCGGTGGTTCGAATCCACCTTCCCCCACCAAAAATCCTGAATGCGAAAGCGTTCAGGATTTTTACTTTTCACCTATTACCTTTTCACTACTACCTTGTCAGTGTGAAGGATTTTTTACAAAGTAATAAACATGCAGTTTTCGTATAAAAAGCAAGGAGACCCACATGAATACTGAAATACTGGGCAGCAGAAGCTTTTACAGTCGCCTTATAAAGCTTGCTCTGCCCATGATGATACAAAACGGCATCACGAATTTCGTGAATATGCTGGACAATATAATGATAGGCGCAGTGGGCACCGCCCCCATGACAGGCGTTGCCATAGCAAACCAGCTCTTTTTCGTATTCAATCTCTGCATTTTCGGCGCAGTGGCCGGAGCCGGTATCTTCGGGGCCCAGTTTTTCGGCAGCGGAGACCGGGAGGGCGTGGGCTGCTGCTTCCGCTTCAAGCTGCTCTTCTGCGGCAGTCTCACCGCTCTGGGCCTTGTACTTTTCGGCTTTTGGGGCGAGGAGCTGCTGAATCTCTATATGCAGGGTGACGCCGGTGTCACGGACCCCACCGCCACCATAGCCGCCGCGAAAAGCTATCTGCACATAATGCTCATAGGCGTTGTGCCCTTCACCATAGTCCAGTGCTACTCAAGCACGCTCCGGGAAGGCTCCCGGCCCGGTCTGCCCATGGCAGCGGGCATTGCCGCCGTGCTTGTAAACCTCAGCCTGAACTATGTTCTTATCTTCGGCAAGCTGGGCGCCCCCGCTCTTGGAGTTGCAGGCGCTGCCATAGCCACCGTAGTCTCCCGCTTTACGGAACTTGCCGTAGTCCTGCTGGGCACACATCTGAGTCCCCGCCGCTACGAATTCATGCAGGGAATATACCGCAGCCTGCGCATCCCCCGAAAGCTCATGGGCGAGCTTTTCATGAAGAGCCTGCCCCTTCTTGTAAACGAGTTTTTCTGGGCCTCGGGCATGGCCTTTATCAGCCAGTGCTACTCCCTCCGGGGCCTTGACAGCGTTGCGGCCTTCAACATCTCCCAGACCTTCTGGAACGTCTTTTCCATAGCTTACATGGCCATGGGCATGGCCGACGGCATAATCATGGGTCAGATACTGGGCTCAGGCAGGCTGAAGGAGGCCAAAGAATCCGGCTACAGGATGATTATTTTCTCCTTCCTCATTGCGGTTTTCTTCGGTGCCCTTTACTACATCTGCGCGGGCTTTATCCCCATGGCCTACAATGTGGAGCCGGAGATACGCCTGCTGGCAACCCGCATAATGCGTATAAGCGCCATAGTAATGCCTTTGGAGGCCATATGCCACGCCAGCTACTTTATCCTCCGCTCCGGCGGCAGAATGATGGTCACCTTCCTTTTCGACTCCGTGTATATGTGGTGCATCAACGTGGCCCTGGCCTTTGTCCTCAGCCGCTTCACCCCCATGAGCTTTGTCAGCATCTTTGCTCTGGTGCAAATAAGCTCCGCTTTGAAGTCAGGCATAGGAATAGCCCTTGTAAAAAGCGGCTTCTGGGTGCGAAATATAGTTTCTGACAAACAACATTAGTTTTTTGCCCACTCCCCTCCGGGAGAGGGCATTTTTTTATTTTTTCACTTTTTCGCAGTATTCTCTCTTGAATTTTTTCGCCAAAATGCTATTCTAAAGGAGTGTTCAAAACCCACAAAAAAGAGAGGAGAAAATGCAAAATGTTTGAAAAAGTCTTCAAGCTGAAGGCTAACGGTACTACCGTTAAGACCGAGATCCTTGCAGGCCTGACCACCTTTATGACCATGGCCTACATCATCGCTCTGAACCCCAACCTGCTCACCAACTTCGACGGCGGCTCTCCCCTGTGGAACGGCGTATTCCTCGCCACCTGCATCGCCTCCGCCATCGGTATGTTTGCAATGGCATTCCTTGCAAACAAGCCCTTCGCAATGGCCCCCGGCATGGGCCTCAACAGCTTCTTCGCCGTTGTTGTCGCCAACATCGTTGGCATCACCGGCATGAGCTATGTGGCCTCCTTCCAGACCGCCCTCATCATCATCCTTGTTGAAGGTTTCGTCTTCATCGTTCTTTCCGTACTCAATGTCCGCGAGAAGATCGTTGAGGCCATTCCCCTCGGCGTTCGTCTGGGCATCTCCCCCGCCATCGGCCTCATGCTCATGAACATCGGTCTGGGCTCCAACGTTGGCATCTACGCCGAAGGCAACGGCTTTGCCGCTCCCTTCTATGTAATGCGCGACTTCTTCGGCGCTCTCACCCCCAGCGTTATCAAGACCAGCATGGGCGATGTGGGCTACGCCACCATGATCCTCACCGTGGCCACCATGTTTATCGGCCTCTTCGCAATCATCGTTCTGGCCAAGAAGGGCATCAAGGGCGCTGTTCTCTTTGGTATGCTTCTTTCTTCCGTTATCTACTGGGCCGGTCAGGCTATCTTCCTCCACACCAATCCCTTCGCCTCCCTGGCTACCGCTTCCTTCCTGCCCCCCTTCGCTGACATGGCAGAGACCACCCTCTTCAAGTTCAATTTCGCAGGTCTCGTTAGTGTGGGCTGGTTCACCATTGTAACTCTCATCATCACCTTCTGCATCATCGACATGTTCGACACCATCGGCACTCTGGTTGGCACCGCAAGCCGCGCCAACATGCTGGACAAGGATGGCAACATGCCCAAGATGAAGGAAGCCCTCCTTTCCGACGCTGTCGGCACTGTGGTCGGCGCCTGCACCGGTACCTCCACCGTCACCACCTTTGTTGAGTCCGCCTCCGGCGTTGAGGCAGGCGGCCGCACCGGTCTCACCGCTCTCACCACCGGTATCATCTTCCTGGCCTGCATCTTCATCGCTCCCCTCGCCGCCATCATCCCCGCAGCGGCAACCTCCGCAGCCCTCATCTATGTTGGTATCCTGATGCTCATGGGCCTCAAGAACATCAACTTCGACGATATGGACCAGGTGGTTCCCGTTGGCATCATGCTCCTTGGTATGCCTGTTTCCGGCTCCATCGGCCACGCCATCGGTCTGGGCCTCATCTCCTACACCATCATCAAGGTTCTCAGCGGCAAGTTCAAGGAGGTCTCCCCCCTCACCTACATCATCTCCATCATCTTCCTCCTGAAGTTCTTCATAGCCGCCTGAGTTCCTAATCAATTACTCCATCCCACCGCAGAAAAACTGCGGTGGGATTTTCTTTCGCAAAAGCAAAAGGCTGTGTGTCCCTAACACAAAAACAAATATTTCTCGCTAAAATACACTTTGCTCTTGCATTCTAAAATTGATTGTGTTACAATCAGCTCATTAAATTGAACAACACCCATTGAAACCATCAGAATTGAGAACAAAACTGATGGCGGAGGGAACTCTGGAGAATCCCGTTTGGTCGGGTGCCGAAGGTGCAAGGTCATAGAAATGACCGAATCTCTCAGGCAAAAGGACAGAGCAGACACAGATTTTCATCTTCCTGTCTGCATTTCTTATTTTCCGGAGTTGCCGATTTTTCGGCAGCTTCGTTCTTTTTATACCCCCCAAAAAGAAAAAGAGAGGAAAAGAAAAATGCTGGAATTCTTTGCAAACATCGAAAATGCGCTTTACCCCATCGTCTGTGACATCAACAATTACCTCAGCAGCTACATACTCATCGTTCTGCTTATCGGTGTAGGTCTCTTCTACTCCATCCGCACCCGCTTTGTTCAGGTCCGCTGCTTCGGCGAGGGCATGAAAAAGGTGTTCGGAAACATCAGCCTCCGTGGCGGCAAGCAGAAGACCGGTATAAGCTCCTTCCAGGCACTGGCCACCGCCATTGCCGCTCAGGTTGGTACCGGCAACATCATCGGTGCCTCCGGCGCTATCCTTGTGGGCGGCCCCGGCGCCATATTCTGGATGTGGATAATCGCCTTCCTGGGCATGGCCACCATTTACGCTGAGGCAACTCTGGCCATCCATACCCGCAAGGTCGATGAAAATGGCAATATCAAGGGCGGCCCCGTCTACTATATCACCCACGCCTTCAAGGGCGGCTTCGGTAAGTTCCTGGCTGGCTTCTTCGCCGTTGCCATAATTCTGGCTCTGGGCTTCATGGGCTGCATGGTTCAGTCCAACTCCATCGGCTCCACTATACAGACCGCCTTTGGTATTCCCGCATGGGTAATGGGCCTCGTTCTTGTTATTATCTGCGCAATCATCTTTATAGGCGGCGTTCAACGTCTGGCCTCCGTCACCGAGAAGGTGGTTCCCGTCATGGCCTGCCTCTTCCTGCTGGGCTCCCTTGTGGTGCTCATCGCCCGTATCCAGTATATCCCCGCCACCGTCGCCATGATATTCAAGTATGCCTTTATGCCTCAGGCCATTCTGGGCGGCGCTTTCGGTGCAGGCATCAAGGCCGCCATTTCTCAGGGCGCGAAGCGCGGCCTTTTCTCCAACGAAGCCGGTATGGGCTCCACCCCCCACGCCCATGCTCTTGCCAATGTGAAAACTCCTCACGATCAGGGCGTAGTTGCCATGATCGGCGTTTTTATCGACACTTTTGTTGTCCTCACCCTCAACGCACTCGTCATCATCTCCACCCTCTACACCGCTGACGGCCCCCTCCATGGCGGCTACATCGGCTCTGTCACCGACCTTATCACCAAGAGCAACTTGGCTCAGACCGCTTTCGGCACCGTTTTCGGCGAGAGCTTCGGCAATATTTTCGTGGCCGTCTGCCTCTTCTTCTTCGCCTTCTCCACCGTTCTCAGTTGGAATATGTTCGGCAAGGTTAACGTTATTTATCTCTTCGGAAAGAAAAACCCCAAGCTCTGCACCCTTATCTACACCATCATTGGCCTCGTGTTCATTTTCGTTGGCACTCTGGTATCCAACGACCTTGTATGGGAGCTTACCGACGCCTTCAACTATCTCATGGTCCTGCCCAACGCCATCGCCCTCTTCGCTCTCAGCGGAATTGTGGTTAAGTTCGCAAAGAAGGACAAGGACACTCTCGCGGAATAATTATTGATGTAAACACGGCAATTATTTCCTCCCGCCGCAAAAGGCGGGAGGATTTTTTTATTTCCATACACTTAAAACTGTGATAATATAGAACCAAGCATTAGCAAAGGAGCATCTCAAAGCACCATGAATAAAGTTTTTGAAGACATATATAATCTCCGTGCTGCGGATTTTGACCGCTGGGAGCGTCTGCGCCCCGCCTCTATTCTGGACCTTTTTCAGGACATAGCGGGCCGCCACGCCAATATTCTGGGCGTAGGAGCAACGGAGCTTTTGAAAAAAAATACTGTCTGGGTTCTTGTTAAAGTGCGTTTTCAGGTGCTCAAGGAGGCCCGGATGTATCAGCGGGTAAAGCTGCGCACCTGGCCCCTGCCTCCCGACAGGGTAGGCTATCGCAGAGAATATCTCATTCTTGACGAGGAGGACAATATTATTGTTAAAGGCTCCTCCGACTGGGTACTCATGGACTTCGAAAGCAGGAAAATAGTCCCCGCCGGAAATATTTATCCCCTCACGGAGTACTGCGAGAAGCGCAACTTTGAAGAGCGTTTCCCCCGGCTGCGCTCCTTCGAGCCCGATGGGGAGCTCTATTCCTTCCTGCCCCCCTGGTCTGACTTTGATATGAACGGCCATATTAACAACACCAAATATGCAAACTTCGTGCTGGACGCCGTATCCCCCGGCCCCGATGAGCATCTTCGGGAGCTGCGCATTGAGTACCACCGGGAGGTGCTGCCCGGAGAGAGGCTTTCCATACTCACCCGCCGGGATGGGGACAGTCTCCTTGCAAGGGGCGAAAACAGCGAGGGAGAGAAGATGTTTTCCTGCTTCATGGAATTCAGCCGAGAATAAAGGAGGAGCAGCACTATGAGCGAAACTCGCCTTTCAGGGCCCATAATCTCCGTTGCAAAGGACGGAGCAGGCAGCGTAGGCGGCAATCAGCGTCTATTTTCCAATCCCACCATGCGGGGCTATGGCTGCGGAGTTATAGCCGGGGCCGATCTTCTGTATTATCTTGCTCTCAGCCGACCGGAATACGCCACCCCCTATACCGGCATTCCCAAGTCCAATGAGCTGAGCTTTGAGCAATATTCCCGACTCTGCGAGCGTCTGCGCCGGAGCTTTATGCCCATTATCCCCCGTTTCGGCAAGACGGGCCCCGCCCTTGCCGCCGGGCTGAACGCTTATTTCTCCCGCTACTCCATTCCCCTCCGTGCCCGTTGGTGCATAGGGCATGAAAAACTCTTTGAGCGCATTGAGGAAATGCTGAGAGCGGACCTCCCTGTCATCTTCTCTGTGGGAGCCAATTTCCCCCTTTTCTGGGGCAAGCACAAGGTGAGGCTTTATACCCGCACCCCCTCCGGAAGCCTCAGCGCCACCGCAGGCACAAGGGCCCACTTTATGACAGTCACCGGTATTGACGAAAATTTCCTCCGGGTGTCCTCCTGGGGCAAGGAATATTTCATCAGCCGCCGGGAGTACACGGACTATGTAAAAGCCCACGGCTGTCCGATAACAAGCAATATAATGTATTTGACGCCGTTTAAAGGCTCCCTTGTGTAAAGGGAGCTGTCGCCACAAGGCGACTGAGGGATTGTCCCACTTGGCCTAAACTAATTGAAATGCGGACTATCCTACCGCACAATCCCTCCGCCCCTTCGGGGCACCTCCCTTTACACAAGGGAGGCTTTAAAATGTAAAAAAAGAGAAGCAGCGGGAGCTGCGGCTCCTTTTTCTTATTGCATCATCAGTCGTGGAAGAACTGATCGTGGATGGCAGCCACTGCCTGGTCGGCCTGTTCCTCGGCGATGACCACGCTGAGCTTGATCTCGCTGGAGGAGATCATCTGTATGTTTATGCGCTTGCCCTGCAGTGCTTCGAACATACGAACGGCAACGCCGGAATTATTCATCATGCCTGCGCCGACTATGCTGACCTTGGCCACATTCTCGTCAATGCTCACATGGTCAAAGCCGATGGCATCCATTCGCTCTTCAAGTATCTCCCTTGTGCGGGCCACATCGTCGAGGGCTACAGTAAAGGAAATGTCGTTGGTGCCGCCAAGCCCTGCGGACTGGAGGATGATATCCACATTTATCTTGCCCTTGCTGAGAGAGGAAAAGACCTTGAAGGCCACGCCGGGCTCATCTGGCACGCCAACAACGGTGACACGGGCCACCTTGGTATCCTTGGCAATGCCGCTGATTATCATCTGTTCCACTTTTTTCACGACCTCCTTGACTTTTGTACCGGGTTTTCTTACATAGCTGGAGAGGACCTCCAGATCAACATTATAGCGCTTCGCCATCTCAACAGAGCGGTTGTGGAGCACCTGACTGCCCAGAGAGGCAAGCTCCAGCATCTCGTCATAGGTGATGGCGTCAAGCTTTCTGGCATTGGGCACCTTTCTGGGGTCTGCGGTATAAACACCCTCCACATCGGTGTATATCTGGCATTTATCCGCATGGAGCGTGGCGGCAATCGCAACGGCAGTTGTGTCGCTTCCGCCACGGCCAAGGGTGGTCACATCGTCATACTTGTTC
>JAZSFJ010000081.1:0-9715 GCA_045532145.1 Oscillospiraceae bacterium
CGGGCGGACACATCGGTCCGCCCCTACAGTCGGAATATCGGAATCACGTAGGGCGGGCGCTTGCTCCCGCCGCTATCATGCGGAACGGTTTTGACCGTTCCGAAAATGACCGAGCCGTAGGGCGGGCTGACCTCAGCCCGCCATTACCGCCCTGCCGGCAACTGCCGCCTTGCCATTGGGGCGGAGACTTGATATAATCAAGGCAATAAATCACCAAAGGAGAGCTCCCACGTGCTGAAGCTGATACTGGGCCGCGCCAAAAGCGGCAAGACAAGCGACATAATGGAGGAAATACGCAGTCTTTCTGCCGCCGGGCACAAGGGCATGGTGCTGCTTGTGCCCGAGCAGTACAGCCACGAGGCTGAGCGGGAGATGCTCAAAGTCTGCGGCGACAGCCTCAGCCTCCACGCGGAGGTCCTCTCCTTCACCCGCATGGCCCACAGGGTGCTGCGTGAAGCGGGACTTGGCAGCAAAAGATTTCTTGACGCCGGCGGCAGGGCTTTGTGCATGGCTCTCGCTCTGGACGCCGTGGGCTCCCGCTTGAAGGTTTACTCCGCCGCCCGCCGCCAGACCGCCATGCAAGAAAGCCTCCTTTCCGCCATCGACGAGCTGAAAAGCGCCTGCGTTTCCCCGGAGGCGCTGGAAGTCTGCGCTCTGGGCCGGGAGGACGCCCTTGGGGACAAGCTCCGGGACATGGAGCTTATTTACTCCGCCTACGAGGCCATCTGCACCCGCAGCGCCCTCGACCCTCTGGACCGGCTGAGCCTTCTTGCAGAGAGCTTTTCCCAAAGCTCCTTCGCCGGAAGCCACATTTTCATAGACGGCTTCACGGATTTCACATTGCAGCAGCGCAACATCATTCTCTCCATGCTCCGCAGCGGCTGCCCTGTCACCGTCTGCCTCAGCTGCGAGGGCCTCAGCGAGGGCCACGATATTTTCGAGCCCAGCCGCCGTGCGGCTTTGAGCCTTCTCCGGGCCGCCGAGGAAGCGGGAGCGGAAAGCAGCCTTGTTATTATGAAAAAGCGTCCCCCGGAAAGTCCCATGGAGTTTCTTGAGGATAATCTCTTCGGCTTTGGTCCCATGGAGCTGGACAGCGCCGGGGCCCTCACCCTCACCTGTGCCGGCAGCCTCACCGCCGAGTGCGAGGCCGCCGCTGCCCATTGCCTCCGCCTTGTGCGGGAAAAGGGCTGCCGCTGGCGTGATATTGCCGTGGCCGTCCGGGGCTACGAGGGCTACAGAGCCGCCCTTGAGAACATCTTCGCCCGCTACGGAGTCCCCCTTTTCTCCGCCCGGAAAAGCGATATTTTCGAAAAACCTCTCCCCGCCCTCATCCAGTCCGCCTTCGCTGTTATTAACGGCGGCTGGAGCTACGAGGATATGTTCACCTATCTGAAAACCGGCCTCGCGGGCCTCAGCGCCCAGGACTGCGACACTCTCGAAAACTATGTCTTCCTCTGGTCACTCCGGGGCAGCGCATGGACGAGAGAGGGAGACTGGAGAGCCCACCCCGAGGGCTACGACGGGGAGTACACCGAGGAAACCTGGCAGCGTCTCCGGGATATAAACGCCCTCCGCCGCCGGGCAGCCGCCCCCCTTGCCCTTTTGCAGGAACGGGGCCGCGCCGCCTCCACCGCCGGGGAGCACTGCGCCGCTCTCAGCGACTTTTTCGAGGCCCTCAGGCTGCCGGAGACTCTCTCCCGCAGGGCCGCCAGACTGAAAGCAGAGGGCATGGAGACCCTTGCCGCCGAATATGCCCAGCTTTGGGAAATAGTTCTGGGTGCTTTGGAGCAGTGCGCCGCCGTTCTGGGTGACATGGAAACGGATTTCGAGAGCTTCGGCAAGCTCTTTTGCCTGCTTCTGGGCAAATACTCTCTTGGCAGCATCCCCCTCTCCGCCGACAAGGTATCCGCCGGCGACATGGACCGTATGCGCCGCCGCAGCATAAAGCATCTCATCGTCCTTGGCTGCGACAGCAGCCATGTGCCCTCCACCGAGCCGGGCACAGGAATTTTCTCCGACGAGGACAGACTGGAGCTGCTGACTCAGGGCATTGACATAGGCGACAGCCCCACAGACCGCCTTTACCGGGAATTTGCCCTTGTATACAACTGTCTGACCCTGCCCTCGGAAAGCCTCTATGTGAGCTTCTGCGCCGCCGACGGCGAGGGTGGCAAGGCCCAGCCCAGCTTCGTCATAAACCGCCTTGGGGCCATTTTCGGTCTTGAGCCCAAGGGCGTGGACCTGCCCGCCTGCCGCGCTCTGGCTTCCGCTCCCGCTATGGAGCTGGCCGTAGGCGGGGACGGCAGTCCCCTCTCCGCCGCAGCAAGGGCCTATTTCACGGAAAAGGGCCGGGAAGAGGAGCTGGCAAGACTCCGGGAGGCCGCCCGCCTCAGCCGAGGCAGACTGAGCCGCCAGAGCGTCCGTGCTCTTTACGGAGAAAAGCTCCGCCTTTCCGCCAGCCGCATAGACAAAATGGCCTCCTGTCCCTTCTCCTACTTCCTCCAGTACGGCCTCAAGGCAAAGCCCAGGCAGGCCGCGGAGTTCGCGCCCCCTGAGATGGGCACATTCATGCACTATGTGCTGGAAAATGTGGCCCGCGAGGTCAAGGCTCTTGGAGGCTTCGCGGAAGTTCCCGCCGAGATACTGGACTCCCTCTGCGATGAATATGTGAAACGATACATCCACGAAAAACTGGATGATTTCAGGGAAAAAAGCCCCCGCTTCGAGTACCTTTTCCGCCGCCTTATCAAGAATGTCCGCTCTGTTGTGGGCGACATGGCGGCGGAGCTTGCCCGCAGCGACTTCAAGCCTCTGGACTTTGAGCTGGACTTCGGCTCTGTAAGCTCCATCCCCCCGGTGGAGCTGGGGGAGGAGGGCTCAAAGCTCATACTCACCGGCATTGCCGACCGCATTGACGGCTACTACCACGAGGGCAAGCTCTATGTCCGGGTGGTGGACTACAAAACGGGGCGGAAAAAATTCTCCCTCTCCGACGTGTGGTACGGCATGGGACTGCAGATGCTGCTCTATCTCTTTGCCCTGAGCCGCAGCGGACATGAGCGCTACGGCTCGGAAATAGTCCCCGCCGGGGTTATGTATGTGCCTGCCCGGGACGTGCTGGTTTCTGCCACGGCAGACATTTCCGACGAGGCCATTCTGGCGGAAAAGCTCAAGGGCCTGCGCCGTAGCGGCCTTGTGCTGGACGACGAGAAGATACTCCGGGCCATGGAGAAGTCCGACGAGCCCGTTTACATCCCCGTCACCCTGAAAAAGGGTGTTTACAGCGGGGAGGGTCTGGCCTCCGCCGAGCATCTTGGCCTGCTGAGCCGCCATATTGACAGCACATTGCGGGATATGGCACGAGAGATGCACACAGGCTGCATAGCCGCAGACCCCTATTACCGCAGCAGCAGCGAGAACGCCTGCCGCTTCTGCGACTACGCCTCCGCCTGCCACTTCGGCGGGGAGGAGGACAAGATACGCTACCTTGAAAAGTTCAAGGCAGCGGAATTCTGGAAAAAGCTTGAGGAAGGAGGCGGCGAGGAATGAGTTTCAGCTTTACCGAGGGCCAGAAGCGGGCAATAGAGACCCGTGGCCGCAGCCTCCTTGTCTCCGCCGCCGCAGGCAGCGGCAAGACCAGAGTTCTCACCGAGAGAGTGATGGCCTATGTCACCGACCCCACAGAGAGCGTGGACATAGACCGCTTCCTCATAATAACCTATACCCGCGCCGCAGCCGGGGAGATGCGAAGCCGCATTATGGACTCCATCGCCGCCGCTGCCGCCGCAGACCCCACGGACCGCCGCCTCAGAAGGCAGCAGGACAAGTGCTATCAGGCCCGGATAGGCACCATCCACTCCTTCTGCACCGAGCTTCTGAGAGAGCACTGCCACCTTCTGGGTCTGCCCCCCGCTTTCCGGGTGATGGACGAGGACGCGGCCCTGAAAATGAAGGCCGCCACGCTGGAAAGGCTTCTTGAAAGCCGCTACGAGAAAATGACTCCCGGCTTTCGCCAGCTCTGCGACAGCGTTGGCGCGGGGCGGGACGACCGCCGTTTGGGCGAAGCCGTACTGGGCCTTTACGAGAAGATACGCTCCCACCCCTACCCCGAAAAATGGACCGGGGAGCAGAAAGAAGCTCTGGACGCACTCTCCCATGTGAATGACGCCGCCGAGACCCCATGGGGCCGGGTGCTTCTGGAGGATATACGGGCCGAGGCGGAATACTGGTCCCGGCGCATGGACACCGCCGTGGAGGAGATATACTCCGCCGACGAGAAGATAATAGCCGCCTACGGGGAGGTTTTTCAGGATGACGCCGCCGCGTTGCGGGACTTTGTCCGGGCCCTTCGCGTGGGCTGGGACTATGCCCGAAACTTCCTGCCCCCGGAGAGCTTCGCCCCTCTGGGCCGTCTCATCCGTTATCCGGCCCCCGCCTTTAAGGACAGAGTGAAGGCCGTCCGTGACGGCTACAAAAAAGCCGCCGAGGGATTCAGAAAGGCACTGGCGGAGAGCTCCGAAAAGCAGCTTTCCGATATGCTCTCCATGGCCCCCGCCATGAAAGCCCTGCTTGAGCTCTGCGAGTATTTTGACCGGGCCTACTCCGCCGAGAAGCGCCGGGAGGGCCTTGTGGATTTCAGCGACCTTGAGCACATGGCTCTCGAAATACTGGTGGACGAAAAAAGCGGCCTGCCCAGCCCTCTGGCGGAGGAGCTCAGCCACCGCTACCGGGAGATAATGGTGGACGAATACCAGGACGTGAACGCTGTTCAGGACATGATATTCCACGCCCTTTCCCGGGATGGCCGCAACCTCTTCATGGTTGGCGACGTGAAGCAGTCCATATACCGCTTCCGTCTGGCCGACCCCACCATCTTCCTCCGCAAGTACGACTGCTTCTCCGACTTCCGGCACGACGCCGGGGAGGGAGAGCCTATGAGGATACTGTTGCAGGAAAATTTCCGCTCCCGGAAAAGCGTGCTGGACGCCGCAAACCATGTGTTTTCCAACATCATGAGCCGGGAGCTTGGCGAGCTGGACTATGACGAGGCCGCAGCCCTGCGCTACGCCGCCCCGGACTACCCTGAGGGCAGCGACAGCCCCGCCGAGCTCTGTCTCATAGACCCCGCCGCTGCCGGGGACGACCCGGACAGCCCGGAGCAGGCCGCTCTGGAGGCCCGTTTCGTGGCCCGGCGCATAAAGGCCATGATGGATGCCGGAACTCCCGTGCACGAAAAGGGGCTCACACGGCCCTGCCGCTGGAGCGACTTTGTGGTACTCATGCGTTCCCCGGGAGGCAAGGGCAGCATTTTCCACCGGGAGCTGAGTCTGGCGGGCATACCCGTGCAGTCACGGCAGGCGGGAGGCTTCTTCAGCTCCCTCGAGGTGGGAGTTGCCATGGATATGCTCTCCGTCATAGATAACCCCCACTGGGACGTGCCCCTTATAAGCGTGCTCCGCTCCCCCGCCTTCGGTTTTACTGCCGACGAGCTGGCCGCCATCCGGGCTGCGGACAAGCGCAAGGACTTCTATAGCGCCCTGCTGCTTTCTGCCGAAAATGGCAATGAGCGCTGCCGTAGCTTTGCTCAAAAACTCAGCGCCATAAGGGAGGCCGCGCCGGACCTTAGTCTGGATGCTCTTCTCTGGCGCATTTACACGGAAACGGAGCTTTTCTCCATCTGCTCCGCCATGAGCGGAGGCCACGAGCGCCGGGCAAACCTCATGCGCCTTTTTGAGCTTGCCCGCTCTTTTGAGGAAAGCGGCTACAGAGGGCTCTTCCGCTTCGCCGCATGGCTGCGCCGTATGGCTGAGCGCGGGCAGGAGCCAACAGGCGCCGCCGAGGGAGACTTTGTAACCATAATGAGCATACACAAGAGCAAGGGCCTTGAGTTCCCCTTTGTGTTCCTCTGCGACCTTGCCCACCGCTTCAACAAAACCGACTCCCGGGCCCATGTGCTTATTCATTCAGAGCTTGGTCTCGGCCCCAAGCTGACAGACACCGCCCGCGGCGTGGAGTTTCCCACCCTTGCCCGCCGTGCCATAGAGCGGCAGATAGACCGGGAAACCCTCAGCGAGGAAATGCGTGTTTTGTACGTGGCCATGACCAGAGCAAGGGAAAAGCTCATTATGAGCGCCGCGTGGAAAAATGCCTCGGCGGGCCTTGGCAAGCTGATGAGCAGCATTGAAAGCCCCCTGCCTCCCGCCCTGCTCCGCTCCGCTTTGAGTCCCGTTCAATGGCTGGCCTCCGCCGCCATGCTGGACAGCGAGGACCTTATCTCCCTGCAGATAATCCCGGGGGAGGAGCTGAGCGGCGCCGTCCCCGCCACCACCGCAGCAGAGGAAGCCGCCCCTGCCGCCCAGGCGGACGAGGAGCTGCTCTCCGCCCTGCGGGAGAGCCTTGACTGGGCCTATGACCACCAAAAGGCCGTGGAGCTGCCCACCAAGGTCAGCGCAACGGAGCTGGGAAGGCTTGAAGAGGGAGAGGACAGCGAGGCAGAAAGTCTCATTAAGGATGCCCCTGAGCTCAGCTTCCGCCGCCCGGAGCTCTCCACAGTGGAGGATGGGCGCCTCAATGCCACCGCCATAGGCACGGCCACCCATGTTTTCATGCAGTATGTGGAGCTGGATAAGACAGGAAGCAAGGAAGAGCTTGAAGGGGAGCTTCGCCGCATAGAGAGCGCCGGGTTGCTGAGCGCCGAAGAAGCGCAGGCGGTAGACACCACCAAGCTCCTTGGCTTTTTCCAAAGCGAGGCCGGACAGCTTCTCAGGCAAGGCAGGGTTCACAGGGAATTTCGCTTCACCCTCCTCTGGGATGCCTCCGAGGTCTTCGGCAGCGATGCCGCTGGGGAGGAAGTGCTGATGCAGGGCGTTATCGACTGCCTTGTGGAAGAAGCTGACGGCCTGAGCATCATCGACTACAAAACCGACCGGGTGAGCGCCGAATCAGCCCCCGCCCGCTCCGAGCTTTACCGCAGCCAGCTGGAGGCCTACGCCCGCAGCGCCCAGCGCATTTTCGGCAAGAAGGTGAAAAGAAAGCTGCTCTACTTCCTCCGCCCGGGCGTGAGCGTGGAGATGTGAAAGTCATATAGCCCTCCCCTGCTGGGGCGGATGAGGGAGTTCAGACGGTATTAGAATGCTTTCCCTCATCAGCAACGGCGGGAGCAAGCGCCCGCCCTACGGGGGGGGAAGCGTCATTCCCACTTCCCCCGAAATTTTCCCGGTCATTGCGAGGAGCTTTAGCGACGTGGCAATCCGTCCCCTCGCCCCAAGCAACGGGCCGGCCAGTGTCCGACCCCTACGGCAAGGGGGCTTCAGGGATACCCTTCCAAAAGCCTTGAAAAATCACGGTTTTTTTGCAAAAAAGCTCTTGCTTTAAACTCTTCCCTGTGTTAAAATGCTTTCTGCGTCTTGTAACCATGCCCTTTTTAGGGCGTACTCAAGACAGCTTAATATGAGGAGAAATTTATTATGAAGCCCGGAATCCATCCCAAGTACGAACAGACCACCATCCGCTGCGCCTGCGGCGAAGTTATCGCTACCGGTTCCACCAAGCAGAACATCACCGTTGAAATCTGCTCCAAGTGCCACCCCTTCTACACCGGCAAGCAGAAGCTCGTTGACACCAGCGGCCGCGTTGACAAGTTCAACAAGAAGTACGGTCTGTAATTCAATAGACAGTATTGTTAGCAAAAGGCTCCCCGATTTGGGGAGCCTTTTGCTGTTGTGTGGGGTATATTTTTGTGGGCGGATAATATCCGCCCCTACGGCAGCTCAATTGCGCAGCACCCGTAGGGCGTGGGGCTTGCTGCCACCAAGCGGAACGGTCAAGACCGTTCCCTACATTGATGACGCCCACAATTCGTCGGGGACGGCGTCCCCGATGTCCCGCAGATTCCCCACCCCCCATCCGTAGGGCGCGTCGCCCCGGCGCGCCACAATGCAGGCGGACACATCGGTCCGCCCCTACGGCGAAACGCAAATATTTCCGCATAATTCGTAGGGGACGGCGTCCTCGACGTCCCGCGGGCGCGACCTGAAGCGCCCCTACAGAAACCCGTGCACCCCCCTGTAGGGGCGATTCACGAATCGCCCGCAAATATCGGCGGCAGCAAGCGGCCGCCCTACGTGTACAGGCCCTGTACCCGGCCGGAAGCATCTTGACAATCATCCCCCATAATTATAGAATGGAAAAGTTAAATTGACTGGAGGAAGGGCCTCTGGTTGAAAGGAGTTTTTAAAATGGCAAAAGATAAGAAAGTTGAACAGATAACCGATATGGAGGTGGACTTCGCCCAGTGGTTCACCGACGTGTGCCGCAAGGCCGAGCTTATTGACTACAGCTCCATCAAGGGTATGTTCATCTACCGTCCCTATGGCTACGCCATCTGGGAGAACATCCAGAAGGAGCTTGACGCACGCTTCAAGGAGACCGGACATGAGAACGTGGCTATGCCCATGCTCATTCCCGAGAGTCTGCTGCAGAAGGAGAAGGACCATGTTGAGGGCTTCGCTCCCGAGTGTGCATGGGTCACCTACGGCGGCAGCGAGGAGTTGGAGGAGCGCTACTGCATCCGCCCCACCTCCGAGACCCTTTTCTGCGAGCACTATGCAAATATAATCCATTCCTGGCGCGACCTGCCCAAGCTGTATAACCAGTGGTGCAGCGTTCTCCGCTGGGAAAAGACCTCCCGCCCCTTCCTCCGCCACCGCGAGTTCCTGTGGCAGGAGGGCCACACCATGCACGCCACCGCCGAGGAGGCAAGAGAAGAGACTCAGCAGATGCTGAACATCTACGCCGACTTCCTTGAGAACGTTCTGTCCATGCCTGTTGTGAAGGGCCGCAAGACCGACAAGGAGAAGTTCAACGGCGCCGAGGAGACCTACACCGTTGAGTGCATGATGCACGACCGCAAGGCCCTCCAGTCCGGCACCAGCCACTATTTCGGCGACGGCTTCGCCCGCGCTTTCGACATCACCTACACCGGCAAGGACAACACCCTCCACTATCCCCACCAGACTTCCTGGGGCGTTTCCACCCGCATGATCGGCGGCCTCATCATGACCCACGGCGACAACAGCGGCCTTGTGCTGCCTCCCCGCATCGCCCCCACTCAGGTCATCGTGCTGCCCATCGCCCAGCATAAGCCCGGCGTTATCGAGAAGGCTCAGGAGCTCATCGTGCGCCTGAAGGCCGTGGGCATCCGCGTAAAGGGTGACTTCAGCGACAACAGCCCCGGCTGGAAGTTCGCCGAGTATGAGATGAAGGGAATCCCCCTCCGCATCGAAATCGGTCCCAAGGACATGGAAAAGAACCAGTGCATGACCTGCCGCCGCGACAACGGCGAGAAGGCCATCGTGTCTCTGGACGATCTGGAGACCGCTGTTCCCCAGCTCCTCGAGGCAGTTCAGGCCGGACTTTTCGAGAAGGCCAAGGCCAATCTGGACAGCCACATTTTCGAGGCTCACTCCCTTGAAGAGGCCAAGGCCATTCAGGAGGAAAAGGGCGGCTTCATCAAGACCATGTGGTGCGGCGACCTTGAGTGCGAGATGAAGATGAAGGAACAGGGCGGCATGACCAGCCGCTGCATGCCCTTCGAGCAGGAAAATCTCAGCGAGGTCTGCCCCATCTGCGGAAAACCCGCCAAGACCATGATCTACTGGGGAGTTGCATATTAAGCCGGAGGCTTAATATGCAGTGATATCAATAAAAAAACCCG
>JAZSFJ010000127.1:0-14868 GCA_045532145.1 Oscillospiraceae bacterium
ATTATGGCAGGGCTGGGTTTTTCCTGAAAACGGCTTATCTCAGGCATTATATGCTGGGCCATGGTCTCTTCAATGTAGATGATGGCATACTCATCGCCGTTTTCCTGTGTCTTCGTTGCCTGGCGGAGGGCTTTTCTTGCTCCCTCTGCTCCGTCCACCGGGAAGGTGTCCAGGCCAAGGGCCTTGAAGCCGATTACACTGTCGTTTCCGCCTATTACCGCTATCTTATACATAGCTGTCACGCAGCCTTCCCCGGAGCGCCTCCTGGCTTATGCCCATAAGGCGGCCCGTCAAGATTATTCGAAGGGCCATGATCTCGTTTTCCATGGCGGCTATGTACTCAATGACCACCTCGGGGCCAAAGGATATATAGTTGCCGCTGGCAACAAAGAGCTCAATGGCGTTGTCCGCCTCCAGCTCGAACTCGGTCATGGTGGGAGCCGCAGCGGATTTATAGAATATGGAGGAGGAATAGAGCTGGATAAGCTCGTCCTTGGTCTCCATGGAGCCCAGAATCTCGTCGATGCTGATGTGTCCTCCCTCGATGAGGGCATATTTCAGAAGCTCGCCACGGCGGCCCATATACATGGTGCGGAGGGTGCTTCTGAGATTGGTGCGGTCAATGCGGTTGCGGACATAGTCGATGATGTAGCTCTTGCCTGTTTTTCGGGCATGGGCCAGCATATCGTGATAATAGGCCCTGTCCAGAATAAACTCGGCTATCTGGGGATTGCCGGTGCGGGCCAGAGCGTTTCTGGATTCCCGGATGGCATCGGCATATATCCTGGGCAGAGCGCCGCAGCCCTCCTCCGTGTCGTATACCTCACGAAGCTCCGCCATGGTGAAGCGGGCGGAGTCGCTGATAAGATGGGCGCAGCTGCTCAGGTCGCCCTTGCTTTTAACCAGAAGCTTTGCGTTGTGGTAGCCGTATTTCATGCGGAAAAGGTCCAGAAGGCTCTCGTCGGGGATGAGGTCCCTTATCTCCGAGAGCTCTTTGGCTCTGTATCTGGCCAGAGCGGCGTTGACGCTTTTTATGTCCATATTGGACATATCCTCATAGCCCTTGTCCGCCACTATGCGGCAGGCCTCGGCAAAGCTGGGCTCTGTGAGTATGCGTTCATACTCGGAGGAAGAAAGGAGCTTCGCCTCCTTGGCGCGGAGCACAGCGGAGAGCATGAGGTACTGGCTGTCTTTTACTTTTGCCAAGTGCTTTTCCCCCTTTAGCCAAAGAGGATGGAGGCCACCTGTCCCGCCAGACGGCTTCTGTGCATCATCACCAGAGTGTCCGCAGCGCAGTTTACCTCGATGTGGCCCTGTCTCAGGATGAGGCCGCCGGGGATATTGGCAGTTTCCGCGGCCACGGTGAGGCGGCCTTCCCGGCCCATTTCCTTCAAAATGGCATTGGCCCGCTTTGCTGCGGCGGCAGCCACAGCCTGATCCCGCTGGGAAAACAGCAGCTCCTCGCAGCCGTTGCTGCTGGCCTTTGCGGCCTGAGCGGCCAGAAACTCTATATACTGAGCCTCAGGCAGGTTTACGATTGCTTCAACAGCCCGGTCAAAGGCCTCGCCCACCATTTCCTGCTTGAACGCAAGGATGGACTTGCGCTGCTCCATGTCGGCGGCGGCGCCCAGACGTTCCCGGCGCTGCTCCGCTTCGGCACGGCCGAGAGCCATACGCTGAGCATAGGCCTCAGATGCCCTGGCCTGAGCCTCCGCGCTTATCTGGGCGCAGCGGGCAGCGGCCTCGGCCTCTATGGCGGCTATCTCAGATAAGGCATCTGCCTCTATGCGGGCAGAGATTTTTTCAATACCGTTCATTTTGCTTTTTCCTTTCCCGGTAGATAGGCCTTTATCAGCCGGCGTTGAGGATCATCAGGAAGGAAGCCAGCAGAGAAAGAATGGCGTAGAACTCAACGGTGATGCAGAGGATCATGCCCTTGGACCAGTCGTCGGGCTTCTTGGCGAGGATATTGATGGAGGCAACGGCAACCTTGCCCTGGGCGATAGCGGAGAGGAGACCGCCAAAGGCGATGGGCAGGCAGGCCATGAAGTAGCGGGTGCCTTCTGCAACGCTCATGCCAATGGCAGTGCCGTTCAGAGCGCCCATCTGCATCATAGCGAAGAACCAGATAACGAGGCCGTAGAGGCCCTGAGTGCCGGGGATAACCTGAAGAATGAGGGCCTTACCGAACTTGGAGGGGTCCTGAGAGCAGAGGCCTGCACCGGCTTCACCGGTCATGCCGGTACCTCTTGCGGAACCGATTCCGGGGAGAACAGCTGCGAGACCTGCGCCGAGCATAGCAATAGCGAAACCGCCGATAGTATTCAGAAATTCCATTTTTATTTCCTCCGTAATTTATATTTTATTTGGTAACGTTGTAGAATTTGGATTTTACTCTGAGGGGCTTGAAGGGGCGACCGCCGTCGGTATAGAACTTGTTGAAGAACTCAAGGCACTGCAGACGAAGGTCGTGGACATAGCAGCCCAGAAGGTTCAAGGCGAAGTTCAGGGCGTTGCCCAGGATTGCGATGATAAGGAAAACGAAGATATTGCCGGGCATTGCGCCAAGGGTGTTGAAGACCTGAGCAATAACGCTGCCCGCCAGCATCAGAGCCATCAGACGGGCGTAGGAAAGAAGGTCTCCGAACCAGCCGGTGAGCTCGCTGTACACAGCGGAGAAGGCGGCAATTATCTTGCCAAGGCCCTTTTTCTCCCGGCCCGCGCCGTAAAGGAAGAGCACGATGGCCACGACAAGGGGGATGGGAACTCCGCCAAGAGTGCCTATCTTCAGGAAGGCAAGACCGGCGGTGATGAACATGAGCCAGAGGCCGCCCTCGTACCAGAGAGCGTCAACGAGATGGCCGTCCCGCTTTTTGATGCAGAAGGAGATGACCATACCCACATTCAGGTGGATGAAGCCCAGTATCAAAGCGCCGATGAGCACCATGATGGTGTCGTTCAGAGGAGAAAACAGGGCGGGCAGGCCCTCCCAGGTGCTGTTGGGGTTGATAATATGTACCACCCAGTAGGGGGCGTCTCCGAAGAAGCCGCCTGTGACAGCGCCCCAGATAAAGGTGGAGATACCGCCCTCTATCATCAGCTCTCCGAAATACTTCATGAAGCCCTCCCGGGGACGCAGCTTCAGAGTGATGAGCAGACCCGCCAGTATCATGATAAGGCCGTAGCCCATGTCCGCCATCATTATGCCGTAAAACAGTATAAAGAAGGGGGCCATCAGGGGGTTGGCGTCCACGCTGCCGTAGCGGGGCAGGGAGTACATATCCGTGACCATGTTGAGGCCGTCGGTGAGGGGGTTATTCTTCAGCTTTACGGGCACATTGTCGTACTCTTCCTCCACAGGGTCTTCAAGGGAGTAGGCACAGTCGTAATCCTTCAGCAAGGCCTCAAGCCCGGCGGTCTCAGGGGCGGTGACCCAGCCCTGGAGCACAATGGCGGCGTCCGTTCCCATGAGAAGGTCAGAAGCATCCGAGCGGTCCACTCTTGTGCCGGCACGGTCATAGCAGAGCTTCAGCTCCTCCCTATAGGCGGCAAGCTCCAGTATGCGCTGCTCGCTTCGGACTCTGTCCCCGGCTATGTAGTCCAGATATTCCATGGACTCCTTTATAAGCTCCGGGGCCTTGCCCTTCACGCTGCCGTAGGAGGGAAAGACAAAGGAGTGCTCTCTCAGCACGCCGAGGAGAGCTTCTTCTGCTTCTCTGTGGCAGATCATGTAGAGATATATGCAGTTTTCGTCCCGGCTCACCTCATAGAGGCCAAATTCCTCCGTCTTTTCGCCCATGGCTGCGGAAATGGCGTCCATATCAGCGTCGGCGGGGAGAGTGCCCATCACGAGGGCGGCGTACCTGGTGCCGGGATGGTCCAGAGGCAGGGGGCAGCTTTTCCATGGAGTGAGAGCCTCGATAAGGAGCTTTTCCCGAACCTCGTCGTTTCTGAGGTTTCTGAGCTTCTCGTCAAGAAAACTCAGCTCCCTGGCAACGGCTTTGGCCTGCTCCTCGCCCGCCTCGTCAAGAATGCGAAGCTGGCTCACCTCGGCCTTTCCGGCCAGCAGGGGGGTCTTCACGCTTGCGTATCTGTCCAGCACCTTCAATGCCTCGCCGTAGAGCTGGCGCTGGCTGCGATAGGGGGTGGAGTCGCTGTATTCACGGCTGACGATTTTGGAAAGGAGGGGGTCGTCAAACATGAAGTCCTGACTGTCCAGCTCCACGCAGCCCAGCAGCATCAGCTTCTCCAGCAATTCATCCTTCTGCGTCTTTGCCGCTATAAGGCGCAGCTTTTTCATTTTGACTATAGCCATTAGCCGGTCACGATCCTTTCAACGATGAAAGCAACGGCCTCGGGCATCTTTTCCCGGGCGGCCTCCCTCATTCCGGCCTTGGCAGCCTCGTTTCTTTGGACCAGCTCCTGTGCGCTCTTTCCGGCCTCCTCCGTGGTGGCAGCGGAGAGGGCCTCAAGCTCGCCTTCGGCCTTCTTCAATGCTTCCTCCAGCATGGCCTCGCCGGCTATGCGGGCGTCCGCAAGCCGCTTTTTCGCTGCGGCAGCCGCCGCAGATTTCATCTGGCGGGCCTTTTCCTCCGTTTCGGCGAGAAACTGGATGGCTTCAAGGGACACGAAAACACCTCCATACTTCAAAAATTTTTACAGGCGAAAAAGCGGAATGCGTTCTGGAATTCCGCTCAAACGAACCTGTTCATATTTTGCTATGGCAAGATTATACAATATGAACATTGCAAATGCAATACCTTTGGGCGGCTATTTCGCGGTTAGTTTTTTAACACTCAAAGCAATTTTTTAACAAGGCCACTTAGGGGGAAAGTTAGAAAAATAACGAGATTTTAGGGAAAGCGCGGGGTTAAAACCCGGAAATGTACGGACAAGTGAAGGTAACAAAAATCCTCTCCCCACCCCATCACTCGCCCGAAACCCCGCAGGGCAGGGTGCAGCCATTTGTTTGGGAATGAAAAGCAAAAGTTTCTGATAGTGTCAATTTGTTGCGCGGAAACAAGCCACGGATTTCCCCTGTGGGGGCGGGCGATTCGTGAATCGCCCCTACGGGTGCAGCACAAAACCAAATGTAGGGGAGGCTATCAGCCTCCCGCCGCGGATTTCCTCCACGCCCCGTAGGGCGCGTCGCCCTCGGCGCGCCGGCAGTATACACCTGCACCCAGCACCCCAACTCCGGCGAATACCCGCACGGGCCGGTCGGGTGCCCGGCCCCTACAAAGCGGGGAAAAATTATCGTTTCCCCTGTAGGGGCGGCACAAAACCAAATGTAGGGGAGGCTATCAGCCTCCCGCCGCGGATTTCCTCCATGCCCCGTAGGGCGCGTCGCCCTCGGCGCGCCGGCAGTATGCGCCTGCACCCAGCACCCCGCCCCAGCGAATACCCACACGGGCCGGTCAGGTGCCCGGCCCCTACGAAGCCCGGAAAATCATCGTTTCCCTGTAGGGGCGGGCGATTCGTGAATCGCCCCTACGGGTGCGGCGCTAAACCCAGTCCGCAATGGCGCGCCGGGGGCGACGCGCCCTACGAGGTGCACAGGAAATTTATAGCGGAAGCAATAAGCTCTTTACCGTAGGGCGGGGGCTTGCTCCCGCCGCGCAGCACTCAAGACCGTCCCCCACAATGTCAAAAAATCCCCCTGCTCCAAAATGGAACAGGGGGGGACGAGAGCACAAAGGAGGCTTTATGCTCCGTAAAAAACCCAGATATAGATATAGGCGGGGATGATGGCGGCCAGAGTAAAGGGGATGCCGATGCGCATGAAGTCGCTGTTTTTCACCTCGTAGCCCTCCTTGCGGAGAATGCCAATACCGGTGATGTTGGCGGAAGCGCCCACGGGGGTGAGGTTGCCGCCCAGGGTTGCGCCGCTGAGAAGACCGAAGTAGATAACAGTGGGGTCAACGCCCATGGCGGCGGCTATGCCCTGAGCCACAGGCAGCATGGTTGCCACATAGGGGATATTGTCAATAAAGGCAGAGATAATAACGCTGGCCCAGACAATAATGGTGTAGATAAGGAAGAGATTGCCTCCGCCCACCTTGGTAAAGAGCTGGGCAACGGCGTCCACAACCCCCTCCTCGGTGATGCCGCCCACCACGATGAAGAGGCCGAAAAGCAGCAGCACGGTCTGGTAGTCTATCTCCCTGATAGGTGCGAGGAAAGCCTTGAAGCTCTTCTTGCGGATGGCATTATACACAGCGCCGATGAGCATTATAACAGTGCAGATAATACCGTTGGTGAGAGCGGGGCGATTGGGGAAGAGGGAGGCCACGATGAGCAGCACAACAGTTGCAACAAGCAGGATGCTGGGCACATAGTCCTCCACCACAGTTCTCTTACCGGCGTCCACGCTATCGGTCTCCCTGCGGAAGAGAACAAGAAGGATGAGAGCGGATATAACAGCGCCCAGCTCAACAGCGAAGAAGATGGAGGGCTTGCCCTGATACACAAAGAAGTCATTGAAGCTCATACCCGCATAGCCGCCCAGCAGTATGGAGGTGGTGTCGCCAACCAGAGTGGCGGCCCCCTGCAGGTTGGAGCTTACGGCGATGGAGATTATCATAGGCACGGGATTGAGCTTCAGGCGCTTTGCCATGGCCATGGCAATGGGGGCGATCATCAAAACGGTGGCCACATTGTCGATGAACGCGGAGACAATTCCGGCGAAGAGGGAGAGGATAACGATGGCCCACTTTACGTTGGGCACTTTCTCAACGATAATGTCGCTGAGGAGGAAGGGCATTTTGGACTCGATAACCAGAGCCACGGTGCCCATGGTGCCGGCGATCATCAGCAAAACGTTGAAGTCTATGTATTCCATCAGCTTGCCGAAGGGCATCATGCCGCTCACCACGAAGACAGCGGCGGAGACCAGAGCTATAACGGGTCTCCACTTCTGGAAGGTGAGCATAAGAATATAGGTCAGTGCGAACAAAATGATTGCGAAAGTCATTTTTTCCTCCAGAGTCATTATAAGATGATACAACTAAATACTATATCATCCTATGCCCCGGGACAAGTTAAGGATGAGTGTGACTCTGTTAAGGAAGTGTTAGTTTTATTTTCTCTTGAAATAGAGGGCGAAGAGGATATAATAATTGTATAAAGGATTTTGCGGCGGGAGCAAGCCCCCGCCCTACTGTTCATTCGCCCGCCGTAGGGCGCGATGCCCTCATCGCGCCGCACCCATGGAGCAGGGATGGCGGTGGGCTGTGGTCAGCCCGCCCTACGGGGGATACCTCCATCGACGGGTCGTCGAGGACGCCGCCCCCTACGAAAAGCGACAAGATAAAAGGTATCGTTAAAGGAGCCAAATTATGCCTCAGTTCAAGGTAAAAAGTGAATACAGCCCCTCCGGCGACCAGCCCGAGGCCATTGCCGCTCTTGCGGAGGGCATAGAAAGCGGCCTCCGGGAGCAGGTGCTTCTGGGCGTAACCGGCTCCGGCAAGACCTACACCATGGCAAAGGTCATAGAGCGCGTTCAGCGGCCCACTTTGGTGCTGGCCCACAACAAAACCCTGGCCGCCCAGCTTTGCAGCGAGTTCCGGGAGTTTTTCCCCGATAACGCCGTGGAGTATTTCGTCTCCTACTACGACTACTACCAGCCCGAGGCCTACATCGCCAGCACGGACACCTTCATAGAAAAGGACGCTTCCATAAACGAGGAGATAGACCGCCTGCGCCTTGCCGCCACCGCCTCACTTCTGGAGCGGCGGGACGTTATCGTGGTGGCCTCCGTCAGCTGCATCTACGGCCTTGGCGAGCCCGAGGACTTCGAGAAAATGATGGTCACTCTCCGGGTGGGCGCGGAAATGCCCATGGAGGAGCTGTTCCATAGGCTCATAGACATACGCTATGAGCGCAACGACATAGCCTTTGAGCGCAATATGTTCCGTGTCCGGGGGGACACCGTGGAGCTCTGGCCCGCCTACTGGGCGGAGAGCGCCCTGAGAGTTGAGTATTTCGGGGACGAGATAGAGCGCATAAGCGAAATAAACCCCGTCACAGGCAAGGCCATACGCTATCTCCAGACCATTCCCGTCTGGCCCGCCAGCCACTATGTCACCACCCACGAAAAGATGGAGCGTGCCGCCCGGGAGATTCGCAGGGAGTGCGAGGAGCGGGTGGAATATTTCAAAAGTCAGGGCAAGCTCATCGAGGCTCAGAGAATACATGAGCGCACAAACTACGACCTTGAGATGATGACAGAGCTGGGCTACTGCTCCGGCATTGAAAACTACAGCCGCATCATCTCCGGAAGAGCCCCAGGCTCTCCTCCCATGACTCTCCTCGACTATTTCCCCGATGACTTCATCATGTTCATCGATGAAAGCCACGTGAGCCTTCCCCAGGTTCGGGCCATGTATAACGGCGACAGAGCCAGAAAGGAAAGCCTTATAAACTACGGCTTCCGCCTGCCCTCCGCCTTCGATAACCGCCCCCTGAAATTCCCGGAATTTCAGGAGCGGCTCAATCAGGTCTGCTACGTTTCCGCCACCCCCGGCGACTTCGAGCGGGAGCGGGCAGAGCGCATTGCCGAGCAGATAATCCGCCCCACCGGCCTTACCGACCCGGAGATTTCCGTGCGCCCCACAGAGAATCAGATAGACGACCTTATTGGGGAGATAAACGCCCGCGTCGCCCGCTCCCAGCGGACACTGGTGACCACCCTCACAAAGCGGATGGCGGAGGATCTCACCAGCTATCTCACCAACGCGGGAATACGCTGCCGCTATATGCACCACGATATAGACGCCATGCAGCGCATGGAGATAATCCGCGACCTGCGTCTGGGGGAATTCGACGTGCTTATAGGCATAAACCTCCTCCGCGAGGGTCTGGACCTTCCCGAAGTTAGCCTCGTTGCCATTTTGGACGCGGACAAGGAGGGCTTCCTCCGAAGCGAAACAAGCCTCATCCAGACCATAGGCCGCGCCGCCAGAAACGCCGAGGGCCTCGTTATCATGTACGCCGACACCGTAACCCGCAGCATGCACGCCGCCATTACCGAAACCGAGCGCAGGCGCACTAAGCAGCAGGAATATAACCGCCTCCACGGTATCACTCCCCAAACCGTTATCAAGAGCGTCCGCGAGCTTATGGACATCTCCGCGCCTCCCTCTGCCAGGGACAGAAGCGGCATGAAGATGACGGAAAAGGAGAGAAAGGCGGAAATCGAGCGGCTTGAGAAGAAGATGAAGGAGGCGGCAAAGATGCTGGAATTCGAAATCGCCGCCCAGCTCCGCGACCAGATAATCAAGCTGAGGGGCGAGAAATAAGCCCGACCCGGCGCGATGTGGTCATCGCGCCCTACGGTTTTTTCATTAATTCCCGATCTGGCCGTAGGGCGGGCTGACCTCAGCCCGCCATTGCCGCCCTACGGATTGCGCGATAATTTCAGATTTTCCCGCAGGGGCGACCTGCGGTGGTGGCGCACAGACACCTCAATTTTTACATTGTAGGGTCCGGACACCGGCCGACCCGCGCACCGGGTCCGACATGCGGGCGCTTCGTGAAGCGCCCCTACGGCGTAAGATTGCCCGAAATATTGCATTAATACCACCCCGTAGGGGCCGGACACTGGCCGGCCCGCGCACCGGGTCCGACATACGGGCGCTTCGTGAAGCGCCCCTACGGCGTAAGATTACCCGAAATATTGCATTAATACCATCCCGTAGGGGCCGGACACCGGACGGCCCGCCATACAGCCGAAACATAAGGAAACACTATGAACAAAAGTAAAACCGATTTTTCCAAAGGCCCCGTATGGCGGGTCATAATGCGCATGGCTGTGCCTCTGATGCTGGCCCAGCTTGTGAACGTGCTCTACTCCGTGGTGGACCGCATGTATATAGGCCACATTCCCGGGGTGGGCTCTCTTGCCCTCACCGGCCTTGGCCTCACAATGCCCATTGTGAGCATCGTAACGGCCTTCGCCTCCCTCTGCGGCACAGGCGGCGGGCCGCTGTGCTCCATAGCCAGAGGCCGTGGGGACAAGGAGGAAGCGGAGCGGGTAATGGGCAACTGCCTGAGCCTGCTGCTTATCTTCGCTGTTATCATCACCGTGGCGCTGCAGCTATTCTCCCGACCCATACTCTACGCCTTCGGCGCAAGCCCCGACACCTACCCCTACGCCGCGGAGTATACCCGCATCTATCTCTGGGGCACGGTGTTTGTGATGATAAGTCTGGGCATGAACTATTTCATCAACGCCCAGGGCTTCCCCGGCATAGGAATGTTCACCGTTATTATAGGCGCGGTGATAAACATAGTCCTCGACCCCATATTCATATTTGTTTTTGACTGGGGCATAGCCGGAGCGGCTTTTGCCACCGTCATATCTCAGGCCGTTTCCGCCGCATGGGCTCTTGGCTTTTTGCTGAGCAAAAGGGCCGTGCTGGACCTTCGGTGGAGAAATATGCTCCTCCGGGCCAAAACCGTGGGGCGTATACTCTCTCTGGGCGTCACCGGTTTTGTTATGAGCATCACCAATGCCCTTGTCCAGACCTCCTGCAACACTCAGCTTCGCCTTTACGGCGGCGACACCTATGTGGGCGCAATGACCGTTATAAACTCCGTCCGGGAAATGACCTTTATGGCCGCCCACGGCCTCACGGCGGGCTCTCAGCCGGTGCTGGGCTATAACTACGGCGCGGGAGCATACTCCCGTGTGAAACAGGGCATCCGCTTTATCTCCTTAGCGGCGGTGCTATACGCCCTGGCCGTGTGGCTCATAGTCATGCTCATCCCCGGGGCTCTCACCCGCATATTCAACTCCGACCCGCTCCTTGTGGCCGTGTGCTCAAGGGCCATGCGCATATACTTCTGCGGCTTCTTCCTCATGGCCTTGCAGCTTGCGGGCCAGAGCACTTTTGTGGGTCTTGGCAAGAGCCGTCAGGCGGTTTTCTTCTCACTTCTCCGAAAGGCCATCATCGTTACACCTCTGGTGTTCTTGCTGCCCCTCATCCCCGCCATGGGAGCCGACGGCGTTTTCTGGGCCGAGCCCATAAGCGACCTTATTGGCGGTGGCAGCTGTTTCCTCACCATGTTCTTTACGGTGTATAAAAAATTGCCCTCGGAAGATACTTGACAAAGGGCACAATCTGCGCGTATACTTTTCCTAACGATATATCGATTGCTTTCGAGTCGTTTTCGCCTAAGGGCTTTGGCCTATGGCGGGCGACCGGGGTCACGCCGGAAACAGCATGGCCTTCACGTTTTGAGAAGGAAGCAGATTTTTCGCCCTCGGGGCGGAAAAGATAAAAGCCGGGTGCTTTCTCAAATGTGGAAAGCCCCGGCTTTTACAATATAAGGCTTCCCCTGGGGGAAGCTGTCGAGCGCCGTAGGGCGGTAATGGCGGGCTGTGGTCAGCCCGCCCTACGGCTCCCGCCGTTACTGATGAGGGTCTCAGCGGTGAAAATCCTGTCCCTGCAAAAATCCCAAGGCGAATTGCGCGGTAATAAGCTACCGGGCTTTCAGCAGTACAACACAAAAGCAGTCGCCAAAAGTCCCTCATCCGCCCCCTGCGGGGGCACCTTCCCCCAGGGGAAGGTATTAAATACAAAATTCCTTACAAGGCTTCCCCCGGGGGAAGCTGTCGAGCGCCGTAGGGCGGGCGCTTGCTCCCGCCGTTACCGATGGGGTGTTTTATAGTTTTAGACCACCTCATTCGCCTCGCAAGCTCGCCACCTTCTCCTCAAGGAGAAGGCTTCAAATCGGTATTTCATTCTCAATCTCAGGAGTCACACTCATGACAAAACCCAGGAAACATCTTCCATACTCCGCCATAATCGCCATACTCTGCGCAGCGCTCATTGCCGCCATCATAGGCAGCGTGGTGCTGGGCCGCTATCCCATCGGCTTTCGGGAGCTTTGCGGAATAATTTCTAGCCGCATTTTCCCCATAGAGAGCTTCTGGACCCCCACTCAGGAGGCATTGCTCCTCAGCCACCGCCTGCCCAGAATTGCTCTGGCCTGCCTTGTGGGCTGCGCCCTGAGTTCCGCAGGTGTCAGCTATCAGGGCACCTTCCGCAACCCCATGGCCGCTCCCGACATACTGGGCGCCTCCGCGGGAGCATCCTTCGGCGCGGCCCTGGCCATAGTTCTGGATCTGGGCGCTGTATGGGTGACGGTATTTGCCTTCGCCTCCAGCCTTGTCTGCGTGGGCCTCGTTATCTTTGTGGGCGGCAGAGCCAAGGGCAAGCGGGTAATCGGCCTCATTCTGGCGGGCATCATGATTGGCTCTCTCTTTTCTTCCGGCACAAGCTTCATAAAGCTGATGGCCGACCCCTCCGACCAGCTTCCCGCCATCACCTACTGGCTCATGGGCTCGCTCAATGGCGCAAGCGGACGGGATGTGCTCTTCGCTCTCGTGCCTATGGTCATAGGTCTTGTGCCCCTTTTCGCCCTGCGCTGGCGTATAAACGTCCTCACCCTTGGGGATGAGGAGGCCCGCACCATGGGCGTCAACGCCCCTCGCCTCCGTGTGCTGGTGATACTCTGCGCCACTCTTGTCACCGCCGCCGCCGTATCTGTCAGCGGCGTCATCGGCTGGGTAGGTCTTGTCATCCCCCATCTGGCCCGCCGCCTTGTGGGCAACAACTACCGCCATCTCATGCCTGCCAGTATGCTTTTCGGCGCTTTGTTCCTGCTGCTTGTGGACGATATTGCCCGAAACGCCATGGTGACGGAGATACCCATCGGCATCCTCACCAGCTTCATCGGCGCACCTTTCTTTATCTATCTTATTACAAGGGACGGTGAGAGAATATGAGTCTTGAAGTCCGTGACCTCCGCTTTTCCTACGGCGAGCACGAGGTACTGAAGGGTCTCAGCTTCTTCGCCGAATATGGGGAGCTCCTCAGCGTCCTCGGCCCCAACGGCGTGGGCAAAAGCACCCTTTTCCGCTGCATTCTGGGCCTTTTGAAGCCCAGTAGCGGCCAGTGCCTCATAGACGGCAAGTCCACCGCCGGGCTTTCCGCCAAGGAGCTGGCCCAGCACATCGCCTATATCCCCCAGTCCCATTACCCCACCTTCAATTTCAGCGTTATGGACATGGTGCTCATGGGCACAACCGCCCAGGTGAACGCCCTCTCCGTACCCGGCAAGCGCCAGATCGCTCTGGCCCGGGAGGCTCTGGAGAAGCTGGGCATTGCCCATCTTGAAAACCGGGGCTACACCAACATCTCCGGCGGTGAGCGGCAGCTGGTGCTCATAGCCCGTGCCATCGCCCAGCAGGCAAAAATACTTATCATGGACGAGCCCAGCGCCAACCTTGACTACGGCAACCGCACCCGCGTTATGCAGACCGTGCGCTCCCTCACCGGGCAGGGCTACGCCATCATCCAGTCCACCCACGACCCGGACCAGGCCTTTCTCTACTCCCACAAGGTTCTGGCCATTCAGGGCGGTCAGGTCCTCGCCCACGGCAGCCCCGCAGACACCATCACCGGGGAGCTGATAAGCAAGCTTTACGGCGTGGATGTGGAGGTCTGCTCATTGAAGGATGACCGGGTGAGAGTCTGTGTGCCGGGCAGTATTTGATATAGCTTTCCCCTTTGCAGCGGCGGCAGCAAGCGGCCGCCCTACGGATGCAGCGCTTTGTAGGGGACGATGCCCACATCGTCCCGCACATTTATTATAGGTTTTCACCATGTAGGGAACGGTCTTGACCGTTCCGCCTCCTCGATTTTCGGAACAGTCAAGACCGTTCCCTACATAAGACGAAAGGAGTTTCCCATGAAAAAAACAATTTCCATCTTCCTTATTCTCGCCCTTGCTCTCAGCCTTTTCGCAGGCTGCGGCAATAGCTACACCCCCATCGGGAACACGGAGACCATTCTCTTCACCGATGACTGCGGGCGGGAAGTTGAAGTTCCCCTGAATATAAGCCGCATTGTGCCCACCGGGCCTCTCAGCCAGATGATACTTTTTGCCCTTGCTCCGGATATGCTTGTGGGTCTTGCCAGCAAGTTTGACGCTTCAAGCGAGGGCATCATTCCCGAAAAGTACCGCTCCCTGCCCTATTTCGGCCAGCTTTACGGCAGCTCCGACCTGAACATCGAGTCTCTCGCCCTTGCCGCCCCCCAGGTCATCATCGATATAGGCGAGGTGAAGGGCTCCACCGCCGAGGACATCGAGGCTTTGCAGAAGCAGCTTGGCATCCCCTGCGTGTTTATTGAGTCCACTCTGGAGACCCTGCCGGAGACCTTCGACAAGCTTGGCAGACTTCTTGGCATCGACCATACAGGTGTTACCTTAAAAAACTATTGCTGGCGCGTCTATGACCGTACGCTCTCCATCATGGAGCAGGTGGGAGAAAATAAGGCGGAGGCCATCTATATCCCCGCCTACGAGGGCCTCAGCGTTCTTGCAAAGGGCAGCTACCACGCAGAGCTTATCGACCTGCTCTGCGACAACGCCGCCGTGGTTGAGGAGGTCATAAGCAAGGGCACAGGCAATCCCGTGGATATGGAACAGATAGCCCTCTGGGACCCTGAGTGCATCATTTTTGGCACTCCGGAAAGCTACGCCACCCTTGAAACCGATCCTGCATGGCAGGAGCTCCGGGCCGTCACCGGCGGCAGGGTGCTGCGAGTGCCCGACGCCCCCCTGAACTGGATGGGCAGCCCTCCCGGCGCCCAGCGGATTCTTGGCCTTATCTGGCTCACCGCCGTCCTCTATCCCGAATATTGCGACTACGATGTGAAAACAGAGGTCACAGAGTTTTATAAGCTTTTCTTCCACTGCGAGCTCACGCAGGAGCAGTACGAAACCATAACCGAAAACGCATTTTTTGAATAAAACTATTGAGAGCCTGTGCCGAATCGGCACAGCCTCTCTCACCTT
>JAZSFJ010000141.1:0-10500 GCA_045532145.1 Oscillospiraceae bacterium
CGGTTGGGGTTGGCCTTGAGCTCCTGAACCTCGGCCAGAACGACAAGGTTTTCCAGAAGGTCCTCAATGCCTATCTTCTTCTTTGCGGAGATGGGGCAAACAATGGTGTCGCCGCCCCACTCTTCGGGAACTATATCATACTCGGTAAGCTGCTGCTTTATACGGTCGGGGTTTGCGCCCACGGTGTCGATCTTGTTGATGGCAACAACGATGGGGATGCCTGCAGCCTTGGCGTGGTTGATGGACTCGATGGTCTGGGGCATGATGCCGTCATCAGCGGCCACAACGAGGATGGCGATATCGGTAATCATAGCGCCGCGGGCACGCATGGAGGTGAATGCCTCGTGGCCGGGGGTGTCAAGGAAGGTGATGGGGCTGCCGTTTATCTCAACGGTGTAAGCGCCGATATGCTGGGTGATGCCGCCGGCCTCGCCGGAAGCAACATTTGCATGGCGGATGCAGTCCAGCAGAGAGGTCTTGCCGTGGTCAACGTGACCCATAACGACAACGACGGGAGCGCGGGAAACAAGCTCCTCGGGCTTATCCTCGCGGTCGTCGATAAGACGCTCTTCAACAGTGACTATAACTTCCTTTTCAACAACGCAGCCCAGCTCCATAGCAACGAGGGCGGCGGTATCGTAGTCGATTATCTCGGAAACAGAGGCAAAAACGCCCAGCTTGATAAGCTGCTTGATAACCTCGGCGGCGGTCTTCTTCATGCGGGAGGCCAGCTCGCCTACGGCGATCTCATCGGGGATGGAGACCTTGGTGGGCTGCTTCTTGGCTATCTCAAGCTGCAGACGCTGCATCTTGTCCTTCTCCTCCTGACGACGCTTGTTGGAAGGAGCCTGAGCCTGACGCTGCTTATTGCGGTTAGTGAACTTCTCCTTACCGCCGCGCTGCTTCTCGCCGCGCTCGCCGGCAAGATTATCGAACTTCTCGTCATACTTGCTCAGGTTGGTATTGGTGTTGCCGCGGGTATCCACGATGCGCTTCTCTGCAACCTGTCTGGGGACATAGGGCTTCTGCTCCTTTTTGGGCTGGGGAGCGGGCTGCTGAGCTGCTGCCTGCTGCTGATTCTTGGGCTGCTGGCCCTTGCCCTGCTGCTGGGGAGCGTTCTTATTGCCCTGCTGCTGAGGAGCCTTGCCCTGCTGGGGAGCGGGCTTTTTCTCAGGAGCCTTGGGTGCGGGAACCGCAAATACCTCGGCAATGGACTCCATCTGATTATGCTGGGTGAGATATTCAAAAATCAGATCCAGCTCGTTGCTTTCCAGAACCTGCATATGGTTTTTGGGTGCGGAGGCATACTCCGTCAATATCTCGGAAATGGCCTTGCTGGACAGGTTAAAATCCTTGGCCACCTCATGAATTCTGTATTTATCAAAACTGCTCATACGCTTTTCTTCCTCCTAATACCCGTTTTTTTGCCGCTGACTGACTTGGATTTTTCGGTTTTGCGCTTTTCAAGGCGCTGCTGGAGAGCTTTTATGCTCTCATAGGACTCCGAATAAATTTCAGGCTGTTCATCGGCAAGGGCCTTCAAAAAGGCCGCCGCGAGACCAAGGTCCGTTATGGCCGCCATAGAGCAGCCGCTCTTTCCGGTGATACCCGCTATTTCATCCTTGGTGAAGGGTGTCTCCACCAATATTGTGTTCGTTTCGTATACATAGCCCTCAGCCCGGCGCTTGGCTCCGTCGGATGTGTCGGAGGCCACAAGCAGCACTCTGGCTTTACCGGCTTTTACAAGGCCGGAGGAATTATCCTCTCCGGTCTCTATGCCGCCGCTTTTTCTGGCTATGCCCAGATAATTCAGCGCCTTACTCATCTCCCGCCTCCATCTGCTCAGTGAGCAGAGCGTAGATTTCCTGGGGGATGGAGGTTTCAAAGGCTCTCTCAATGGCCTTGCTCTTCATGGCCTTTTTGAGACAGGCCATGTCGGGACACACATAGGCGCCTCGTCCGCTGGCCTTGCCCTTGAAATCCAGGCTGATGTCCCCCTCGGGAGATCTTACCACCCGGATAAGTTCCCGCTTGGGCTTCATTTCACGGCAGCCAAGGCACTGCCGCATGGGTATTTTCTTTTGCACTTTGACTGCCTCCCTTTTATTCTTGCTTTTTATGCTTCGCTCTCGGGCTTGATGTCGATCTTATAGCCGGTGAGCTTTGCAGCCAGACGGGCGTTCTGTCCCTCCTTGCCGATGGCAAGGGAGAGCTGGCTGTCGGGAACGATGACGCGGCAGCTCTTGCCTTCCTCAAGCTGGGTCACGGAAATGACCTCGGCGGGAGCCAGAGCGGCAGCAACATACTCCTCGATGTACTCGCTGTACTTCACGATGTCTATCTTCTCGCCGCCAAGCTCGTCAACGATGGTGGCAACGCGGCCGCCCTTGGGGCCGACGCAGGAGCCGATGGGGTCAACTTCCTCGGCATTTGACCAGACAGCCATCTTGGTGCGGCTGCCGGCTTCGCGGGCGATGGACTTTATCTCAACAGTGCCGTCGAATATCTCGGGTACCTCAAGCTCGAAAAGACGCTTAACAAGGCCGGGATGGGTGCGGGAAATGAGCACCTGGGGGCCTCTGGTGGAGTTGCGGACCTCAACAACGTAGACCTTGATGCGGTCGCCCTCTTTAAGCTCCTCGCCTCTGATCTGCTCGTTGGCAGGCATAACGGCCTCGGTGTACTCGCTGTTGGAGCTTATCTTGATGGAGAGGGAGCCGTTTCTGGGGTCGATGCGGGAAACAACGCCGGTGAGGATTTCGTGCTCCTTGCTGGTGAACTCCTCATAGACGATGCCGCGCTCGGCCTCGCGGATACCCTGAATGATGACCTGCTTTGCAGCCTGAGCGGCGATACGGCCAAACTTCTTGGTCTCAATGGGGATCTTAACGGTGCCGCCCACCTTGGCGCGCTTGGAGACGGACTTGGCTGCGTCCAGATTCAGCTGTCTTGCGGGGTCTTCAACCTCTTCAACAACTTCCATCTCGATATACATATCGATCTTTCTCTTCTCTTCGTTCATGTCGATGACAATATTGTCAGCGGCATTGGGGTTATCCTTGCGGAAAGCAGCCATCATTGCCTGATGGATTTTGTCGTACATGTACTGTCTGGGAATGCCCTTTTCCTTTTCAAGCTCTTCGATGGCGATGAAAAATTCAGCGTTCATTTATCTAATCTCCTCAAAATATTATCATTATATCTCTACACGAAGGCGGACGGAGGCAACAAGCTCCTTTTCAAAGCTCATCTCAAGGCCGCTTATATCCAAAGTGACCTTTCCGTCCTCATAAGCGGAAAGAGTGCCCTGATAGCTCTTGCGGCCATCCACGGCCTTATAGAGCTTTACCTCAACGTTGCTGCCCATGAAGCGCTCAAAGTCGGAAGGGCGCTTGAGCTGTCTCTCGGCTCCGGCGGAGCTTACCTCGAAAACATAGCTACCGTCAATGGGGTCGGCCTCGTCCAGAATGGGGTCCATCTCACGGCTGAAATTCTCGCAGTCGGAGATGAAAACGCCTCCCTCGGCCTTGTCAATATACACTCTCAGAAACCACTCTCCGGCCTCCTTGAGATACTCAACATCCCAGATATCCAGGCCCATTTTCTCCGCAACAGGGAGAGCCAGGTCATATACGCGCTGTGCGATTTTGTTCATAGCAACTCCATTTCCTATTTTCTTACATTTTGTTTTTGATTGCAAAAAAGAGTGGGGGGCGCCCACTCAGTCAAATGTCTTATCTAACGCAAATAGTATACCACCTTGCATATACAAAATCAAGTGCTTTTTTTGGTTATATTTACACAAATTATGCTCCTTTTCATATAATTTCCCCTGTGTTAGAATGTATTTAAAGACTAAAAATGAGGAGCTTTACAAAATGGCGTCGAGACTTATCCATCTTGCAGTCGCAGATGCAATACTCAGAGATTTTGACATTGAAAATCCCATGCGTTTTCGCCTGGGCTCTATACTGCCGGACGCAAAAAACGACAGCGCACTTCGCGCCGCGCCCCACTACCAGATAATTATGCCCAGCGGACTTATAACCTATGAGCTCAGCCGCTTTCGCCTCGAGTTTGGAGAGAAGATGAAGGCGGACAGCCTCTATCTCGGCTACTATCTCCACCTTGTTCAGGACATGGTGTACCGCCGTTTCATGTACGCCTTGCCGGAGTGGGACGCCCGTATTCCGGAAAATGTGCGCCGGCTCCATTCGGACTACAGGAAGATAAACCGCTATATAATCGAAAGCCGTGCTGTGGAAAACGGAATAACTGCGCCCTTGGATTTTGAAAGCGAAGCAATAAACCTCTGCTTTGACTTTGATATTGCCACCTTTCTCCGGGAGCTTGAGAATGATTTTGTGCAGATGGAGGATGGCGAGTACCACCATTTCACACCACAAATGGCGGATGCGTTTCTGGAAAAAGCCATAGAGGCCTGTCGCCGGGAAATGCTTGCATTGCGGGATGGACTGCCCCTCATGGATGAAATGAAGATGGCTTGGGGAAAGGAATAAAAAAGGCTTCCCCTGAGGGAAGCTGTCGAGCGCCGTAGGGCGGGCGCTTGCTCCCGCCATGACTGATGAGGGGCTTGGCAGTAAGACTCTCCCGTTTGCTGAAAGCTTTGGCGAATTGCGTAGTAAAAAGCTACCGTGATTTCAGCATAAAGATAGAAATACAGTCGCCAAAATACCCTCATCCGCCCCTTCGGGGCACCTTCCCCCAGGGGAAGGCATAAAGCTAAAAAGCTCCGGTTTCCCGGAGCTTTTTACTTTTAGATCATATACGCCAGAGTATTTCCAAGCCTCGTTTCAAAACCTAGCTCGTGATACATTCCCCTGTCACAGTCGGCGCAGCAGACGCTGAGACTCAATATCCTTTTTTCCGCGCAGTAGTTCTGCGCCGCCCGAGCCAGCATGCGGGCTATGCCTTTTCTGCGAAACACAGGCTCGATATAGAAATCCTCAAAAACCGCGACATCATCGCAGGAGAAGGTAGACCAATACATCGAAACACTGCACATACCTACGGCTCGGGTGCCACGCTTGGCAAGGAAAAAATGTATCTTTTCTTGCCGGACGGCCTCCTGTAGTCTTTCCTGTTTTTCTTCGCAAAGGACCTCTTCCCCTATTTCCTTGAGATATCCGTTAAGGAGCTTTAGAAGCTGCCAGTCACTGGGCTCTTTTAACATTTCAATGGTGATGGATACTTCCTCCACTGGAGGCATAAGCATCAATGGCTCCCCCCACTCGTCGGAGCCGTTTTTAATAAAGCCCACTCGTTGCCAGAATCGAATTCGTCTTTCTTCGCCGCAGTTTAGTTCGGCGTAAAGCATCCCCCGCTCCCGAGCCCAGTCAAGAAGAGCCTCAGCGCAGGCTTTTCCCGTTCCATTGCCGCGAAACTCCGGGAAAACACAGAACTCCATAATAAATAACTTACCGTCCTCCGAGGTGTATAACACCGGAAGTGCAAAGCCAATATCTTTTCCATCCCTTCGGAAGAAAAGATAATAACATCGGTCATTATCCCGTTCATGTATCTTCTGCATATGGACGCGGTACTCGTCGCCAAGAAAATACTCCCTGTCCTCGTCCTCGGAGTCGGGAAAAATATCACGCTCAAAATAGATGCGAAGCACCTCCCAGAAGAGGGCAATGTCGGCGTCCGTGACAGCTTCACCGATAGTGATTTGGTTTTTCATTTTTTAATTCCTCCATATTATTGTTTGGAGGGTTAGGAAGCGTGAACCCTCCATGCACGATTCATTTTCATAAAAACCACCCTTTCTCTGTGTAATGATATCAAATACGCCCTTATCTAGGACTCAGCCTGTATCTTGCGCCCTTTTCGGTGTTCTCATATGCGCTAAATCCGAGGCCCTCAAAGCAGCGTTTTGAAGCTTCGTTCCAGCGATATATCTCGTCAACGCCCAGATATTTATAGCCAAGTTCTTTTCCTCTTTGTATAAGGGCTGATATGACTTTGCTTCCGATTTTCCTTCCTCTGTAATCCGGCACTCCGATAACAATAGGCATATCATTCTGCCAGAAAGTCACGTCGCCGATGGGTCTGTATGTGCCTGCCTCCAATACTTCGATAAAATACAATTCACCGGCATTGTTCAGATACTCGTACATAGCTGCAAGCCGCTCTATGGTATAAACCTCCCTTTTCCCATCCACCAGATAAACCGTATCCGGGTCCTGATACCACTCAAGGGCAAAATCATAGACACCGTCATATTTGCGAAGCCGCAGTGAATCGTCGATTTGAATCACTGCGGGCTGTTCAATATTTTGTATTGGCATTTTTACACCCTCATAAAGCCGCAGCAGCCAATTTCGGACATCTCCACGAAACCCATTGACTTATAAAAGGCTATGGTATTCGAAGAGTTATCCGTGCACAGCTCAGTCTGCCGCACATGGCTGTATTTATCCAAAACGGAGCGCAAAAGGGCTGTGCCGATGCCCCGGCGCTGATACTCCGGGAACACCAGAATGTCCTGCACAAAGACGATGGTCTCCCCGTCACCTACGCAGCGGATGAGGCCCAAAAGCTTTTCGCCCTCGTAGGCACCCAGCGTCAGCATAGAGTTTTCAAAGCCCTTCTTCAGCACATCTGGGCTGTCGGTATAGGCCGTCCAGCCCACGCTTTTGTATAGGCTCAGTATTTCTTCTTCATTATAAATTTTGTATTCTTTAATAATCATTCAAGTAAACTCCTTTCAATCAATGCTTGGGGTTTACTTTTTTATCTTAATCTCATCACAGCCTCCATGATTATGTAAACTGACTCGGTATTTTCTCGCTGTAGGGAACGGTCTTGACCGTTCCGAAATTCAGATGCATAAAGCGGAACGGTCAAGACCGTTCCCTACAAGCCGAATCTCAACCTTCCTTCACTAGCCCGTATAAATAAAGCTCAGTATCTCCGGGCTGAATGCCTTCAAAACGCATACCCAGCTTTTTCATGAGTGCCACGGACTTAACGGTGTCTACGGTCTCTGCGAATACCTTGCATGCCTTCCTTTCTCCAAAGGCATAGTCTATCACAGCTCTGCAGGCTTCATATGCGTAGCCCTGTCGCCAAAAAGCGCGGTTAATGAACCAGCCCAATTCATATACATCCTCCTCAATTTCCTTGAAGAGGATGTAGCCTATCATCTTGCCGCTTTCTTTATGTACTGCCGCCACCGCTCCCCTTCGCTCAATGCAGAAGGAGATGAGAAAATTTTTTGTTTTCTCATAATCGTAGGGGGCTTCGCAGTTTTCCATAGTCTCAGCATCACCGAGAATTTCTTGCAAATCGGCGGCATCATCGGGGCTAAAATCGCGGATAATCAGCCGCGGGGTATCAATGCACATGAGCCACCCGCTCCTTTATCTGCCCAATTACCTCATCCAGGTCCGTTTCTCCTGAGATAACATGGATATGGTGAGGCTGAGCGTCAAAGCAGCCGTGTTTTTTCTCCAGCATGGCTGCCACAGGAGCGGGCAGATTACCACGCATCCTCTGGGCAAAGCGGGACTTGATAAGTTCAATTTCCGCTGTAGCGAGGATACGCAATGCCCCCTCCGGCAGCAAGGGGAGATGTTCCGGTTCCGAGATAACATAGATGATGTTTTCGCTGTTGATCGCAGCATCAAGTTTCTTCTTAAACATGGCCTTTGCAATGTTTTCATTCTTTGCAAGACGCAGATAGTCCTTTCCGGCAAATATTTCGAACCCAAGCTCTGCGGCTATCTTCTCCGCAAGGGTAGATTTGCCGGTGCAGCTTTCGCCAAATATTCCGATAAGCATAGTTCAATTCCTTTCTGGCAGCAGCTATCAGCCGCCCTACCAATTTGTAGTCTTGCAATATAACGGCGCGCCGGGTCGTCGCGCCCTACGGATACATAGGACGCAAATCGTAGTGGACGGCGTCCTCGACGTCCCGCAAATATTGCTGCACCCGTAGGGCAGGGTGACCTCCCACGGCGGGAGCAAGCCCCCGCCCTACGAAAATATTCGAATATATGTAGGGGCGGCAATCTGCCGCCCGCGGGAGGCTGATAGCCTCCCCTACGGAAGCATTAACGAGGCAGAGATGATAGAATTCACTCTATCCCCAATGCGCCTTTCAGGAAATCCACAACTCTCTTGCGGTACTCCCCCACCATTATCTGCTCTTCCACATTGTCATAGATATTATTGCCGTGGTCTACGAAGTAGGTCATGGTGTTTTTATTTATGGAGAGGGAGTCAAGAGGCCAGCCCTCGTGGCGGTTTGAGGAGGGGGTATCCACCATATAAAAGGCTGCCAGCTTCCCCCGCTCGTCCAGATAAGACTCTATCTTCCCCTCATTATAGACAGCTATGCCATCCAGATAGTAGGCAAGGGTCCTGCCGCCAAGGCTATGGATAAGAGCAGAATAATACTCTATCATTTCCTCGTCATCAAGGCGTCTGCCCTCCGGGCTGCGGATGTTCAGTCCCGGCTGGCGTGGGTCGTCCAGAGGGATGCAGTCGAAATATAGGCCGGAATCGTTGCAGATAACCTTATCAAAGTATCGTCCATAAAAAGCTGCCTTGATGCGGGCATTCTCCTCGGGACTTGCGCCTGTTTCATTGGGCTCGGCGGTGATGCCCATATCTTTCAAAGTGAGAAACTCCGTGCCGTTTTCCGAGAGAAACTCCTGAAATCTCGTAACCTTGGCAGGGTTTGTTGTACCCATCAAAACTTTCATGTTATCCTCGCTAACAAAATTATGTAAACTCAATTGCTTTTATATCGCTCCAAAGCCTGTGTGCTTCTTCCTCTATGGAGCCATGGTCACATTCGCCAAAGAGCTTTATTTGCAGCTTCCTGTTTTTCAAGTTCCACCATCCCGCCACCCTGCCGTCTATGAGCAAAGCAGGCCTGACTATTCCTGCAAGGGTGAATATCTCCCGAAGTTGCTCCCCAGGCAGGATAAGACTCTCCCTTTTGTCATAGCCCAGCAGCATCTGGTCAAAACCTGAAAGGAAAATGCAGCGGGGTATTTCTCTTTCCAGGCTTTGGCCGCCAATGTAGAAAAAGCTCTTACCGTCTGTATTTGTTTCCCTCAGCGGCAGCTGAGACATAAACTCTTTAACAGACTTTTGGGTAGTGCCGAAAAAATAGGCAGCATCCTTCACTGTTGCTGGGCCGAAATAGGTGAAATAGCGCCTGGCCAGCTCAAGCCTGGCAGCTTCCGCATCCATGGGCTCAAAGCGCGGGCAGAGCATATAGGCTTTTTTCTCCTGCACCTTATGGCAGATTCGCCCTTCTTCACAAAGAGCCCGGATAAGTCCACCCCATGGATCAAAGGCGCTGCGGCTCTCCCCTTCCGTCATTCCACGGCTTTCGCAAAGGGCCTTCAGTGCTTCCCGCTCATCCGTGCCTGAGGCAATGGCCTCGCAGATAATATCTCCGAAATAGGCCTTGCGGGGCGCATCAATATGGCTGTCTGTCTCCATGGTGTCCACCGGGCGGAGAAAATGGCTGCGGCCTTTGTGGAGAAATAGCGGTAAGTCGTCAAGGGAGAAAAGATGCATTGTGCCCCGGATGGTCCAACTCTTTACAAGACAGGAGGTATCAACGCTATGGCAGCGGAGGCTGAGTCCGTGGAGGGCGTGGCTCAGAAACTGGGACTGAACTCCGCAGAGGTTTTTTATAACAGTTTTTGTGTCTGCGGCCGTAAGCAGATGTTGGCCCGATAGTCTGCGGAGGATTATATCTTCTCTTGTCACCATACAGCCCCCTTTCATAGATGCATAATAGCACTTTTGAGGTGGAATTTCCACTATGTTGCGATAAATTCGTCTGGAGTCCGAAGGTGGGCCGGCCGGGTGTCCAGCCCCTACAGGCTATGATGGTATTTACGGCGGGAGCAAGCCCCCGCCCTACGGGGGTGCATGCGGATTCGCCGGGGCGCGGTGGAAAAATGGGGTACTGCGGCGTGGCGCGCCGGGGGCGTCGCGCCCTACGGTTGGTTACGATAAATTTACGGCGGCAGCAAGCAGTCGCCCTACGGGGAGTTGTATGCGGATTCGCCGGGGCGCGGTGGGAAACTGGGGTACTGCAGCGTGGCGCGCCGGGGTCGTCGCGCCCTACGGGTGGTTACGATAAATTTACGTCGGCAGCAAGCAGCCGCCCTACGGGGGTGCTTACGGATTCGCCGGGGCGCGGTGGGAAACTTGGGTACTGCGGCGTGGCGCGCCGGGGGCGTCGCGCCCTACGGGTGAAGCGTTGATTACAGTACACCTAATAGTATCATCGTAGGGGCGACCTATGGTCGCCCGCGTGGTGTACAGGGTCTTGCGGCATACATTACGGCGGCAGCAAGCAGCCGCCCTACGGGGATGCGTACGGATTCGCCGGGGCGCGGTGGGAAACTTTGGTACTGCGGCGTGGCGCGCCGAGGTCGTCGCGCCCTACGGGTGAAGCGCTGATTACAGTACACCTAATAGTATTATCGTAGGGGCGACCTGTGG
>JAZSFJ010000158.1:0-12489 GCA_045532145.1 Oscillospiraceae bacterium
GGGGCGCTTCATGAAGCGCCCGTTTGACGCAAAAAACCCATCCCCAGAATCTTCGGGGATGGGTTTTTTCAATTTAGCCGTGGAAAAGCTTTTTCACCTGGTATCTGGGCTCATAGGTCACGTTTACGCCCAGCTTCTGGAAGAGGTTTTCGTCCACACGGGAGAGAATGACGCTGGAATGGGCCTCGCAGCCGCGGAGCTTGTCCAGCTGGTCCATGGCGTGCTCGGCCATGGGATTGGTCACAGCGCAGATGGAAAGGGCCACCAGTATCTCGTCGGTATGGAGGCGGGGGTTGCGGTTGCCCATGTGCTCGGTTTTCAGATGCTGGATGGGTTCGATGATACCGGGAGAGATAAGCAGCAGCTCCTTGTTGAGGCCGCCCAGCTCCTTGAGGGAGTTCAGGAGGCAGGCAGAGGCGGCGCCCAGCAGGGGGGAGGTCTTGCCGGTGACTATCTTGCCGTCGGGCAGCTCCAGAGCCATTGCGGGAGCCTGAGTTTCCTCGGCACGGGCCATGGCGGCGGCGATGACGGGGCGATACTCGGCGGTGATGCCGCATTTATTCATAATGAGCTCGATTTTTCTCTGCTCGCTGGGGTCGCTGAGGCCCTGACGGACACTTACGGCTGCGGAATAGTAGCGGCGGATTATCTCAAGCTTGCTGGCATGGCGGCACACCTCGTCGTCCACGATGCAGTTGCCCACCATGTTCACGCCCATGTCTGTGGGGCTCTTGTAGGGACTCTTGCCCCAGATGCGCTCAAGGATGGCGTTGAGAACGGGGAAAACCTCCACGTCACGGTTGTAGTTTACGGTCATCTCGCCGTAGGCCTCGAGATGATAGGGGTCTATCATGTTAACGTCATCAAGGTCCGCGGTGGCGGCCTCATAGGCCAGATTCACGGGATGGGTCAGGGGCAGATTCCATATGGGGAAGGTCTCGAACTTGGCGTAGCCCGAGGAGATGCCTCTTTTGTGCTCGTGGTAAAGCTGGCTCAGGCAGGTGGCCATCTTGCCGCTGCCGGGGCCGGGAGCGGTGACCACCACGAGGGAGCGGGAGGTCTCTATATAATCGTTTCTTCCGTAGCCCTCGTCGGAGACGATGAGGGGGAGATTGGCGGGATAGTCGGGGATGATATAGTGGCGGTAGACCTTCAGACCCAGCATTTCCATGCGCTTCTGGAACTGATCTGCGGCGGGCTGGTTCTGGTACTGGGTGATGACCACGCTGCCCACATAGAGGCCTATGCCACGGAAAGCGTCAATAAGGCGGAGGGTGTCCTCGTCATAGGTGATGCCAAGGTCGCCACGGCGCTTGTTGCGCTCAATGTCGTTTGCGGAGATGACGATGAGCACCTCGGCGTCATCTTTCATGTTCATGAGCATCTGCACCTTGCTGTCGGGCTTGAAGCCGGGGAGAACACGGGAGGCATGGTAGTCGTCAAAGAGCTTGCCGCCGAACTCCAGATAGAGCTTGCCGCCGAACTGCTGGATGCGGGAGCGGATGTTTTCCGTTTGGGTCTTCAGATATTTGTCGTTGTCAAAGCCGATCTTATTCATCTTCTTATCCTTCTTTGCTCTTGTGTTAGGACTGCATTGCGGGCTTTGCGGCCAGCAGATGGTGGATGACGGTCTGATATTTTCTGGTGCAGGTGATGCCTGTGGGCTTGAGCTCGTAGCTTGCATCGGCGTGGGAGAAGTTCACCGCCACGGGACCGTGGAGGGCGAAGCCCCCAAGCTCAGCCACAGGGAAGACCCTGCCGCAGCACTCAAAGCGGTCGCGGTAGAGGGCAATGCTGCCACTGCCCAGCTTCTCGCTGCTGTGGTCGGCGCGGACCAGGCTAAGCTCAAAGCCATCGTCGCTGAAGATAAGCTCATTCTCCCCGGCCTCGTCTGCCATGGTGCGAATGCGCTCGGACTGGAACTTATCCCAATCGGTGACGCTGTCAAAGATGACCTCGTCGCCCCGGAAGAAGCCGTATTCGTCGTATCTGACTTCATAGCCGCATTCAAGGCAGCGGAACATATCCTTCTCAGAGTGCATATGGCCCAAAGCTCCGCACTTGGGACAGAGGCAGAGAACGCTCTCAAGGCTCTCCGCGGGACGAGAGCTGCGGAAGGGAATCATGGCTTTGCGCTGAACGGCGTAGGCGTCCACATAGAGGTCCTGATTGATGGCGGCGTTTATCTCGTCAACGCTCATCTTTTTAAGCATCTCGGGGGTATAGACATTCATAACCCGCCCTGTTATTTTGCCCCGTCTTATGCCGGAAAAATTCCAGCGGGGCTCAGTGAAGTAGCCGCCGTCCAGCCGGTAGGTAACAAGGGTGGCTCCGCTTACACGGGCCAGCTTGCCGGTGGAGGGGAGAATGTCCTCGCTTATGCCGTTGAAGGAGCGGCTGCCGTTTGCGAACATGGCAACGTTGCAGCCCTTTTTCAGACGGCGGATTATGGTCATTGCCGTATCTCCGGCGGTGGTGCCCTTCAGGCGGGAGATGGGGGCAAGGAGGACTTTAAGAATCCATGAAACTATGCCCCAGCGGAAGATATGCTCGCTGGCAACAAAGTACATCTGATTGGGGAAGGCGCAGCCAAGAAAGAGGGGGTCCCAGTTGCTGTCATGGTTGCCCATTACAAGGACGGGGCCCTCCAGTTTGCACACTTCGTATGTATATCCAAAACGCCACTTGATATAAGGGGCCAGTATAAAGCGGAGAATGCTCCACACAGCTTTGTGAAAACCATGGTGCTTCATGTTATCGCTCCTCTCATAACCCAACTATCATACATCATTTTTACGACGGATTCAATTGCAAAATTCGTTTTTCCCTCTCCGATTTTTTGACAGCAATATACTTTATTTATTCATATATCTGTGATATAATACCATGATACAATGTTCTAACTATGCGCAGCGGTGGAAAAAACCAAGGCCCCTTCTGCGCCGATGAAAGGAAAGTAACATGGGACTTCTCAATAAACTTTTCGGCAGCTACTCCGAGAGAGAGCTGAAAAAGATATACCCCATTGTGGATAAGATAGAGGCGCTGGACAGCGTCTGCACCGCTATGAGCGACGAGGAACTGAAGGACAAGACCCGGGAGTTCAAAGAGCGCCTTAATAGCGGCGAAACCCTGGACGATATTCTCCCCGAGGCCTTCGCGGTTGCCCGCGAGGCCGCATGGCGCGTGCTGGGCATGAAGCCCTTCCGTGTGCAGCTCATAGGCGGCATAGTCCTCCATCAGGGCCGCATCGCCGAGATGAAGACCGGCGAAGGCAAGACCCTTGTGGCCGTGCTCCCCGCCTACCTCAACGCCCTTGAGGGCAAGGGCGTGCATATAGTCACCGTCAACGACTATCTGGCCCGCCGCGACAGCGAGTGGATGGGCAAGGGCCACCGCTTCCTCGGCCTCAAAGTGGGCCTTATTGTCCACGGCCTTTCTTCCGCCGAGAGACGGGAGGCCTACGCCGCCGACATTACCTACGGCACCAATAACGAGATGGGCTTTGACTATCTCCGTGACAATATGGCCATTTATAAGCAGAACATGGTCCAGCGCGGCCACCGCTTCGCCGTGGTGGACGAGGTGGACTCCATCCTCATAGACGAGGCCCGCACCCCCCTTATCATCTCCGGCCAGGGCGACGAGAGCACCGAGCTTTATAAGCAGGTGAACGACTTTGTCTGCCGCCTGAAAAAGCTGGTGGTAGCCTCCGTGGACGAGAAGGCGGAGGAGGACGAGAACGTGGACGCCGACTTCATCGTGGATGAGAAGGCCAAGAGCGCCACCCTCACCGCCAGAGGCGTTGCCAAGGCGGAGCAGCATTTCGGCCTTGAAAATCTGGCAGACCTTGAAAACTCCACCCTTTCCCACCATATCAATCAGGCCCTCAAGGCCCACGGCGTCATGAAGCGTGACATCGACTATGTGGTGAAAGAGGGCGAGGTCATCATTGTTGACGAGTTCACCGGTCGACTTATGCTGGGCCGCCGCTACAGCGAGGGTCTCCATCAGGCCATCGAGGCCAAGGAGAGAGTCACCGTGGAGCGGGAGAACAAGACCCTCGCCACCATCACTTTCCAGAACTACTTCCGTATGTACGATAAGCTCTCCGGCATGACCGGTACTGCCGTCACCGAGCAGGAGGAGTTTGTGTCCATCTACGGCCTTGATATTATCGAGGTTCCCACAAATAAGCCCGTGGCCCGCATCGACAACCCCGATGTGGTGTATAAAAACGAAAACGGCAAAAACCGGGCCATCATTCAGCAGATACTCGCCTGCCATGAAAAGGGCCAGCCTGTTCTGGTGGGTACTGTGTCCATTGAAAAGAGCGAATATATCTCCAAGCTCCTGCAGCGCACCGGCGTGAAGCACAATGTGCTTAACGCAAAAAACCACGAGAAGGAAGCGGAAATAGTGGCTCAGGCGGGTAAGCTGGGGGCTGTCACCATAGCCACCAACATGGCCGGCCGAGGCACCGACATTATGCTGGGCGGCAACGCGGAGTTCCTCTCCAAGAACGACCTTAAAAAGGCGGGCTACAGCGAGGAAGTCATCATTGAGGCCACCGGCTATGCCGATACCGACAACGAGGAAATTCTCGCTGCCCGCGCCCTTTTCGCGGAGCGCATGGCCTTCCATAAGGCTGCTATCAGCGATGAGGCCGAAAAGGTCAAGGCAGCAGGCGGACTTTTCATTCTGGGCACCGAGCGCCACGAGTCCCGACGTATAGATAACCAGCTCAGAGGCCGTGCTGGCCGTCAGGGCGACCCCGGCGAGAGCCGCTTCTTCCTGGCTATGACCGACGATATCATGCGCCTTTTCGGCTCTGAGAGAGTTATGGGCATGATGGAGGCTCTGGGTATGGACGAGGATATGCCCATCGATAACAAGATGGTCTCCAATGCCATTGAGCAGTCCCAGAAGACCGTTGAAAGCCGCAACTTCCAGGTGCGAAAGAGCACTCTGGAGTATGACGACGTTATGAACGTTCAGCGCAAGCTCATTTATGAGCAGCGCTACAAGGTCCTGGACGGCGAGGATATCCAGACCTCCATTGCCGGAATGATACATGATTTCATTGCCGACAATGTGGGCAATATTGATCCCGAAAGCCCCGAGGCTCTTGCGGAGATTCTTGCTCCCTTTGAAAAGCTCTTCCTTGCAAAGGGCCGCATACAGTTTGAAAAGGGCATGAAGGCTTCCGCTCTTGAAGAAAGGCTGGAGGGCATTGCCCGCGAGGTCTACGAGGCCAAGGAGAAGGCTCTGGGAGCTATGCCCAACGGTCTCCCTGTTATGCGCGAGCTGGAGAGAGTTATCATGCTCCGTGTGGTTGACGAATACTGGATGGAGCATATTGATGCCATGAGCGAGCTGCGCCGGGGTATAGGCCTTCGCGGCTACGGCAACATCAAGCCCATCGATGCCTATAAGCAGGAGGGTCTTGATATGTTCGAGACTATGATCTCCGGTATGCGTGAGGAAGTTGTCCGCCGCATTTATCTGGCAAGAGTTCGGGCCAATGAGAGCGTTCAGCGCAAGAGCGTTGTGAAAAACGCCGCCACCAATGTGGGCGGGGACGCTTCCGTGAAAAAGCAGCCCATCCGCCGGGCCCAGAAAATAGGCCGCAACGACCCCTGCCCCTGCGGCAAACTGAGACCCAACGGCCTGCCTATGAAGTATAAGGACTGCTGCGGCAGATAAGCGAGGCACAGCCTGGCAGTGATATTTTCTCTTTGGGAAAGTTATATTGCTCGGGCTAAAGAAAAAATCTTCACGAGAGAGGGATAGATTTATACCCCCCCATTTACGTAGGGGTCGGACACCTGGCCGGCCCATTCCCGGCGGGAGCAAGCCCCCGCCCTACGATGTGGTGCGTTAAACGAACATGGTTCAATTTTGCACCCGTAGGGCGCGACGACCCGGCGCGCCGCATATTAGCCCTGCGGACGTCCCATTCGCGGCGGGCGAGAGCGTGAATCACCCCTACGGCCATAGATTTTGGAGCGGGAATGTAGGGAACGGTCTTGACCGTTCCGAAAGTTGCAGCCGGATAAGCGGAACGGTCAAGACTGTTCCCTACAGGCTTCAAATCAACGGGCTAAAGGATTTCGGATGGAGTGTTTCTGATGGGAAAATCCTTGAAAAAGAAAAAGACAAGGTTTCTTGCCTACAGCGACGGCATTGTTGTTGTGCTGCTCGGGCCCTTCATGCTGCTGGCGCTGCTTTTTGGTGTGATAGTTATGCTGCTGACGGCTTTTGAAACAGGAAATCCCTTGTGGTTTCCTCTCTTTATGATTGCGGGAGCCGCCATGTATTTCCTGATTCTGCTGGTTCTTTTATATATGTTCCTGGCGGAGGTGCTTTTCCGCTGCGCTATTATCGAGATAAATGAGGAGGGCATTTCACGGAGCCAGTTCGGGAAGGAGAGCTACCGCTGGGACGAGGTGACCCAGTTCGGCGTAACCTTTCTGGAGCCTCCCGCCAGAAAGCATCCGCTGTATGGTGAGCCCCGGGAGAACAAAGACCGGTCCATTTATATGGTTTTTGGTCTGCCCGGAGAGGAGAGTGCGGTGGAGTGGGATATATCCCGCTTTGGCGCTTATGAATACTGGCTTCGCAGCGAGAAGCCGGAGCGGACTTTGGGATTTGTGGACGATATTTTCAGAGAGCTGGACAGAAGAAGTGAGAAAAAGTTCCACGACGAGGTCTACGACTGCTTTTTCCCCAAACGCTTTATGGCTATGAAATTCACCACCGAGAGATTTTTGCTTATAAATTCCTACCTGAAAAAGGCGGGCGTTGACCCGGTTGTTCCCAAAGCGGGCGATTCGTGAATCGCCCCTACGGCCATAGACTTTGGAACGGGAATGTAGGGAACGGTCTTGACCGTTCCGAAGATTGCGCCTGGTCAAGCGGAACGGTTAAGAGAGTTCCCTACAGGCAAAATATCTGTGGCCTGACCGTAGGGCGGGGGCTTGCTCCCGCCGCAAAGCTTCCCCCCCGAAGGGGAAGCCAAATAAGTATTTACTATTTACAATTTAGATGCACAGAAGGGTTACTATGACTTTCTCAGAAAATAACATCGGCGGAGTGCGTTTTATGACCGCCTCCACCATATCTGCCCGCCATGCTTTCACCACCCGCTTCGGAGGTGTCAGCGAGGGCATTTACGCATCCATGAACCTTGGCACCGGTCGGGGGGACGAGGATGAAAAGATAAGAGAGAACTATCGCCTTTTGGGCGAGGCCACGGGCATAAATGTTCAGCAGATGGCTTTTACAAAGCAGGTTCACAAGACTGATGTGCGCATAGCCACAATGGCGGATGTCCATGAGCTTTTCACCGCCGTGCCCTATGAGGCGGACGGCATCGTTACGGACATTCCCGGTCTCGCCCTTATCTGCTTCACTGCCGACTGTGTGCCCGTGCTGCTCCATGACCCCATCCACAATGTCATCGGCGCCGTTCACTGCGGCTGGCGCAGCAGCGTTGGGGACATTTTGGGCAAGGCTGTGAAGGCCATGCTGAGCCTTGGCGCACAGCCGGAGCATATCCACGCCGCCATTGGCCCCGCCATCAGCTTTTGCTGCTTCCAGGTGGGAGCGGAGGTCGTGGAGGCCGCCCGTGAATATCTGGGCGGAGACATAGAGAGCCTTTACCGCCCTGACCCCGAGGCAGAGGGCAAGTTCCTCCTTGACCTCAAGGCCTGCAACGCCCGCCGCCTGAGGCAGCTGGGCCTCCGGGAGGAAAATATAGCCGTTTCCGGGGAGTGCACCAAGTGCAGCCACGAAAAATACTGGTCCCACCGCTACACCGGGGGACAGCGGGGCAGCCAGGGGGCTCTCATAGTGATAGACAGACAGACCGAAAGGATTTGAGATAATGGAGTTTATGAAAAAGCGACTGCCGGCATTGCTGCTGGCAATGCTCATGCTTCTGACCGGCTGCGGCAAGGCCGAGGAGGAAACAGGGGAGGAGGAAGAGGTGGTCTACGTGGGCGACCAGGTGGTTCAGCAGACCTCCGCTGCCGACGACATCTTCTCCGTGAACTATGACTCCGAAGCGGGCATCAACCCCATTACAGCACGCAGCGCCAACAATATGCAGTTCTGGTCGCTGATGTATGACAGCGTTTTTGTGGTGGAGAATGATTTCTCTGTGACCAGCGAGGTGGTAACGGAGTACACCAGCGCCGACTATGAGTGGTGGGTATTTTATATCGACAACACCATCACCTTCCATGACGGCACGCCCCTCTCCGCCAAGGACATAGCCTATTCCATCAACCGGGCACGCCAGTATGAGTATTACACTAGCCGTCTGAGCAATATCTATGGCTGCTCTGCCATGGGCGACAACTGCTTTGCCATAAGCCTTAATTCCCCCAACAGTCAGCTGCCCTCTCTTCTGAACATACCCATAGTGAAGGAAGGCACCCTCAATGACGAGGTGCCACTGGGCACCGGCCCTTACATGATGGATGAGTCCGGAGACAAGCTGGTGGCCTATGAGGGTTACCGCCATTACGACAGCCTCCCGGTGGACACCGTGTATCTCAAGGACTATATGGACACCGCCGCCAAGATAAGCGCCTTTGAGGCCTCCCTCATAGATGTTGTCACCAACGACCCCACGGGTATGTATAATCTGGGCTACGGCAGCTCCAACGAGACCCGCTACTATGAGACCAGCAATATGCACTATATCGGCTTCAACTTCCAAAGCCGCTATTTCTCCAACTCCATAGCCCGCTACGCTGTGGGCGCCGCGGTTGACAGGGTTGGGCTGGTGGATACCTACATGGAAAACTGCGCAGTGCCCACGGTGCTGCCCGTCCACCCGGTGAGCCCCCTTTATGATGAAGCCTACGCCCGGGACTACGGCTTCGACCTTGATAAAAGCCAGATCCTCTTCACAAACTACGGTATAAAGGACTATGACGCCGACGGCGTTCTGGAAATCCTCATTACCGGCATAGTGGTGGAGATAGATATAAAGTTCATCGTCAACACCGACTCCACTGTGAAGCTGGAGGCCGCGAGACAGATAGCCGAGACCATCAACAACATGGGCATCAAGGTTACCTTGCACGAGCTCAAGTGGGAGGACTATGTGGAGGCTCTTGAAAAGGGCGACTATGATATGTACTACGGCGAGGTGCGCATGACTCCTGACTGGAATCTCAGCTACCTCTTCAAGCCTTACACCGTTTACCGGGACCCTGAAAAGACCCAGAAGGGCATGAACTATGCCAACTGCTTCGACGAGCAGTATGTCACTGCCTATGAGACCTATCTCTCTTCCGGTGAGGAAAACCGGAACATGGCCTTTTCCGATGTGGTGAAGCTGGTGACGGAGAGCAGCGCCATCATTCCCATTTGCTTCGAGCGTCAGGAGCTTTTGACCCACCGCGGGGTCATCAGCGGCATCAGCTGCACCCAGTTTGATATTTATAACAGATTCTATGAATGGACCATTAATCTCGAATGAAGGATAAAATCATCGGCCTTATAAAAAAATTCAGACGCCTGATAGTCTTCGGCTTCGTGGGTGTATTGAACACCCTTGTTGACTATCTCATTTTCGCTCTTGTATATGAGCTTGTGGGTCTGCCCATAGCTGTGAGCCAGTTTCTGGGCTATATGAGCGGCAGCGTCTTCGGTTACTTTGTGAACAGCAATGTCACCTTTAAGGAGGGCAAGGGCCGCACAAAGGCCCAGTGGGTGCAGTATCTGGGCGCCGACCTTGTGCTAACGGCCCTCTCCGGCGCTTTCATGGAGTGGGTGGAGACTCAGGGACTGCCCATCTATCTCTTCAAGCTGGTCACCACTGTTGCAGTGGCCCTTATACATTATATAATATACAAGTATTTTGTTTTCAGGATCAGAAAAGAGGAGGATACACCTGATGAATGAAAAGGAACTCATTGCGGTGGCCCGTCTCGCCGCAGAAAACGCCTATGTGCCCTATTCCCACTTTCCTGTGGGAGCCGCCCTTGAATGCCCCGACGGTAAGGTGTTCACCGGCTGCAACGTGGAGAACGCCGCCTACGGCAGCACCATTTGCGCCGAGCGCACCGCCATGTGCAAGGCCGTCAGCGAGGGCTACAGAAAGTTCACCAAGATAGCCGTCTGGGGCAGGGGAGAGGACTACTGCATGCCCTGCGGAGCCTGCCGCCAGTTTATGAGCGAGTTTTCTCTGGACATGGATGTAATTAGTGCCCGCAGCGACGGGGAATATGTGAAGCATAAGCTCTCCGAGCTCATGCCCTTCGCCTTTAATACGGAAAATCTTAAATAAAAGGATAAAGATATGAGAAAGACAAAGAGAATTATAGTACTTCTTCTGGCTGTGCTGATGCTTGGCTGCTGTGTTATGCCCGCAAGCGCAGCCCACAACAAGTATTTCAAGGATGTGCCCTATAACGCATGGTATGTCACTGAGCTCAATGCCATTATGGACGCTCAGGCCCGGATGGGCTCTTACCCCATCATCAACGGCTATGCGGATATTTACGGCAACCCCACCGGAATGTTCGGTCCCAAGGACCCCCTTACCAGAGCTCAGTTTCTGAAGATGATAATGGAGGCCTTCTCCGTCACCGGCGCGAGCCTTGACCTCAGCGATAAGAGCATGGACAAGACCCACTGGGCGGCCAAATATTATCAGGCGGCCAAGAAGGAAAACCTTCTCATTGCCGATGTCTATGTGAGCAGCGATGTGCTCTTCCCCCTCACCAGAGCAGAGCTCCAGAAGAACATTACCAGAAACGAAATGGCTGTTATTCTGGCTAACCTCCTGACCAACGTGGGTATGGACTCCGTGGTGGAGGTCAAGGGCGCTGAGAACTATATCAAGGACTATGACTCCATACCCGAGAAGTACAGAAACGCTGTGGAGCAGGTCTACGGCAAGAAGCTCCTTCAGGGTGACAATCTGGGCAACTTCAACGGCGGGAAGAACCTCACCCGCGCCGAGTCCATCATGGTGGTCTATCGTTTCCTCTTCCTCTATAACTTCAACGGCAACGATCTGGCTCCCTTTGCCAAGCGTCCCGGTCAGGCAGAAGAGGTGGAGCCTCTGCCCGAAAACTATGTGCCCTTCGCCACCCGTTGGCAGGCCATGAGCAAGGCCGATCAGCGCCAGATCCTCTTCGGCGACCCCAATAAGACCTACTTCTACTCCTCTGCAGATGCCGCTCCCTACATGACCGATGTGACCATTCCCATCTGGACCATGGACAAGACCGGCAACAAGTTCCCCTCCACCATGACCGTCACCGTACATAAAGAGGTGGCCAAGGATGTGGCTCTTATTTTCCAGGAGATCTACGATGATCCCGAGCGCTTCCCCATCTACGGCGGCTGGTCCGTCGGCGGTGCCCGCTTCACCGACACCATGCGCCATAACTGGGGCGTGGCTCTGGACATCAACGCCCTCTATAACTGCGAGTGCTATTATTACCACTGGTCCGGCCAGCTTCAGGTCACCTGCGGCTACGGCTACTACCCCGTGATTCAGAACCAGAGCGCTCTCCAGACCGACACCCGTCTGGGCGGCAACGCTGCCCGCTTTGCCGGCAGCATGACAGGACCCAGCTACTACTCCATCGGCGGCGCCGAGGGTGAGTACGGCTACAGCGTTGTCAAGGCCTTTGCCAAGTATGGCTGGGGCTGGGGCGGCAACGGCTGGGGCCAGAACTCCAGCGGAAGAGAGAAGTTTGACTTTATGCACTTCTCCATCCAGAAAAACGGCGGCTGATACAATATATAATAATAATATAATAATAATAAAAGACGCTTCCTCTGAAGCGTCTTTTATTATTAGGCGTAGGGGAGGTTATCAGCCTCCCGCGGGCGAGAGCGTGAATCGCCCCTACGGGATTTGCGCGGTTCACGGCGGGGTGAGGTCACCCCGCCCTACGGATGGTGCGAAAACTTCAGGTTTCGCTGTAGGGGATGGCGTCCTCGACGTCCCGCCCGCGCGGCGCGCCGGGGCGACGCGCCCTACGAGGGGTGCGGCGTGAAATTTGCGGCGGGATCCGTAGGGCGGCCGCTTGCTGCCGCCATTACCTCGCACTGCGAATTATGCGAAAACTTCGGGGTTTGCTGTAGGGGCGAGCATTGCTCGTCAGCGGGCGAGAGCGTGAATCGCCCCTACGGGGCTTGCGAAAACTTCTGGTTTTACCGTAGGGGCGGACCGGCGTGTCCGCCCGTAAATGCGCATTTTTGCAGTCTATATTTTGTGTTTCGTTGCAGAGTCTACCACTATAAAAACTGCACAAAAAATAATCTAAAAAATCTTCATTTTTTACGAAGAAAATGCTTGACACAGGGCCGTGCGTTTGGTATTCTATAGGGGCGCGTGGGACGAGTATGTCCAAAAGCGCGTATGCGATGAAGCGGGAGATTGCTCCGAAAGGAGGTAACTTCCGTGGAGTATGTCCGGTATCGTCTGAATTGGCGGTACGCAATCGGGCGGCT
>JAZSFJ010000068.1:0-18089 GCA_045532145.1 Oscillospiraceae bacterium
AGGGCGCTACGACCCGGCGCGCCAAAAAAGGAAGAGAGTTTCGGTTTCGAAACTCTCTTCCTTTTCATCCAAAATCATGACGAATGTCGATATTGGAACCCAAATTATCAAATATATAAAGTATTTCTTCGATTTTCATCAAACACTCGGCGTCGCTGTTGCCATCGTCTTCGAGAATGTTTTTGATATTATTTAATGCGCGATAGCATTCGAGCTCAAACAGACTTCGCATATCGATTTCTAGCTGAGGAATTACCACCTGAATTTCGTTTCTCGAAAGTATTTGTGACAGTATTTCCTTATATAATTCCATAGATATTGCCCCTCTATGGGGATTATATCCCCTTAATAATGGAGATTATAATCCCCATAATTGTTGTTGTCAAGACAATAGGGGGGCGATGGTGTGATAAAGTTTGATAAACTGTGGGCAACGATGGAAGAGAAAAAAATGTCCACCTATGTGCTTCGTGAGCGATGCGGCATTGACAGCAAAACCATACGTCGTTTAAGGGCAAATGACAACATTGAGACAAAAACTCTAAACAAGCTTTGCGAAGTCCTGGAGTGTAAACTTGAGGACATAGCCGAATATGTAAAAGACGAATAAAAAAATAGACTGACCGCAAGGCCAGTCTATTTTTATATCTTTATTTTCTCTTTGTCAAATCGTCGGGCTCGAAAATTACCTTCTCATATCTCTTGCAATCCAGCTCAACGCCGGTCCAGTCGGAGTGGAAAATGCCGGTCTGCTTTATGAGAATGTCATAGAGGACCTCGTATTCCAGACCGTCCTCGCCAAGTTCAGGAATGGTGGAGTAGGGGAGGGTCTTGTGGTAGGAAATATGGTGTCCCTTGTAATTATACTCATAGTTGCAGCGGATGCGGCAGCCCCACATCTCTTCAAACTCGCAGAGACCTTCAAGGTCGCGCATGATGGAGTCATCGCTCTCGTCATAGAGGTTTTCAAGGGTGGTCTTGGTGTAGTCAGAGCGGAACTGGATGGGGACGCCCCGGGCCATGAAGCGGTGGATGAAGGGCTCAAGGCGATTGGAGGGGTAGTCCGCGAAGAGAACGCAGTTGATGCGGGTGGGCACCTTGATTTTATCGAAAATATCGTCGCTGCCCTCTTCCACATAGGGCTCCAGATGGCGGGACACGTTTACGCAGGTGAGCTTATGGGCGTTGCGGTTGAGGAAGTCCACGACCTGATCCTGGCTGTACTTGTGCATGACAGGAAGTGTGGTGTTTATAAAAACCCGGTGGCCTGCAGGTACGGCATCCAGCATGGTCTGGAGGCACTCAAGGTCTGCAAGGGGCTCGCCGCCGGTGAACACGAAGTCACACATAGGGGTGACGGAATGGATGTACTTTATACTCTCTATTATTTTCTCGGCGCTGAAGCCTTCGTTGTTTGCATATTCAGCTTTGTTGATGCAGAAGGGGCAGTTGTTGCAGCAGTCATAGGGCACGAAAATGGTGACCGTGGCTCCGCCCGCTCTGGTTTTGTAAAGCTTGCTCATTAATAATCTCTCCAAAATGTGATTTATGTCGAACACTACAACTTTACCATTACAGAGGAGAATAGTCAACAACTTAAATAGAGTGAAAAAAATAACTTATACCAATATGGGCATAAAATCGAGTATTTGGCATAAAAAAGATAAAATCGGCGAATATCTGTTCGCCGATTTTAAACTTTTTAACATTCTTTTATCTGATAAAATTGGTCCAGCTGCCGTATTCGTTGTTGGGGTTGGGGAGAGCTTCGCCCTTGAGCATGGCGGCCATGTTGCGGCCAAGGTTTTTCATGGTCTGCACGCCTTCGGCGTCCTGCAGCACATCTTCTGCCCTGGCTCCGTGGACCATATTCCAGTAGCTGGAGGAAACAATGGGCATCTGGGATATGGTGAAATACTTGTTCAGCACATCTATGCTGGCTGTTGTGCCCGCTCTCCGGGCGGATACAACGGCAGCACCGGGCTTGCCCTTGAGGGGGGCATTGCCGGAGAAGAAAAGTCTGTCGAGGAAAGAGAGTATGCGTCCGCTGGGATGGGCGTAGTAGACGGGGGAGCCGAAAATAAAGCCGTCTGCCTCTGCGCATTTGGCCTTGATGGCGCTGAGTCCGTCATCATCGAATACGCAGCTTCCCTTTTTGCGGCAGCCGCCGCAGCCTATGCAGTCCTGCACTGGGCCATTGCCAAGCCAGATAATTTCGCTGTCCACACCCTCGGCCTTGAGAGCCTCGGCCACGATGGAGAGGGCAGTGTAGGTGCAGCCCTGCTTATTGGGGCTTCCGTTTATCATAAGAACCTTCATTGTTTCGTTCTCCCTTCGCTTTTTTTCCATTCTATATTTAATGTATGGAAAATTCAAGTGACTATTGCGCCATTTGTCCCTCGGGGCTATAATTATATCATCAAAATTTCAGGAGAATTCCCATGATATTGGCTTATCCCGAATACTATAAGGACTTTAAGTGCATAGCCTCACATTGCCGCCACAGCTGCTGCATAGGCTGGGAAATAGATATAGACCCGGAGACTGCAAGGCTCTATAAAGGAGTTGAGGGGGAACTGGGGGAGCGTATGAGCCGGTGTATAAACTGGACAGCCGACGAGCCCCATTTCATCCTTGGAGAGGGGGAGCGCTGCCCATTTCTCAACAAGGATAATCTATGTGATGTTATCCTTGCTCTCGGTGAGGACGCCATCAGCGACATTTGCTCCGACCACCCCCGCTTCCGCAGCTATCTCAGCGAGAGGACGGAAATCGGCCTCGGCCTCTGCTGCGAGGAGGCAGGCCGGATTATCCTCTCGCGGGATGTACCTTTCTCTGTAATAGAAGAGGGCGAGGGGGAGTACACAGCCGACGAGGACTATCTCATGGACTTCCGTGAGGAGATTTTTGAGATAATGAACAGAAGTGAGCTGCCCCTTCTGCGCCGTATGTATGCAGCAATGGAGCTCTGCGAGGCCAAGGTACCCCGGCGTAGCATAGCCCACTGGTCTCACTTTTACATTGACCTTGAGCGGCTGGATGATACCTGGACGGACTGCCTGCGCAACCTTGTTGTTTGTGAAGATGGCGAAATTTCCCCGGAAGAATTTATGGAAGCCCATCCACGGGAATTCGGAAATATGTTCCTCTATTTCATCTACCGCCACCTGTTCACGGCTCTTGAGGATGGAGACATTGCCTCCAAGGTGAGCTTCGCCTACCTGAGCTGCCTGATGGTGGCAGCTGTGTGTGTAAAACACAAGGGAGCCATCAGCCTTGATACTATAGTTGACTACGCCCGTATGTATTCCTCGGAGATAGAATATTCCGATGAAAATCTGGGGCTTATTTTTGATGAATTGATAAAATAAAAAAGGAAGCGCGGCGGCGCTTCCTTTTTCATTTACCCAAATTAAGAATAAACATTCACGTATATATATCGCATTACTTAACTGTAGCATTCGTAGGGACCGGCGTCCCCGACGGTCCGCCCGTCCAAGCGGAGCTTGGGCGGTACATGCTGATCACTTTATTACTGTAAATATAAACAATACATCCTGAATGCGCCTGAGGCAGGCGGGGAAGTGTGGTTCGCTCTGCCGGACCGTCGAGGACGCCGGTCCCTACAAAAGGCGGGTATGTGCCCATTTGTGTTATTTAGCCTGCTTGATGGAAAGATTGATACGTCCCTTCTTGGCATCTGCTTCAAGGACCATCACCTTCACCACGTCGCCCACGCTGAGAACCTCGCTGGGGTGGCGGATGAACTTGTTGGCTATCTCGGAGATGTGGACAAGACCGTCACGGTGAACGCCGATGTCTACGAATGCGCCAAAGTCGATGACGTTGCGGACAGTTCCAACCATCACCATACCGGGCTTCAGGTCCTTAATTTCCATCACTTCGCCGCTTCTCATGATGGGGGGGGGCAGCTCGTCGCGGGGGTCTCTGCCAGGCTTGAGAAGCTCGCTGATAATATCCTGAAGAGTGGGAGCGCCCACGCCGCATTTCTCCGCAAGAGTTTCAATGCCAATGGTCTTGACGGTGGACTCAAGTCCGCTGAGGCCGCCGGAAATATCGGATAGACTGTAGCCGCACTCGCTGAGCAGCTTTTCGGCGGCGGCGTAGCTCTCGGGATGGACGGCGGTGTTGTCCAGAGAGAGCTTGCTCTCGGGCACTCTGAGGAAGCCTGCGCACTGCTGGAAGGCCTTGGGGCCCAGCTTGGGAACCTTCAAAAGCTCCTTGCGGGAGCGGAAAGCGCCGTTCTCCTCGCGGTAAGTGACAATATTCTTTGCGGTGGTCTTGTTGAGACCGGCAATATAGCTGAGAAGGGAGGGGGAGGCGGTGTTCAGGTCCGCGCCCACGGAGTTAACGCAGTCCTCCACAACGCCGCCCAGAGTTTCGCTGAGGCGGGTCTGGGGCATATCGTGCTGATACTGGCCCACGCCTATAGCCTTGGGCTCTATCTTCACAAGCTCGGCCAGAGGATCCTGCAGGCGACGGGCAATGCTCACTGCGGAGCGGAGGTTAACGTCATACTCGGGGAACTCCTCGGCAGCCAGCTTGGAGGCGGAATAGACGGAGGCGCCCGCCTCGTTTACCACCATATAGCTGACGCCGGGATGGTCACGGAGAAGCTCTGCAACCAGCTTCTCGGACTCACGGGAGGCGGTACCGTTGCCAATGGCAATGTTCTCTATGCCGTGCTTGCGGATAAGGCGGCTCAGAGTTGCCTTGCTCTCTGCCACCTTGTTATAGGGCTGGGTGGGGTAGATAACGGCGGTGTCCAGCACCTTGCCGGTGCCGTCCACAACGGCTATTTTGCAGCCGTTTCTGTAGCCGGGGTCGTATCCCATGGTCACCTTGTTTTTCACGGGCGGCTGCATAAGCAGGGGCTTGAGATTCAGAGCGAAGTTCTTTATCGCCCCCTCGCAGGCCTCGTCCGTGAGGGAGGAGCGTATCTCGCGCTCCACAGCGGGGAAGAGCAGGCGGGAAAAACTATCCTCAACGGCGGCGCGGACAAAATCGGAAGAGGGTCTGCCGGGAATAACAAAAAGACGGACAAGACCAGGGAGCACGGCGGCGGAGTCCACTTCAACGGCTACTTTCAGGTACTCTTCCTTCTCACCTCTGTTTACAGCCAGCACCTGATGACCCTGCAGTTTGCATAACTTATGAGAGAAGTCATAGTACAGACGATATACGCTGTCCTCCTCCTTGGCAGCAGTGACTCGAAGCTGAGCCTGACGCATAAGGCTTTCGCGGAGAAGTTTTCTGGATTCCGGGGAGTCGGAGACAATTTCTGCAATAATATCGGAAGCACCTGCCAGAGCATCCTCCACGGTCTCCACACCCAAGTCGGAGTTGACATAATCTGTTGCGACCTCGGCGGGAGCGGGGCAGTCACGGCCCTGCTCAAGCAAAAGAGTAGCCAGAGGCTCAAGGCCCTTTTCCTTTGCCATGGTGGCGCGGGTGCGGCGCTTGGGCTTGAAGGGGCGGTATATGTCCTCCACCTCTGCCAGAGTTGCGGCAGCGTCGATGGCGGCGGAGAGTTCATCGGTGAGCTTTTCCTGAGCGGCGATGGAGCTTTTCACTTCCTCCCGGCGCTTTTCAAGGTTGCGGAGATAGCTCAGGCGGTCCTCAAGAGTTCGGAGGGCGGTGTCGTCCATGCCGCCGTGGAGCTCCTTGCGGTAGCGGGCGATAAAGGGAATGGTGTTGCCCTCGTCAATGAGAGTCACTACATTCTCGATGTATTTCTCCGGAGCGTTCAGCTCAGCGGCGAGAATTTTGATTATAGATTCCATGGTTTTGCTTTCCTTTGTTCAGAGTGTGTGAAGTAGATTTTAATACTAATGGGAAAATTTTTCAAGAGAAAATGCAGCTAAAGAGCCTGTCAACCGCCTCCGGAATAAGTTCGGAGTCCAGCCCGGAGTAGTTTATAAGCAGTGTGCGGCTGTTGCCGGGGCTTAGGTGATAGTATTCACCTAAACAGCTTAGCCGAAGCCCCTTATTCCGACAGCGGCTTACTATTTCAGCATCGGAGAGGGTGGTATCCAGCTCAAGAAGGAAATGGAGGCCGGCGTCCTCTTCTTTTATGCGTACGGAAGTAAAACGCTCCTGAGTCTTGATGCATGCAATTAGTCCATCGCGTCTTGATTTATAAAGGCTGCGCATACGGTTTATATGCTTTTCCAGCTGGCCGCTGCGGATGAATGCCGCTAAAGTGTACTGATCAAAGTTGGACACGGTGCAGGAATAAAAGCTCAGCCGTTTTTCGTATTCCTCCATAAGTGCTTCGGGCAGCACCATATAGCTGATGCGGATGGTGGAGCTGAGGCTTTTGGAAAAGGTGTTTATGTATATTACCTTGCCCATAAGGTCGATGCTCCTCAGGGGCGGGATGGGCTTGCCCATCAGACGAAACTCGCTGTCGTAGTCGTCCTCTATTATGTAGCGCCCCGGAGCGGAACAGGCCCAGCTCAGCAGCTCATAGCGGCGGCTCACCGGGGTGACAATACCGCTGGGGAAATGATGGGAGGGGGAGATGTGGAGCACATCCGCTCCACTTTTTCCAAGTGCTTCGGGGTCAACGCCCTTCTCGTCCATGGGGATGTACACGCAGTCCACCCGGTTGGCCTCGTATATGCGGCTTATCTTTCTGTATCCCGGGTTCTCAACGCCGTAGCGGCTGTCACGTCCAAGAAGCTGGATGATAAGACCGTAGAGATATTCAGTGCCCGCGCCCACTACTATCTGTTCCGGACGCACGCTCATGCCACGGAAGGAGAAAAGATGCGCCGCTATGGCTTCCCGCAGCTCTCTGACTCCCGCTGAGGGTGATCTGACCATAAGCTTTTCCGGGGAATCTGACATTATTTCGCGCATGAGTCGGGTCCATACGGGGAAGGGGAAGTCGCTTTTTCCCCCGTGAGCTCCAACAAAATCTGCGAATATGGGGGTGCTATCCGGGATTTCTTCTACTACCAAAGTTTCCACAGGGCGCTGGGCTGCACCGCTGAGCCGTGACACATAATAGCCGCTTTTGGGCACGGAATAGATATATCCCTCTGCCAAAAGCTGGCCGTAGGCCCCTTCGACGGTGACAATGCTTATATTCAAATGTCTGGCGAGGGCCCGTTTGGAGGGCAATTTTTCATCTGGGGCCAGACGAAATGCGAGAATATCCCCCTTTATCTGCTTGTAGAGATACTCATAAAGACTGTCGCTGCCCCGATTTTCAAAGGAGTAAGTCAGCATGGATTTTTCTCCAATCTGAACATATTAAATAATTAAATTTTGAGCATTTCAATATGGTCAGAATATAGTATAATAAGTTCAAATCAATTTGTAAAGAGGGCTTTTTACCATGAAACGCATAGTCACAATTCAGGATATATCCTGTGTTGGCAAGTGCTCCCTTACGGTGGCGCTGCCCATTATCTCCGCCATGGGAGTGGAGTGCGGCATTATCCCCACAGCAGTTCTGAGCACCCACACCATGTTCAAAAATTTCACCTGCCGGGATCTCACTGCCGAGATAGAGCCCATAGTGGAGCATTGGCTCAGCGAGGGCATCACCTTTGACGCGGTTTACACCGGCTATCTGGGCTCCTTTGAGCAGATAGATATAGTCAGCGGCGTATTTGAAAAGCTGAAAAAGCAGGGCAGCCTTATTGTGGTTGACCCCGCTATGGCGGATAACGGAAAGCTCTATCCCGCCTTTGACGAGGCCTTTGCCGCGAAAATGGCCGACCTCTGCGCCAATGCCGACTTTGTTCTCCCCAATATCACCGAGGCCTGCTTCATGACCGGCACCGAGTATAAAGAAAGCTACGACATAGACTATGTGAAGGTTCTCATGCTCGCTCTCCACGAGAAGGGCGCTAAGAATGTTGTTCTCACCGGTGTCAGCTTCAAGGAGGGCAAGACCGGCGTCATGGGCTATGACGGGGACAAGGGAGAGTTTTCCTACTACTGCCACGATAAGCTCCCCCAGAGCTACCACGGCACCGGAGACATATTCTCCTCCACCTTCGTAGGTGCCATGATGAAGGGTATGGACTGGCGCAAGGCTGTAATGGTTGCCGCAGACTACACCGCTGAGTGCATCCGCGTGACCATCGAAAGCGGAAAGGAAAAGCACTACGGTGTGGACTTTGAGGACTGCACTCCCTATCTCTTGAAGAGACTTTCAATGGAAAAATAATTTATGTGCCCCGGTGCTTTTGAGCACCGGGGCACTGAATTTTTATTGTTTCATCTTTCTTGTAAAAACCAAAATCGCTGCCACATACAGCACTGCTGCCCAGACTATCACCCAGACAAGATGGGGCATTATCCCGGCATAATTTCCGCTGAGGGCGGCGCGGCCTGCCTCCACGGCCCGGGCGAAGGGAAGGCACATGGCTATGTCCTCGAAGACTCCGCCCACCAGCTTCAGATCAAACCAGGTGCCCGAGAGCCATGCGGAGAGGTTGGTCAAAAGAGCGCCGCAGATGCCGCCCACCTGCTTATCGCTGAAAATGCTGCCGCACATGAGACCCAGAGCAACGAAAACAAGGCCTGCGGGTATAAGCACCACAAGGCAGAGCAACACACTTGCGCTTATCTCAAGGCCAAGAAAGAAAGCGGCAATGAAACAGACAAGACCCTGAGCCAGAAACATGGGAACAAGGGGCAGGGTGTAGCCAAGTATGAAGTCCGAAGCTCTCATGGGAGAAGTCAAAAGCCTCAGCATAAAAGAGCCGGAGCGGTCCTTTGCAATGACCAGGGCGGAGAAAAGGGAAATGAAGCTGTAGCCAAAGACCACTATTCCGGGAGTGAGGTTGTCAATGACGAAAAGCTCCACGGGGATATTGGACTGAATGAGACTGAGAAGCAAAAGCAGCACCAGAGGAAAGCCAATGCCGAAAATAAGAGTCAGCTTATCTCTGAGCATCTCCTTCCAGTTGCGAAGGGCGAAACCGAGAGCTTTCATATTGCTCCACCTCCTCTGCAGAGAGCCACAAAGGCATCCTCGAAGCTGTCCTTTCCCGCCTTGGCCTTAAGCTCAGCCGCAGTCCCAAGGGCAACGAGCTGTCCGGAAACCATAATGCCTATGCGGTCGGACAGAGCCTCTGCCTCCTCAAGATAGTGGGTGGTGAGTATCACGGTCATCTTTCCCTTGAGGCTTTCTATAAGCTCCCAGAGCTCCCGGCGGGCCAGTACGTCCAGACCAAGGGTGGGCTCGTCGAGGAAGAGAATTTTCGGCTCGGTAATAAGGGCCATAGCTATGGAGAGGCGGCGCATCCAGCCTCCGGAGAGAGTGCCCGCTCTTTTGTTTTCCACGGGCAGCAGGCTCAGCTTTTCCATAATCTCCCGGCTGCGGCTTTTTTTAGTGGCCTTATCCATGCCGTAGAGGGCGCAGATAAGCTCAAGATTCTCTTTAACCGTGAGATTGGGGGCAACGGCGGTCTCCTGAGGGGAGACATTTATAAGCTCCTTCACCGAGAGACTCTCGCTGAGTATGTCCCGGCCCATGACAGAGGCCGTGCCGGATGTGGGGCGCACAAGGCAGGAGAGCATCTTAATGGCGGTGGTCTTTCCTGCACCGTTCACACCCAGAAGGGCAAAGGTCTCTCCCTCGTTTATGGAAAGCTCAAGGGTATCCACGGCGGTGAGAGAGCCGTAGCGCTTTGTTAAAGCGCGGCATTCAATGGATTTCATTCCTTGTCCTCCAGCTCCTTAATGGCGGTGGCGAACTCGTCGTTGCATTCGTGCTCGTAGGCGGGGAACGCATCTTTAACCTTACCTGCAAAAATGGCATCAGCCACCATGGTGAGGAAGCTCTGACGTTCAAGGGCAATTCCGCGCTTGGAGTCTGCCAGTATAACCATGCTGTCTCCGGGCTCAATGGCGAACATATCCCGGACCTCCTTGGGGATAACTATCTGCCCCTTTGGCCCTACTTTCACCGTGGCCATGAATCTATCACTTTTTGAGACTTTCATATATACCTCCTGAAAAGTAAGAAAAGTATAACTTGTGATACTAATATATACTTTGGGTAAGCCTCTTGTCAATAATAATCCCCGCACCAATTTCAGGTGCGGGGATTATTATTCGCATGGCGGGGGCTTGTCGTCCGGCAGAATAGCCTGTGTTTTAGTAGCTGCATTGGGCGAATACGCAAGCAGCCGGCGGGCGACCGCAGGTCGCCCCTACGATGCAGGTTCGGGAGCTTATTTGTGACTTAAGCATGACTGCGCATACGCGGGGCCGGTCCCAATAAAGGCGGAAGCTTTATTCTGCGGGGCTCAGGGTGAAGAGGAACGAGTAGCTGTGCTCCTTGGCAATGTCTGAGGGAAAGAGAAAGTTCATGCCTGTTATAGAGTAGCCCTCGATTGAATAGTCGGCTCGCAGTTCATAGCCCTGAATTGTGAGGTGAAAATCCTCAAAGGGCTGCTCGTTGAGAATTTCAACAAGGGGATCGAAAGCCTTTGTCCGCAGCCTACCCTCCATGGCGTTTATGTAGCTTTGGCTGGCAATAAGAATCTCGTTTGCGCAGGAGGAGGGAAAGGAACTTTCACTGCTGCAGTTAAGACTTATTGTAAAACCGGTCATTATGCCGTTTTCCTCTTGAAAGCTGAACTGGGGCACGGGGGAGCTGCCGAGGGATACTGAATATCCGCTGCCGGGGGAGCTGCTTGGCTGAAATCTCCCATTTGTACCAAGGCGGAGGTTGGAGGCATTGCTGAAAACAGCATAGTCATTATAGTTTTCCACAAACTCCTCTACTGTCAGGGGACCACGGTTATCGGGCATCATAGCGGACATAGTGCAAAGCAAGATGAGACCTATGCAAACAGCATAGCCTCCTGCAAGGGGAAACCAGCGCAAAAGGTTTTCATCCTTTTGCATCATAACGCAGCCGTCATCCCAACGCAGCTCCTCCTCATTGGAGCAGGCAACGCCGCTCATTATAAGGCGCACAATACTGTAAATGGGCAGAAAGAAACCGTAGCCCCAGCATATTACACTGAAGGTTCGGGCCATACCGTCCATATATTCCAGCTTTTTGCCGTTATAGAGGCGGACAGAAAGGCCCATTATCCACTTGCCGGGAGTTGTGCCCCATGTACACAGCAGCAGCGGCTCCACAAAGAGCATGAGGGCAATGCCAAGCAGCGTAAGAAGAATGCGACTGCCCTGAGGGAGGGCAGCTATGTTCACACCGCCAAGCAGAAAAGTACAGTTTACCAGAGTTTGATAAATAAAAAGGTCCAGCTGACGGGCAAAAAAGCGGAGAACATAGTTTGTCACCTTTGGCGGCGTGTCCTTGATGCGGGCCGCAGATATTGCCTTGGCGGGATAGTGCATCTGCTCCAGATAGTAGGAGGCATTGAGGTTTACATACTCAGCCTTGTCCGAGCACATACGGCGGCACAGCTCCCTTGCCTGCAGCAGCTCCTGTTCCTTTTCTTCAAGCTCAAGGAGCTGACGGGACAGAACACCCTCCAGTTCCGCCTCCCCCCGACTGAGGGCGCCGATATCCTCGAGGCTCACCTCAAGGGAGCGGAGAAGCTTTATTTTCAGAAGGGCTTTTATGTCCTCCTCGCTGTAGTCACGGTAGCCGTTTTCCGATCTGGCAGGTGAGAGCAGTCCCAGACTTTCGTAGTAGCGTATGTTGGCCCGCGTCATCCCGGTGCGCAGCTCGGTTTCCTTTATGTTCATATGTAACTACCTCCTTTGAGGTTATGGTAAGGGATAAAGTAACTTTACAGTCAAGAGAAATATTGAAAAATACGGTCAATTGCCATAATAGAGCACGAGTCCGATTGCAGGGAACGGTCAAAACCGTTCCCTACAGTGAAAAATAGCCACATCCGTAGGGCGGGGGCTTGCTCCCGCCGGCGGCATGCACCGGTGACGGAACAATGTGCGGCGAACCCGCAGAGGGCTGTGCGGGCGATTCGTGAATCGCCCCTACGGGTGCGAATTTACCAACAGCCCAAGCCTCACACCTGTTCGTAGGACAGCCCGTGGCTGGACCCTGGCGCGCGGCAGTATACGTTTGGTTTTCCATCGCAGTCGGGCGAATAGCATAGTGCCCCGGTGAAGCATACACCGGGGCACTGAATACTTACCACTTTTCAATTATACCACGTACAAGGGCAACGAGGTTCTTCTCGGCAATGGCGGCGGTCTCCATGACCTCCTCATGGCTGAGCTCCTGAGTGCTGAGTCCGGCGGCCTTGTTGGTGACAAGGCTGAGGCCCAGAGTGCTCATGCCGCTGTGGCGGGCAACGATGGCTTCGGGCACGGTGGACATACCGGCCAGAGTGCCGCCCATAGCCTTGATGGCCTGAATCTCCGCAGGGCTCTCAAACTGGGGGCCGTGGAAGAAGGTGTAAATACCGTCGGGCAGAGCAATGCCATGCTCCGCTGCAACGGCACGGGCGATGTCCCCGGCGGCGCGGGAATAAACCTCGGTCATATCCTTGAAGCGGGGGCCGAACTCATCCATGTTGGGGCCCCGGAGGGGAGAGGGGCAGAAGAAGCTGATATGATCCCGGATGAGGACGATGGTGCCGGGATTGTGGTCCTCGCGGATGCCGCCTGCAGCGTTGGTGAGGATGAGCTTCCCGATGCCGAGACGTGCAAAAACCCGGATGGGCAGGGTGACGGTCTCCATGTCGTGGCCCTCATAGTAGTGGAAGCGGCCCTTCATGGCGCACACGGTTTTTTCGCCGATTTTGCCGATGATCAGCTTGCCCTCGTGGCCCACAAGGGTAGGAGCGGGGAAGTGGGGGATATCCTTGTAGTCGATTACGGTGGGGCACTCTATCTCATTGGCGAGAGGGCCGAGACCGGAGCCCAGAACGATGGCGATGTCTATTTTTCCGGGGAACTTGCTCCGGATATAATCACAGGCTGCGTTAATTTTGGTGTACATGGCGTATCCTCCGTGAAATCTTGTTTTTTACCAGTATAACACAGAGCGCCAAAAATAAAAACACTTTCTTACAGAACATAGCCCACCACGCAGATAAACTGCAAAACACTGCCCAGAAGGACAAAGAGATGGAAAACGCTGTGCATCCAGCGTCTTTTCTTACCGACACCGTAGAGCACCGCTCCCACAGTGTAGCTGACTCCGCCGCTGAGGAGCCACCAGAAAGCGGGCAGGGGCAGTACAGCCAGTGTGGGCTTCAGGGCCACCACTATGCACCAGCCCATGAGGATATAGCAGACCATGCTCAGCTTTGAGTACTTTTTAAGGTCTATAGCGGTGAATACTGTGGCAGCAGCTGCCAGAGCCCAGACGGCTCCGAAGATGCTCCAGCCCCAGCCGGGGTACTCCGGGCGTATGGCGCAGAGGACTATGGGGGTGTAAGTGCCCGCGATCAAAAAGTATATGCCGCAGTGGTCCAGCACCTGCATAACCCTCTTGGCTGTGCCGGGACGGAGAGCGTGATAAATGCTGCTGAAGGTATAGAGAGTTATCATGCTGCAGCCGTATATGGCGGAGCCAACTATGGCCCAGGCCGAACGATGGCGAATAGAAATAAGGAGACAGACGGCAAGGACTATGACGCCGAAGCCGCCGCCCACAATGTGGGAAACGGAGGAGAAAATTTCCTCCCCTTTTGTGTAGTCAGGGAGCGCCCGCTGGCGCAGAGGTGTTCTTTTCATGGGTATCAGCCTTTCGGGAAAATGTTTGCACCAACATTTTATGTGCCGTCCCTTCCAAAAGGCAAGCTACTGCCCCCAAAAGGAACTCCACAGCCCGGGTCACGGGTAGTAGAATCCGGGGGAGAGCCACTCTACCGGGAGTAGAATCCCTGTGTTTTCAAGGCTTTCAGCGGTAGAGAGGGGAGTAAAAACAAAAAATCGAAAAAAGCGCTTTTTTGCCGTTGCTGCACTTGTAACCGGGAGACAAAGATGGTAAAATACTTTAATACTTGTATATGTTTCCTGCGGAGGCACAAAATGAAAAAGCTTTTTTCCGCCCTTATGGCGGTTTTGATATTGGCGGGAGCTCTCTGCTCACCGGTGCTGGCCTCAGAGGCCCCGGAGACGGACACCTCCCTTGTCAACTCTGTCCATGGCATACCCATAGTTGAGCCCCCCGGAGAGGACGATGTTATCGACTTTTCCCGCTTCGAGGGCAAAACTCTGGAGGAGATAATCGGCGCTTTTATAGAGGAGAGAGTTGAGGACCCCGATACCCTCACTTTCGGCTTCTACAACACCGTTACCGGTGAGGAGTACTACCATAACGGGGACAAATACATGGTGGCCGCCAGCGTCTACAAGCTGCCCCTGAATATGTATTACTCGGAGAAGATATATCTTGGGGAAATGGACTGGATGACCCGCTTCGGCAACATCCCCTATGAGAACATTCAGGTCTCGAGCCTTGTCTCCAGCAATAATGAGCTCAGCGAAATGCTCCAAAACGCCATAGGCGACTACAGGGACTACCGCGCCGCCATTGCCCCCTACCTTGGTGTAAATACCCGCACAGTGGAGGAGCGCTACTACGAGGGTAACGACTTCACCTCCCGGCAGATAATTTCTGCCTTGAAGATGCTCTACGGCGACTATGAGCGCTACCCCAGAGTTATAAGCTATATGCTTCTGGGCGCTCCCAATAACTATTTTGCCTACAGCGAGCACCGCTACCAGATTGCTCATAAGTACGGCTACCTCACCTATGACGGCCACAATATTTTCAATGACGCCGCCATAGTCTATACCCCCGACCCCATACTGCTTGTGATGTTCACGGATAACTGCTATAACGCTATCCCCATCATGACGGCCTTCTGCACCCTTATGTGCGACTACAGCGAATACACCCGCCATCTCAGGGAGAGCGTGCAGCCAGAGATTGAGGAAAGCCCTGAACCCACCGCAACACCCGAGCCCAGCACCACTCCCGCAGCAACACCGGCTCCCACGCCGGAGGCTGCCGTTAGCCCTGAGCCCACCGCAACTCCCGAGCCCTCCGGAAAGGAGAGCTTTGAGCTCAGCAAAATACATAAGCTCATGATAGCCGCTGCTGCGGCTGGAATGCTGTCTCTTCTCTTCTTCCTTCTGAAGAAGCTGCGTCCTTTCAGCAAGATAGTGGCCATTATCCTGCTCATGGCCTTCGGCGTGGCCATCGTGGCTCTTGGCACCATAGCCGTGGGCAACGCCATAAACGGCACACTTTTCCCTGAAAAGCCTGAAAAACCTGAAAAAACTCCTGCCCCCTCTGTCTCTGCGCCTCCTGCCGTGGAGGAGCCTGAGCCCACTGCCCCCCCTGCGCCCGCTATTACGGAATATGTGGTGACTGACGAAAGCGCCGAAGAGATACTGGCTCTCGCGGAGATGAAGAGCCTCCTTTATGTGGACGGCAGCGCCAGCACTGAGTATGCCGCTTTGTATGAGCTCAGCCGCCTTATGCCCGAATGTCAGGTGGACTACAGCGTGGAGCTCTATGGACTGCAGGTGAGCAGCAGCGCAACGGAGCTTCGCATAGAGGATTTCTCCATCACTGACCCTGAGCCTCTTATGGAAAAGCTTGCCTATCTTCCCAGGCTTGAGAGACTGGATATAAGAGAGCTCTGGTTTGAGAATGAGACCGTGGAGGCTCTCATGGAGAAATATCCGGAAATAGACATTGTCTGGACCGTCATCGCCGGCAAGTGGTATGTAAGCAGCGAAGCCACCTGCTTCTCCACCCGCCAGGGCTCAAATCCCGCTGAGCGCTTCCCCAGCCAGGACTTCGCCCCGATTTTCAAGCACTGCACAAATCTTGTGGCTCTTGACCTGAGCGGCAACGCCATAAGCTCTCTCGAGGGCATTGAAAATCTCACAAAGCTCAAGGTGCTGCTTTTGGGTGATAACCCTGATATAGTTGATATAAGCCCCCTTGCCCAGCTTGAGGAGCTTGAATATCTGGAGCTTTACAGAGCCAAGGCTGATGACTTCAGCACCCTTGCCTCCCTTGAAAAGCTTACGGACATAAACCTTTCCTACTGCACCGGCCTGGCCGATTGCAGCTTTATGGACTCTCTTCCCGCTTTGGAGCGGGCATGGCTGCGGGGCACTTCCGTGGCTCCCCCGGACTGGAACAGCCTTATAGAAAAATACGGCGACGTGAAGATACTCTTCTGGCATGAGTCCGGTTCTCCCACAGCGGGAGGCTGGAACAGCGGAGAGAGAAATCTGGCCATCCGCAGGGCTTTCCAAAACTGGAGCTATGTAAGCGATTTTATAAGTTGGGATAACATAGTCTACCGGGATGGAGCAGACCTGAGTCCCGTATATTAAGGAGGATAAATAGTAAATGAAATTCAGCAAAGTAGTCCTCCGGGGACTGACGCTTGTCGTGGCGGTCTGCCTTTTGGGCGGAATGCTGTGTGCCTATGTGAGAGGCACCGGAAGCGAGACCGGCGGCAGCGAGACCAGCGTATCGGCGGGTATTGGCTCCCGTTTTGAGGACTTCGTGAATAACGCAAATGCCTCCGCTCTGGATGGCATCGTGCCCATAAAGAAGGTCTACCGCCTTGACCGCATGAACCCTGTGGCTCCCGAGCCGGATCAAAACTGCTTTGGGGAGACCGATGACCCCGCGGTTGTGCTGGCCCTTTTGGATGAGGCCGCCGAGCTCATCGACGGTCAGGAAATGCAGTGGAACGCCGATATTCAGCTTCTTCCCGGCAGCAAGCTCAAATACTACTATGATGAGACCATTCTGGTGCTTACATGGAAAGAGGTTGTCAACCGTGCGGTCTACACCTTCTCCGAGGTAAAGATAGCAGACCCCAGCCAGTTCAGACGCTACCTCTGCGACAATGTTTTCGGCTCCAGCATCCAGTGCGCCACCTCTGACATGGCCGCCACCGTCAACGCCGTTGCCGCCATGAACGGAGACTTCTATAAATTCCGCAGCCTCGGTATGGTGGTGTACGAGGGCCAGGTCCGCCGCATTGCCGGTGAACTTGTGGACTCCTGCTGCGTGGACGTTAACGGCGATTTGAAGTTTGTCCATAAAGGGGAAATACTGGACCAGGCCACTGCCGAGCAGTATGTTGCCGATAATGATATTCTTTTCAGCGTGGCCTTCGGACCAATTCTGGTGGAGGACGGAAAGAATGTCTGCCCCGATAACTACGTTTTCGGTGAGATAAACGATATCTACGCCCGCGCAGCCCTTTGCCAGACAGACCCTCTCCACTACCTTATGGTTACCGTAAACACGGAAAAGCCCAACTACACCAACGCCGCCACCGTTGACCAGATGGGTCTGGAGCTTGAGCGCCGCGGTGTGGACATGGCCTATACTCTCGATGGCGGTCAGACCGCCACCATCGTTCTCAACGACCAGGTCATCAACTCCGTTGAGTTCGGCGCCCAGCGCAATATAAGCGATATTCTCTATTTCGCAACCGCCCTGCCGGACTGATAAACAGCAAAAAACCATCATGCAAGCCAAAGGCCTGCATGATGTTTTTTTGTTTTTTTAGAGTGTCAAAAAAGCATGTCAAATGGCCAACGAATACGCCGGATGCTCCCTAAAGTGAACAGAGTAAAATTTACGGGAGTAAAAATCATCCGCGCCGAGCCGGCAATAGCGTAAGCCGCAGCCGGCGACTATCTCCCGCCGCAAGGCGGCGGGGCGTTTAAAAACAGCCCGGTGGGCTGGTTTTAGCCTCCGACCGCAGGAGCTATGCTCCGAGGAGGGAACTGAGTGAGTAGTCGGTCGCAACCCTCTGGTGCGTTTTTCCCTACTTTTGTCGCATAACAAAAGTAGGCCCCCGGAGGGACCTGCACCAATGGTTTGCTGCAGGATTGACTGCCACACCAGTGTGGCGGCGGGAGCAAGCCCCCGCCCAAGCCTGAGCAATATAATCCGAACCCGCTCCACGGGGCGTATTTTTGCGCCAGACTTCATTAAATTCTTTGATGGGCGTCAGCCCATCTGCATAATTCAATATTGTCTGACACAAAAATCCACTCCCGTGGAGTCTGAGATTTCTGAGGTCATATGCTAGTGCAGTGCAAGATGTCGGCTTGCAGACGGGCTTTCGCCCTTCAAAAGACGACAACGCGGCAAT
>JAZSFJ010000044.1:0-2306 GCA_045532145.1 Oscillospiraceae bacterium
GGCCCCTACAATTGGAGTATTAGCTGCACCCTCGTAGGGCGGGGGCTTGCTCCCGCCGTTTTGTTCCTCCATGTGGCGCGCCGAGTCGTCGCGCCCTACGGGTGCAAATTCTGGCCGTCCCGAAACAACGCGGCCTCCATAGGGCGGGGTGACCACACTCCGCCGCGAAAACGGGACGATGTGGGCATCGTCCCCTACGACACCGGACCACGCAAAAAAAGTGTGAAATCCCGAGGGATTTCGCACTTTGTATTATTTTACGCTTTATGCTTCGGTCTTCTTGCCGGTGACAGCCTTGATAACAAGGAGGGTCAGCACGGTGAGAACAGCGCCGATGGCGAGGCAAATCCATGCGTTCTGGACAAAGCCTGCGATGATGTAGTTCACAAAGCAGATGCCGGCAACGGTGAGGGCATAGGGCAGCTGAGTGGAGACGTGGGTAACGTGGTCGCACTGAGCGCCGGCAGAAGCCATAATGGTGGTGTCAGAGATGGGAGAGCAGTGGTCGCCGCAGACAGCGCCGGCGAGGCAGGCGGAGATGCCAATGTAGAGGATCTCGCTGTCGGCGGGTTACATGGCAACAACGATGGGGATGAGGATACCGAAAGTGCCCCAGGATGTGCCGGTGGAGAAAGCCAGAGCGCAGCCAACAAGGAAGATAACTGCGGGGAGGATGTTGGCGAGACCTACGCTTGCCATTTCCATGAGACCGCCAACGTACTCGGCAGCGCCAAGAAGACCGGTGACGTTCTTCAGGGTCAGAGCGAAGGTGAGGATAATCATTGCGGGGACCATGGAGATAAAGCCCTTGGGAACGCATTCCATGCACTGGCGGAAGGTGAGAACTCTGCGGCAGCAGAGATAGATAATGGTGAGCACGAGAGCGATGATGGCGCCCCAGCTGAGGCCCACAGAGGCGTCGGTGTTGCCGAAGGCAGCGATGAAGTCGCCGGCGCAATCGGTGCCGCCCCAAAGGTCAGTGCCGAAGAAGCCGCCAATATAGACCATGCCGATAATGCAGGTGATGATGAGTATGATGGTGGGGAGGATAAGGTCAATGACCCGGCCCTTGGGATTGGCTTCCACCTTCTCGTCCTGACCATTGACGCCCAGGTCACCGTTGACCATGGCGTTGAGCTCCTGGAGCTTCATGGGGCCAAAGTCGAACTTCAGCACAACGAGAGCGATAACAAAGACGAAGGTAAGGAGAGAATAGAAGTTATAGGGAATGGCGCGGATAAAAAGCTGAATGCCGGTGATGCCCGCGTTCAGGTCTGCAGCGGTGGAGGACACGGCTGCGGCCCAGGAGGAGATGGGGGCTATCATGCAGATGGGGGCAGCAGTGGCGTCGATGAGGTAGGCCATCTTGCTGCGGCTTACCTTGTGGGTATCGGTGAGGGGGCGCATGACAGAGCCAACGGTGAGGCAGTTGAAGTAGTCATCGATGAAGATGAGGATGCCCAGAACGAAGGTAGCAAGCATGGCGCCGCCGCGGCTCTTGATGTGGGTGGTTGCCCAGCGTCCGAAAGCAGCGGAGCCGCCTGCGGCATTGATGAGGGCCACCATGGTGCCCAGCAGCACCAGGAAGAGGAAGATGCCGGCGTTCCATGCGTCAGCAAGAGCAGCAAGGAAGCCTTCGTTGAGGACGGTGTCCAGAGTGGCAACAGGAGCGAAGCCGGTGTAGAACAGAGCGCCTACTACAATACCGATGAAAAGGGAGGAGTAAGCCTCCTTGGTGATAAGAGCCAAAACTATGGCCACAATGGGGGGGACAAGAGCCCAGAATGTGCCGATGAATTCCATGAGAGATGACCTCCAAAAAAAATAGTCATGAACAAGCAGATACTGTTCATGACAACAAATTATCCCAAAGGACATATTCATGACAGCGCTCCGCAAAGAAATTGCGACAGTCCGGAGGATATTCTCCCCACGGCCCAGGTATCCTTCCCCGGAAAAAGAAAGACCCTTCGGCGGAATTCCCTTTCGCCCCCTGCGGTTCCTGCCGCAGTTTTGTGGGGGGCTACTGATGTTTCCCGCGCCTCTATCAAAACCTGTTCAATTATGTTGCTATTATATACGCATATTCCTGTTTGTCAAGAAAAATGCTGAAATTTTGTTGAATACGTTTAAATTATGCTGTAAGGGCGGGGTAACGGCGGCAGCAAGCGGCCGCCCTACGACGAAAATCGAAAACCTACAAGCAAACGTAAATTTTTACACCACCCGTAGGGACCGGCCTCCCGGACGGTCCGCAATATTTCATTACAATCCCTCAGTCAAAATCGGTTCCGAAGTGCCGATTT
>JAZSFJ010000019.1:0-38821 GCA_045532145.1 Oscillospiraceae bacterium
CCCTATGGGGTGCCGCCCAACCCGGACCTTCTTTCTGGAAGGTCCGGGTTTTTATCAGTTTTTCTTCTTGGGATAGGGCTTTTTCTCATCGGTGAGGCCCAGAATATAGTCCACGCTGACGCCGTAAAGCCCGGCAAGGGCGCACAGGACCCTTGGCGGCACCATTCGTCCGCCGCTTTCGTAGTAGGCATAGGTGCGCTGGGGCAGGTTTATCATCCGTCCCACCGCCTCCTGCGTCAGGTCGCTGTCCTCCCTGAGGTGTCTTATGCGCTCGTACTTTTCCATTTTTCATCACCCGAAGAAAGTATAAAATGAACAGTCTGTTCTATCAACATTTTGAACATATTGTTCTACGCCGTCAGTCTCCTTATGGCGCTTCCGGAAAATTGTTACAAATTGTCGCAGCAATTGTTAACAAGATTTAATTTGACCAAAGCATTATTTTTGTGATATATTACAATTAAGAACAGGGCATTCTAAACATTCCAAATCCCACAAAAGAAAGGACGATGTCTGTGAAACGGAGACTTTTGAGCATTTTTCTCTGTGCAGCAATGCTTTTCACCCTTGCAGCCTGCGGCGGAGAAAGCCCCGCTCCCACCCCGGAGCCCACCGCCACACCTGAGCCCGCGCCGGAAGTGGACCCCATCGAACTGGCCCTTGAAAGCTACGGCATCTTCGCGACAGAGCTTGGCATAAGCGACGATCTCCAGCTTCTTGTTGAGACCAACATCAAGCGCAGCGTGGGAGACAGGAGCTACGAAGAAAAAATCAAAGAGACCGTTATTTATCAGGACTGTCACGGAAGCGACCCTCTTGTTCTCCGTGATCAGAAGCTGAGCTACTACGGCCAGGATACATATACCGAGTATCTCTACTCCGGCGGCGCCGTTTATGTGGACGGGCTTTATAAGGCCGAGATGAGCTATGAAGACTTTTATGGCGAGATATATCCTGTGATTCTTGTGGACTCCAGCCTTTATGAGGACATAAGCCTCAGCGGCTCCACTCTCTCCTTTGCCTCCCCCACAGCCCCCGAGGCATGGATGGACCAGGGTATAGAGCTTATTGACGCCTCCGCGGAGGTCGTGATGAACAGCGACAGCATCGAAAGTATAAGCTTCGAGGCCCAGTACCTGCAAAACCATGTAACCGTGGACCTCAGCATCAGCATGACTCCTCAGGAATATGACAGCACCCGTGATCTCCACGCCGAGGTCCCCGGCTCCACCGGTCTCAAGGCCATCCCCAATATGTATATCCCCGAGCTTTTCAACAGGGCCAGCGTATCTCTCAGCAAGAGCGACTGCCAGAGCCTTGTCAGCACCAATGTTGTGGAGATAGACATTCTGGACTTTGAATTCAGCTCCTCCATTGAGAGCCACATATTCGGCAGCGGCGCAGATCTTGCCCTGCAGCAGGCGGAGCTCGTCAGCTACCGCCAGGGCTGGACCAGCGACGGCTGGTATGCAAGCAGCAGCTACCATGACGGCGTTTATCGCTATGTTCAGGACGGCGAGGTCTATGAGCAGACCCTCCCCGCCAGTGCCCTGAACACCAGCGGTGTGATATTCAGCGACCTTCTGGCCTTCCGCAATCTCAGCGACTTTGAGCTCAGCTATATGGACGGCTATATCCTCATCGACTTCCAGGTGGATCCCTCTCTGGGCCACAAGACTCAGGAGACCATCTGCAGCGATCTTTTCGACTGGCCGGAGCGTCTGGACGATATGTCCACCGACTTCAACACCGTTACCTATAATGGCTATCTGGCCTTTGACACCGACACCATGCTGCCCACTGCCTATGGCACAGACTTTGAGGGCAAGCACACTGTATACGGCAACGGACGGAGCATAAGGCAGCACACCGTGGCCAGCTTCGACCTGCTCAGCACCTCCGCCCAGGAGCTTGCCACCGGCGAAGCCCCCGAGGAGGCCGAGCCCGAGAACAAGGCCACCCCCCTGTTCTACAAGGTCACAGGCGAAAACGGCCAGACTATGTGGCTGCTGGGCACCATCCACATCGGCGACGAGCGCACCGCCTACCTGCCCGAGAGCATCTACAAGGCCCTTGACCAGTCCCACGCTCTGGCTCTTGAGATAGACCCCAACGGCGTTCAGGACTATCTGAACAAACACAGCGATGTGGCCAGAAAGCTGCAGGATTACATCTACTATATCAACGGCACCACACTCAGCGACAACATAGCCCCCCAGCTCTATGCCGACGCTCTGAAGCTCATAAAGGCCACGGGCGGCTATGGCTACAAAGCCGAGGAGTCCACTCCCACCGTCTGGGCTGACGCCATTGAGAGCGCATACATGACCCATGTGGGTCAGCTGTCCTCCAGCTACGGCGTTGAAAACCGCCTTATAGAGATAGCAAACTCCAAGAGCATAGAGATCCGCAGCATTGAGGACATCGGCAAGCAGCTTACCCTTTTCTACAAATTCTCCGAGGATCTGCAGGAGCTGATTTTGTACGATATAGTCTATTACGGACGGGATGCCTACGCCAAAGAGCTGATGGACCTCTATGAGCTCTGGTGCGCCGGCGATGAGGAAGCTCTCAGAGAAGAGATCTGCGCTCCCTCCCAGATAAACTTCACCGAGGCGGCTCTGGCCCAGATCAGCGAAGAGGAAATGGCACAGATAGAGGCCTATCTCGCAGAATACGACAAGGCCCTTGGCCCCGACCGCAATGTTCAGATGATAGAAAAGGCCATCGAGTATCTGGAAAGTGGCGAAACCGTGTTCTACGCCGTGGGTCTTGCCCACCTGCTGGACGAAACCGGCCTTGTGGACGGCCTCCGCGCCGCAGGCTACACCGTTGAGCTTGTTGGATAAATAAACCATACAAAAAAAGAGGAAGTCATCCTGACTTCCTCTTTTTTATGCGGGCGATTCGTGAATCGCCCCTACGGGCGCAGCGTTTTACACCGTCTGCGTAGGGGACGATGCCCACATCGTCCCGTTTTGCGGCGGACCGTCCGGGAGGCCGGTCCCTACATCGGCGGCAGCAAGCGGCCGCCCTACGGCGAAAACGAGGAAGTCGTTGCAGACTTCCTCGTTTTAATAATACCATTTAAAGCCTCCCTCGTGTAAAGGGAGGTGCCCCGAAGGGGCGGAGGGATTGTGCAGCAGATGCTTGCATCATGCCCCGCACCGATGCAAACGCGTACTTGGTTCGTCCCGCACCCATGTACAGCGAACACGTATTCGCCTCAGGGCTATCGGAAATATAGTGCCTGCCGCTGGCGCGCCGGGGGCGACGCGCCCTACGACGAAGCATGAAACTGAGTGCTGAAAAGAACTGAACAATCCCCCAGTCGCCATTCAGCGCCAGCTCCTGCGGCGGCAGCAAGCCCACGCCCTACGACAAGGGAGCCTTTAAGGCTGCGTTTATGGGGCACAAGCTCATTTCACCACAACATTTTCCTCGCCCAGCATTTCCTTCAGCTCTTTTACAAGGGCGGGGTGGACAAGGCAGGGGCAAGTGCGCTGCTTTTTTATGTCCGCGAAATACTGGACCATGGTGTCCTTACCCTCAAACATTTTCAGGATGAGGCTTATTCGCTTCAAGGTCTTCTCATCGCCGCTTTGGAGCTTGAGATAGAGCTTTTTCTCCTTTTTCTCAGGCGCGGCGGCGGGGAGCTCGGAGTCGGTGATGGGCCGGATGGAGTCCGCCATCAGCTGGGGCTCTTTCTCGTCCCGGACAGAGATGCGGCCCCGAACGGTGAGAGCGGCGTTATCCTTGATGTAGGTGCCTCCGCTGTCCAGACAGCGCTGGAAGCAGATAAGCTCCATAAAGCCGCTGTCGTCCTCCAATGTCACATAGGCCATCATGGAATTATTCCTGGTGGTGCGGGTCTTGTAGGAGCTGACCACACCGCAGACGGTGACATACTGTCCGTCGGCATAGGGACCCTCGCCGAGTCCGCTGGCGTGGGCCTCCAGAATTGTGCCTATCTTCACAGCCCCCAGCTTCTTGGCCTTTTCCCTGTACTGGTCCATGGGGTGTCCGCTGAGGTAGAGGCCGGTCATCTCCCGCTCCATACTCATCATTTCCTGAGGAGTGAATTCATCCACATCGGGCAAGCGAAGCTGCTCGGCGGCAAGGCCGCCTTCCTCCTCGCTCATGCCGAAAAGGTCAAACTGGCCCTCAACATTTTTTCTGCCCGCGCTGGCAATGCCGTCTATGACGCTGTCCAGCACCTGCAGCAGGGCCCGGCGCTTATAGCCCATGCTGTCAAAGGCACCCGCCCGGATGAGACTTTCAACGGCGCGGCGGTTCAAGTCCTGACCGTACATACGGCGGCAGAACTCGTCAAAGGCACCGAAAAGGCCGTTTCTCTGGCGTTCACCCACCAGCGTCCGTACAAAGCCACGGCCCACATTCTTCACAGCGGCCATACCGAAGCGAAGGTCATTTCCCACCACGGAGAAGTCGGCAAAGGACTGGTTTATATCCGGGGGCAGCAGCTTGATGCCCATATCCCGGCACTCGCTTATATACTCCGCCACCTTGGTGGAGTTATCCAGCACACTGGTTATGAGGGCGGCCATATACTCTCTGGGGTAATGGGCCTTCATGTAGGCGGTGCGGTAGGCCACTATGGCGTAGCTCACGGCGTGGGCCTTGTTGAAGGCGTAGTTGGCGAAGTCCAGAATCTCGTCATATATGCTGCCTGCCACGGCCTCGGGAATGCCCTTGGCAACAGCGCCGGGAATGTTTCTCTCCGGGTCGCCGTAGATAAAGGTCTTGCGCTCCCGGACTATCTCCGCTTCCTTCTTCTTGCTCATGGCACGGCGAATCATGTCCGCCTGACCGAGGGAGAAGCCCGCCAGCCGGCGGCAGATCTCAATAACCTGCTCCTGATACACTATGCAGCCGTAGGTGACTCCCAGAATATCCTCCAGCATTGGGTGCTTATAGCTTATCTTCTCCGGATTTGCGGAGCACTCGATGAAGCGTGGGATGGAGTCCATGGGGCCGGGGCGGTAGAGGGCTATGATAGCGGTTATATCTTCAATGCTCTTGGGTTTGAGGCCGGTGCAGACAGCGGTGATACCGCTGCTCTCCAGCTGGAACACGCCGCTGGTGCGGCCTGCCTGGAGCATTTCAAAGACCTTTTTATCGTCCTCCGGCACTTTTTCAATGTCAAAGTCCGGCTCACGGCGGCGGACAAGCTTCACAGCGTCGTCCAGCACCGTCAGGTTGCGAAGACCCAGAAAGTCCATTTTGAGAAGGCCCAGCTCCTCAAGGGTGGTCATCTGGTACTGGGTGACCACGGACTCGTCGTTTTTCGCCAGAGGCACATATTCATAAACGGGGCGCTTGGTGATAACAACGCCGGCGGCGTGGGTGGAGGCATGGCGGGGCATGCCCTCAAGGTCACGGGCGGTGTCCACCAGAGTTTTCATCCGCTCATCGCCCTCATAGAGCTCCTTCAGGGGCTTGCTGACCTGCAGAGACTCGTTAATGGTGATATGCAAAGCGTTGGGCACAGCCTTGGCAACGGCGTCCGTCTCGGCGTAGCTTACACCCATGACACGGCCAACATCGCGGATGGCATTCTTGGCGGCCATGGTGCCGAAGGTGACTATCTGGGCCACATGGTCGGAGCCATACTTGCGGTTAACATAGTCTATGACCTCACCCCGGCGACGGATGCAGAAGTCCATATCAATATCGGGCATGCTGACACGCTCGGGATTGAGGAAACGCTCGAAATAGAGGCTGTATTTGATGGGGTCAACGTCGGTGATGCCCAGACAGTAGCTGACCACGCTTCCCGCGGCGCTGCCACGTCCCGGTCCAACAGGTATGCCCTTATCCTTGGCATAGCCCACGAAGTCGGAAACTATGAGGAAGTAGTCCACGAAGCCCATGCGCTCTATCATGTTCAGCTCATAATCCAGCTGGGCGTGGACTTCGGCATTATCGCCGTAGCGTCTTATAAAGCCCGCCTCGCAGAGCTTGCGCAGGTAGCTGGCGGAGTCCTTCTCGCCCTCGGGGAGCTTGAACTCGGGCAGGTGATAGTGGCCGAACTCAAAGTCAAAATTGCACATTTCCGCAATTTTCGCGGTGTTTTCAAGGGCCTCGGGGTGCTCGGGGAGCAGGGCGGCCATCTCCCCCTCGCTTTTCAGGTAGAATTCCTCGCCCTGAAACTTCATGCGCCCGGGCTCGTCCAGAGTTTTGCCCGTCTGTATGCAAAGGAGCACATCCTGACTCTGGGCGTCGCTCTTTTTGATATAGTGGGCGTCATTGGTGAGGGCTATGGGAATGCCGGTTTCTTCGCTTATGCGAAGGAGGCCGTTCATAGCCCGCTTTTCATCTATGTCGCCGTGGTCCTGAACTTCCAGATAGAAGCTGTCTGGGCCGAAGAGCTTGGAGAGCTCCAGAGCCTTGGCCTTGGCGGCTTCGTATTCTCCCCGGAGGAGCTTCTGGGGTATTTCGCCGGCCACGCAGCCGGAAAGGCACACAAGGCCCTCGGCGTGGTCGCGGAGAAGCTCCCAGTCTATGCGGGGCTTGATGTAAAAGCCCTCGGTAAATCCGGCGGAGACAAGATAGCAGAGGTTGCGGTAACCGGTATCGTTTTTGCACAGCAGCACAAGGTGGCTGTAGCTTCCGTCCACTCCGTGCTCGCGGCCAAAGCGGCTGCCGGGGGCCACATAGACCTCGCAGCCGATAATGGGCTTCACTCCCGCCTTTTTGGCAGCCTTATAGAAGGCCACAGCCCCGTACATGACACCGTGGTCGGTGATGGCAATGGCACTCTGGCCCAGCTCCTTCGCCCGCTCCGGAAGAGCCGATATGCGGCAGGCTCCGTCAAGGAGGCTGAACTCGCTATGAACATGAAGATGAACAAAAGCCATAGGACTTTCTCCTTCTGTGGGTTATTGAGAATATCTTTGCCCACACCAAAATTATGTTCGTAGGGGCGGGACACTGGCCCGCCCGCAACAAGTTGGCAGCAAATCCAAGGGCGGGCCGGCCGGGTGTCCGGCCCCTACAGGGCTGCTGTGGAAAACTTCTACTCCACCTTATATGCCATCAGCTTGCGCAGGCGGTGGTTGATGCCGCTTTTGCTTATGGGAGGGTCACTCAGCATGGCAAGATCGCTGAGGCTGGCCTCGGGGTTTGCTATGCGGAGGAAAGCCACCTCCTGCAGATCCATAGGCAGATTATCAAGGCCTATTTCCCGGTCAAGGAAGCGTATCTTATCCAGCTGGGCAGCGGCGGCGGAGACTATCTTGTCCGCGTTGGCGCTGTCGCAGTTTACTTTGCGGTTTATGCTGTTGCGCATATCCTTCTCTATCTTGGCCTGCATTATCTCCATGGCAGCCCCGGCGGCGCCGATGGTGGTGAAAAAGTCCTCTATGGCCTCGCTCTGCTTGAAATAGGTGATGTAGTGTCCCGCCCGGGTGGTGTCGTGGGGCTCAAAGCCCATCTCAAGGAGCATGGAATAGGTCTCCCGGCTCACGTTCATGTGGTCGGTGACCAGCTCCAGATGGTAGCGCTTCTCCGGGTCGGTGATGCTGCCTCCCGCAAGAAAGGCTCCCCGGATGAAGGCGGTGCGGCAGCACTCGTCCTCCAGCACACCCAGATTTATGTGGTGGGCCAGAGTGCTCTCGGCCTCATAGCCGTATTTTTCAAAAATGGTCTTTATCTTGGCCCTGTCATTTATAATAAAGATGAATTTCCCCTTGTTATCCTCGGGGGGCAGCATATCAAAGCCAAAGCCAAAGGCCTTGCGCCAGAGGCGGGGCAGATGCTGGGCAAATTCCTCGCTGCCGGTTATTATCTTTATCTCCGAGGCGGAGAAGGTGTTGGCATAAAGCAGCACGCCGTAGGCCTCTGCCCCGGCGCAGCAGCTGCGCTGGAGACCTAAGCGGCAAAGCTCCGCTTTTACATTGCCGGAAAAGGACATATTCTTACTCCTTTACTTATCAATATCCCGGTGGATGCTCTCGGCGCTCTGGCCCAGTTCCCGGATAAGCTCCCCGAGAGCCTCGGCCACGGCCACGGAGCGGTGGCGGCCTCCGGTGCAGCCCACGGCGATGGTGAGGGTATGCTTGCCCTCCTCCACATAGCGGGGCACGAGGAAGCTTATAAGCTCGCCCAGTCGGCGGAGAAATTCTCCGGAGCTCTCATGGCGGAATATGTAGCCGCGTACATCGCTGTCAAGTCCGGTTTTGGGACGAAGGTTCTGGTCATAAAAGGGGTTGGGGAGAAAGCGCACATCAAATACCATGTCCGCCTCAATGGGCAGGCCGTACTTGAAGCCAAAGCTCATAACGTTCACCTGCAGCTGGCGCTTGGAGCTGTCCCCAACAAAAAGGCGGTATATCTCCCGCTGGAGCATACCCAAAGTAAGGTGGCTTGTGTTGATTATATAGTCGGCCCGGTCGCGAAGAGGCCCAAGCCTAGAAGCCTCAAGTCGCACGGCGGCCTCCACGCCCAGAACCTCATGCTGGAGAGGGTGGGGGCGGCGGCTTTCCTTGTAGCGCTGCACCACCGTGGCCACATCCGCCTCAACAAAAAGGATGCTGTAGCGGCAGCCCAGAACCCTGAGAGCATCCAGAGCCGCGAACATATCCTCAAAGCCGCCCCGGTCACGGATGTCCGTAACCAGAGCCACACGCTCATAGCGGCCGCCCATGCCCAGACAAAACTCGGCAAACTTGGGCAGCAGAGCGGCGGGCATATTGTCCACGCAGTAAAAATCCAGATCCTCAAGAATGTCGGCAGCCCGGCTCTTCCCCGCCCCGGACATTCCCGATACTATTAAAAATTCCATGGTGTTTTCCTTTTAAATACTATGCCTTGAGTTTAATCTCGTAGGGCGGGCTGCCCTCAGCCCGCCGAAAAAGCGTCAGCGGCGGGGTGAGGGCACCCCGCCCTACGTAAGATGCGTTGCTTTTCGCTTAAACTATCTTCACTTCCGGCTCCAGCATCACGCCGAAGCTCTCAAAAACCTTCTTCTGCACCTGGGCCATAAGCTCGGTGACATCGGTGAAGCTGGCATCCCCGGCGTTGATGACAAAGCCCGCGTGCTTCTCGCTGACCTGAGCGCCGCCCACGGTGAAGCCCTTGAGTCCGCTCTGGTCTATCATTGCGGCGGCGTAGCCTGTGGCGGGGCGCTTGAAGGTGCTGCCCGCGGAGGGCTTATCCAGAGGCTGGCTTGCCATGCGCTTTTCGCTGAGAAGCTTCATGCGGCCTGCGATAGCCTCCTTTTCACCCTTTTGGAGGCGGATATATGCTCCCAGTATCACAGAGGGCTCATCCTCGAAGCGGCTGTGGCGGTAGCCAAAGCGGCAGTCGGCGGTTTCAAGGATATTGCCCTCGCCGTCCATATAGCGGACACGCTCCACAATGTCCTTCAGCTCCCCGCCGTAGGCTCCGGCGTTCATCATAACCCCCCCGCCAACGCTTCCGGGAATGCCGTGGGCAAACTCCATACCCGTGAGGCCCTCCCGCAGTGCTGCGGAGGCCACGGCGGCAAGGCTCGCTCCCGCCTGAGCATAAAGGCTCTCGCCCTCCACATCAATAGCAGCAAAGCCATCCCCCAGGTGGATGACCGCCCCCTCTATGCCCTCATCACGGACAAGAAGGTTGCTGCCCCTGCCTATGACAAGGGGCTCAAGGCCCATCTCTCTGAGCATTTTGAAAGCGGCAGTCAGCTGCTCCTCAGTCTCGGGCTCCGCGAATATACGGGCAGGGCCGCCTATGCGGAAGGTAGTGTGATTTTTCATGGGCTCATCCCTGAGAATTTTCATTCCGGGAAGAGCCTGGGAAAGGCTGTTATAAATAAAATCGAAATCCATATTTTCTCCTCACAAATTCCAACCGCTATCGATCATGGCATCGTGCTGCTGGGTGAACTCCAATGCGGTGTTGTGGCCAAGACGCTTCTGGCGGTTATTCATGGCCGCCACCTCAAGGATGATGGCAAGGTTGCGGGCAGGGGCCACAGGTATAGTCACCTTGGGTATCTCCACCCCGAGAATGGAGGCGGTCTCCGTCTCAAGGCCGAGACGGTCATAGTATTTGTTGGAGTCCCAATGCTCGAAGTATACCACAAGATCAATGTTACAGTCGGGCAAAACGGCGCCTATGCCGTAAATCTTTCTAACATCTATAAGACCCAGACCACGAAGCTCCATGAGATAACGTATCATCTCGGGAGCGGAGCCGGACACCACGTTGCGGTTCATGCGCCTTACCTCCACCGCGTCGTCGGCCACAAGACGGTGGCCGCGCTTCACAAGCTCCAGAGCGGTCTCGCTCTTACCTATGCCGCTGTCGCCGGTGATGAGCAGACCCTCGCCGTGAACCTGCACCAGAACGCCGTGCATGGTGGTGCGGGGGGCAAGATGGGTGCGGAGGGTGTTGATTATCTGGGCCAGGAACTCACTGGTGGGCACATCGGTGCTGAGAAGATTGGTGTCATACTTCCGGGCGTACTCAACAATGAGGCTGTGGGGCGGCAGACGGTTGCAGACTATAACCGCAGCCACCTTGTGGGAGAAAAAGCGGTCCAGACTTTTTTCCATGGTCTCCTCGTCCAGAGTTCGAAGATAGGCCATTTCCGCCTTGCCTATCACCTGAATCTCCGTGGGGTAGAAATAGTCGTAGAAGCCCGCCAGCTGCAAAGCGGGGCGGGAGACATTATAGTTGGATATGGTGTAGGTATCATAGTCTGCAGAGGCGTGTATCACATTCAGCTTGTGCTCCTCGGCTATAAGCTTTAGCTTGACTTTGTACTTTGTTTCCATAGACTTTCCTCCCAAAGGGCATATTCGCGCTATTTTCTATCCTTATATTTTATACACTTCCCGGCAATTTGGCAACGATTTTGTTGATAATAGTATGCAAAGTGATAAAAGATAAAAAAATTCAATAAATTTAAAAATTTTTCTTGCATTTGCTTTTGGCTTCTGGTATTATAAATAAGCTGTTTAATCAGATTCATATATGCGAGGAGGTGCAGCATAAGATGGCAAAGTGCGAATTTTGCGACAAGGGTGTGACTTTCGGCATCCAGGTGAGCCACTCTCACAGACGCTCCAACCGTACTTGGAAGCCCAACGTCAAGCGCGTTAAGGTTATCATGGACGGTACCCCCAAGCATGCCTACGCATGCACCCGTTGTCTGCGCAGCGGCAAGGTTACCCGCGCTGTGTAATTACAATAGAATTAAATCCCATCCCATTCGGGGTGGGATTTTTTCGTTGTGGGCGCATTTCAGATTTGGGAGCTCCGGGTTCTGGGGCTGCATGGTGTCAAAAACGCAATTGCGACCGTAGGGCGGGGGCTTGCTCCCCCCGCCACATCCGTATAGCAATCCACATTGCAGCAAAGTGTTGGTACAGGTCCCTCCGGGGGCCTACTTTTGTTATTGCGACAAAAGTAGGCAAAAGCGCACCAGAGGGTTGCGACCGACTACTCACTCAGTTCCCTCCTCGGAGCATAGCTCCTGCGGTCGGATGCTAAAAACAGCCCACCGGGCTGTTTTCTTAACGCCCCGACGCCTTGCGGCGGGAGATAGTCGCCGGCTGCGGCTTGCGCTATTGCCGGCTCGGCGCGGATGATTTTTACTCCCGTAGACTTTGCTCTGTTCTTTCTCGCCAACTGCTGTAGTATACGCAGACCAGCTGAGCCACGCCATTGACACTATGAGGCCCCATAGCTATGCCTTGCACAAGCTATGGGGCTTTTTTTAATATAAGCTATTCTTTTACATATTTAAGTATGCTTGCCCAGTCGGAGTTCATCATGAAGCGGTCGCGGCTTCTGTCGGCATCTTCAAGGGCTCCTGCCTCGGCGCCGGGGTCGAAGATATAATTCTCGCCATCGATCTCTATTTCCACCCAGGCGTGTGGGAGTCTGTTCTGGCCTATTACTCCGCTTACGGCAGTGGCCTCAAAGCCCAGCCCCCGGGCAAGTGCCCAGAACACGGCGGCGTAGCTGGCGCTGTTGCCGCTTCCGGCCTCAAACATGGTATTCGCCTCGCTGAGCTCCCAACCTCTGGCTCCGATGGCATAGGTATTGCGGCGCATAAAGCCAAAGCTGTCCCTGCAGTAATCATAGGCCGCCCTGAGAAGCTCGGAGGGGCTCTGGTAGCAGTTGGTCTCGGCAATATCCGCTATCACGGCGGTAACATAGCTATCCAGCACAGGGTCACCGCTGGTGTAGCGTCCGTCATAGCCGAAGGTGAGGCTGCCAAGCACCGTGTCGCTGACAAAGAATCCCTCACTGTCGGCGCAGTAGAGGCTGCCCTCTACCAGTACAAAGCCCTCCTCATACATAGCGGGAAGCTCTGCCGAGTGCCAAATGCTGCCGGACTGGGAGTGCTCATGGGCAACGGTGGCTTCCATAAGCTGGCTGTAATCCTGTCTCGTCAGGGAGAGATCCGGTATGCGGTAGCTGTCCTCAGCGGCAATGACCCGGGCTTCGCAGTCCCGGCCCAGAAGCTGATTCATAATAACTGCAAACTGGCTGCGGCTTATCTTTTCGGCGGCATCACGGCCAAGTATCACATGGTCCAACTCATCGGAGGTATAAAAGCCCAGCAGTACAGCCCTGAGCTCCTCCACAGTTACATCGTCCTCGGCGGCGATAAGCTCAGGAAAATAGGCCTTGGCCTCCTCCGAGGCAAGGGCGCTGAGAGCCGTTGCGAGCTCCGTGGAATCAAGAACATCGTCGGGATGGAGAAGTCCGCCGCTGCCGGTGAAGAGATAAGGCCCTTCCCCGTCCAAAAGAGGAAGGTAGACCGCCGTGTAGGTCTCATCCCGGTCAGCGGGAGTGGCAGCGGGCTGGGCCTTGCGGCCATTTCCGTTCATCCAGTATCCAAAGCGGGCGCCGGGAATATCCTCCACCGGGGGCACCTCAGGAAGCTCTCCCTCCGCAACGGTCTGGGAAGAGAGCTCCTTCTCCCCTGCCACAAAGCTTATCTCATAGCTCCGCAACTGTTCCGAAGTGGGCTGAGCAGTGGCGAGGACATCGTTATTTTCCGCCGTGCAGCTTCCCATAATCAGCCCCGAGAAAACTATGAGAGCAGACAGTATATATTTCGCAGATCGAGCAAAGTCCATCTGTGTACCTCATTTCGGAATAATAGCGCGCCCGGGTCAAACGAGCGCCGCATTATGTAACCCGTATTATGTAGACTTATTATATATGCTCTTATTCCATATTTCAACATAAAAATTCACAATTTGGACAAAATTTCGTAATTTTCGGGGCTTTTTGCTTCTTTCAAACGCAGCAAAAACCACCCCGGCCGATTCCGGGGTGGTTACATAATTGTTTTATTTGCTTCAGTTCATGTATTATGGTAGCCCATATGTCAGTATGATGTCACTGAACACAGGCTCCGAAGTATTCCACCTTAGCCCTCAGCGGCACCATTGTGCGTTCTCCGTTTACGCTTATGAGGGACTCATTTATCCTCACAGCTGCGTGAAAGTATTTTATATACTTCCCAAAATATTGAGCTCGTTATTATACAATTTCACCCTCGCACCTGTCATGCAATGGCTGCTCGGCTCAGCATATGGGAGCAAAGGAGTTTTGAGCAGTCTGAAACAATTGGATGCCGCAGAATGCGGCATCCAATTGTTTCTTCAAAGTCCCAAACGGGAACGGATATGGTTGATGTCATCCATTTTACTGTGGGACATATTCCCGGCGGCAGAGAGTTCCTTCATAGCATTTGGTGTCTTGCCTGCGAAAAGCCTGTTTACGAGGCGTGCAAGCCAGCAAAAAGGCAGCAGAACAGGGGCTTTTTTCAGCAGGGGATACGCGTGTTTCATGGTTCTGTAGGGCAGAAATATGCGTCCCAACGCATAAACCAGGGTGCTCCCCGCTCTGGATTTGCTAACCGCAATCCGGTTTGCAGCGCAGCCGTAAAGTCCGCCGCTGAAAATATAGCTCAGCAGCTTTTCTGAAAACTCGTCCCAATCGCCCCCGGCAAAGCAGAGCCCGGCCAGCCCACTCATTTCCTGAGCAAAACGGTATATCCCCGCTTTTTTCAGCAGCTCCTCCGCCCGGGACACAGCGCAGTCCATTTTGTGCTCCATCACCCACAGGTCCATCAGAGAACGGAGGCCGCAGCCCCCCGCCTGAAAGTGGTATGCCATGTGTGCGCAAATATGGAACACAAAAAATTCCTCTGCAAACTCGAAGCGGCTTCCATCAGCAGGTCGGGCGTAGCTCCAAGCCTCCTTCAGCACAGCGTCAAGAGCCACTATATTCTCCTGTATACTGAAGTGAAGCTCCAGATGTATACCGCCCTCGGAATACAGGGACACATCGTGATAATTCTTCCCGCCATAGCGGAAACCATTTTGCTCAAGGGCTTTTACTGCGTCGTCCAGCTCTTCCTCATGGATAAGAATATCAATATCGCAGCTTGTGCGCATGCTCTCCGTGGGATAAAAGCTTCGAAGCACGGAGCCTTTCAAAGGGATATAGGCTATGCCTTCGCCGTCCAGAGCCTGGCAGATGAGGGAAAAGGCATATTTCATCCGCTCGTACCTGTATACGGAAAGCATTTCCTCCCGGCGCAGCTTCTGTCCCAATTCCCCTTCCGCTTTATAGCCGCTGCTATAGAGGACGGAAGACAGAATGTGGGCAAGGTCGTGCTTTTTGGCCAGAGCATACAAGTCAGCCAGGACCTCCGGCGTGAGCTTTTTCAGCAGAGAGGGCTCAGGGGCTTTTTCATTCAGCGCAGAGCCGACAATGGCTGTGAGCAGCTTCCGCACTTCCATCTCTTCCATAGTCTCCGTCCTTTAACCTTTTCTCCAGACCATTTTGTTCACAACGCCGGTGTAGGACTGGATGAGCTTTACCACCTTGGAGGACACATTTTCCTCGATGTAGTCAGGGACGATACCGCTGTGCTCTCCGGCGGAGTGCATGGCAACGGCAGTTTCCACCGCCTGAAGCAGACCATATTCGTCTATGCCCGCCAGAATGAAGGCAGCCTTGTCCAGAGCCTCGGGACGCTCGGTGCTGGTGCGTATGCATACAGCGGGGAAAGCCTTGCCCCGGCTTGCAAAATATGCGCTTTCCTCGGGCAGGGTACCGCTGTCGGAAACAACAGCAAAAGCATTCATCTGCAGGCAGTTATAGTCGTGGAAGCCCAGAGGCTCATGGCGGATAACCCGCTTATCCAGCTCAAAGCCGCTTTCCTCAAGGCGCTTGCGGCTGCGGGGATGGCAGGAATAGAGTATGGGCAGGTCATAGCGCTCCGCCATGGCATTTACAGCTGTGAAAAGACTGCGGAAATTCTCCTCCGTGTCTATATTCTCCTCCCGGTGAGCGGAAAGGAGGATATATCTGCCCTTTTCAAGGCTCAGACGGGCGTGGATGTCGCTGCGCTCAATGCTCTCAAGATTGGCGGAAAGCACCTCCGCCATAGGGGAGCCGGTCACATAAGTGCGCTCCATAGGGCGGCCCTCCCTGCCCAGATAGCGGCGGGCGTGCTCGGAGTAGCACATATTCACATCGGCAATATGGTCAACGATGCGGCGGTTGGTCTCCTCGGGCAGGCACACGTCAAAGCAGCGGTTGCCCGCTTCCATATGGAAGATGGGGATATGCAGTCGCTTTGCGGCAATGGCGGAAAGGCAGGAGTTTGTATCACCCAGAATAAGGAGGGCGTCGGGCTGCAGCCGGGCCATGAGGGCGTAGCTTTTTGCTATGATGTTGCCGATGGTCTCACCCAGATCGGCTCCCACTGCCTCAAGATAGTAGTCCGGAGCTCTAAGGCCCAGGTCCTCGAAAAACACCTGATTGAGGCTGTAGTCATAGTTCTGGCCCGTATGCACCAGAATCTGCTCAAAGTATTTGTCGCACTTTTTTATGGTGGCGGAAAGGCGGATTATCTCCGGCCTTGTGCCGATTATGGTCATAAGCTTAAGCTTGCTCACGTTTTTTCCTCCTCATCCTTTTTATGAGAAACGAGCCAAGGGCAACAAGCCCTATGGCGCAGACAGCGCCGAAGAAATCCAGTCCCACATCCTTCAGGGATGCGGTGCGCCCGGTGAAAAGCTGTATTGTCTCGTCCGCAGCAGCTACCATAGCAGCAGCAAGTACTGGATAGAGCCAGCGGCTGAGGCCTTTTTGCCATATGCTCAGGCTCAGTCCGCAAAGGCAAAGACCCAGAGCGGCAAACTCCGTAAGATGGGCCAGCTTTCGCACCAGATTGTGAAACTCCTTCTCCTCCATCTCTCCCACCGTGCCTCTTTCGGGGGCAAGAGTGCGGACGACCACAGCGCTTTTCTCGGTGGACACCTCGGGGCACTGGGCAGAGTTGCCAAAAATGAAGGTCATCATGGCAAGGCTCAGAAATGCAAAGAGAAAAATGCTCAAAGTTCGCTTCATGTTTTAAACTTCCTGATAAAATGTGTCCGGTTTTTCCGGGTCAAAGGCCTCGTTGGCCCAGATAAGGGTCACAAGCTCCCGGCTGTCGCTGAGGTTGACGAGGCTGTGGGTATATCCGGGTATCATCTCCACCACCCGGGGATTTTCTCCGCTTACGGGGAACTCAAAAACTTCCCCGCTGTCAATTCGGCGCAGGCGGATAAGGCCCTCGCCGTGGACCACAAGGAACTTTTCGTTCTTGCTGTGATGCCAGTGATTGCCCTTGGTAATACCGGGGCGGGATACGTTCACGGAGAACTGTCCCCGGTCGGGAGTGCGAAGCATCTCCGTAAAGCTGCCCCGCTCATCAGAGTTCATCTTCAGCTCATAGCTGAAGCTCTCGGGAGGCAGATAGCTGAGATAGGTGGAGTAGAGCTTTTTGCTCAGCTCATCGTCCAGTTTGGGCACTTCAAGACTCTCCCGGAGACCGGGGAAGGACATAATTGTGTCAGCAATATGTCCAAGGCTGGTCTCGTGGTGGACAGGAACAGCACAGAAGCCATTGTCCACACGGTTTGCCTGTCCACGGAGGGCGGCTATCATTTCCTCAATGAGGTCGTCAATATACACCACGTCCATCTGCACCGCGGGGTCATTCACCTGTATAGGCAGGCCGTGGGCGGCATTGTGGCAGAAGGTGGCAATGGCGCTATTGTAGTTGGGGCGGCACCACTTGCCGAAGAGGTTGGGGAAGCGGTAGACCAGCACATCAGCTCCGGTCTCCTTGCCGTAGGCGAAGAAAAGCTCCTCCCCCGCCTTCTTGCTCATGCCGTACTCGCTCCCGGCGTAGCGTCCCTCCAAAGTGGCCTGCACAGAGGAAGAGAGCATCACGCTGCAGCGGTTATTATGCTTTTTCAAAGTGTCCAGAAGTTTGGAGGCAAAGCCGAAGTTGCCGGCCATGAACTCCGAGTTATCCTTGGGGCGGTTGACACCTGCAAGGTTGAACACAAAGTCGCACTGGGCGCAGAAGCGGTCCAGCTCCTCAGGGCTTGAATCTATGTCGTACTCAAAAATCTCAACATCGGCGATTTCATGGTCGGCACGGCGGTCGTGGCCGGAGCGAATCTCACGCAAAGCGGCGCAGAGATTTTTCCCCACGAAGCCTTTGGCCCCGGTAACGAGAATTTTCATCACTTTATCCCCCAGGTGCTGAGTTCATTCTGTATATAGCTGAGGCTCAGGAGCTTTTCTTTCACCTGCTCCACGTCCAGAATCTCGGTGTTGTTGGAGTTGAACTCGCTGAGGGTATTGCGCTCCCGGTTGCCCTTGCTGAAATACTTGTCGTAGTTCAGGTCACGCTTGTCGCAGGGCACACGGTAGAAGTTGCCCAGATCCACGGCACCGGCGCACTCCTCATTGGTGAGCAGGGTCTCGTACATCTTCTCGCCGTGGCGGATGCCGATAACTCTTATCTCGTGACCGGGAGCGAAAATCTCCGTCACGGCCTTTGCCAAAGTCTCGATGGTGCAGGCAGGAGCCTTCTGTACCAGAATGTCGCCGCTCTCGCCCTCGCTGAAGGCGAAGAGCACAAGGTCCACGGCCTCCTCAAGGCTCATGACGAAGCGGGTCATGGAAGGCTCGGTTATGGTGATGGGCTCGCCCTTTTTTATCTGCTCTATCCAGAGGGGCACAACGGAGCCACGGGAGCAGAGAACGTTGCCGTAGCGGGTGCAGCATATCTTGGTACGCTCTGGGCTGACGGTGCGGCTTTTGGCCACGGTGACCTTCTCCATCATTGCCTTGGAGGTACCCATGGCGTTCACGGGATAGGCGGCCTTGTCGGTTGAAAGGCAGATAACGGCTTTCACGCCCTCCTCAATGGCGGCGGTGAGCACATTGTCCGTACCGATGACGTTGGTCTTCACGGCCTCCATGGGGAAAAACTCACAGGAGGGCACCTGCTTCAATGCGGCGGCGTGGAATATATAGTCCACCCCGTGCATGGCGTTTTTCACAGAAGCGAGATCTCGCACATCACCTATGAAGAAGCGAATCTTCTCCGCAGCCTCCGGCATCCGAGCCTGAAAATCATGGCGCATATCATCCTGCTTCTTCTCATCTCGGGAGAATATGCGTATCTCCCCGATGTCGGTGTCGAGAAAGCGGTTAAGTATGGTATTGCCGAAGGACCCGGTGCCTCCGGTGATCATAAGGGTTTTGTTTGTAAAAAGAGACATATGGATTACCTCTTTCTGCTTTTATTTCACATATGGTATACGCCGGGCAGATTGCAAATATTGTGACAGTCCAGAACTATTTTCCCGGAAAGTTTGTTCATATTCTCCCTAATCTCATTGTGCTTGACCATGATAACCACCATATCCAGCGCAGAGAGAAAGTCATCCAAATCATGATACTGGCTATCTACTATATCCTTTTTTATAAAAGGATCATAGCTTTTGAGAGGGGGGGCAAGGTGCCTCTGCTGACTCTCAAGGAGCTGCAGGGTAGGCGACTCCCTGTAATCATCCACATTTTCCTTGTATGAAAGGCCGTAAAGACCCACACGAGAGGTATCAGAAAGCCCAGTTTCCCGCATAACCTCATAAATACGGTTAAGAACAAAGTCCGGCATACTGTCATTCGTTTTCATGGACTCATCTATAACATTGGCAAGGCTGGGATAATCTCCAACCAAAAACCATGGATCCACAGAAATGCAATGCCCCCCCACGCCCGGGCCCGGTTGGAGAATGTTCACTCTCGGATGCATATTGCAGATACGAATAATCTCATATACATCCATGTTGTCATAGCGGCAAATCTTTGCAAGCTCGTTGGCGAAGGCAATATTGACCGCGCGGAAGGTGTTTTCAACCACCTTTGTCATTTCTGCAGTGCGGATATCTGTAATCTCAATTTCACCTTGGCAAAAGGACGCATAAAGTTCCTTTACTTTTTCGCCAACGCCGCGCTCATCTGCGCCGATTGTACGGTTATTGTGCAGCAGCTCATAGACCATGTTGCCCGGAATGATACGCTCCGGAGCATGTACAAGATTTATATCTCTGCCAATAATAAAGCCATTATCTGCAATGGCAGGACGGACGTATTTATCTATTGTGCCGGGAGATACCGTAGACTCAATAACAACGGTAGCGCCCTTGGGGCAAAGCTCCATAACACTCTTTACTGCCGCCACCACATAACATGGATCCACCTTCTTGGAGAATTTGTCATAGGGAGTTGGCACAGATATGATGTAGGTATCCGTAACCTGATATTCTGTAGTAAACCTGATGCCGCTCTTTACAGCTTCGGCAAAAAGCTCGTCCAGGCCTGTCTCCTCAAAAGTTGTCTTGCCCTCGTTGAGAGTTGCAACAAGTTCCTCGTTATAATCCGTCCCCACCACTTCAACGCCATGAGAGGCCAACATAAGCGCAGTGGGCAGCCCTATATATCCAAGTCCAATCACATTAACCATTACGAGTTCTCCTAAGCATAGTAAAAATGGTATTTTTTTCGCTTTTGTTCAGGCCAAAGCAAAGCAATCCAAGCGCATAAACAAGGCAAAAAACCGCTGTGCCGCCAATAAATTTACCGAGCAGACTATCCACAAGCATGGTGGTGCCCCATGCGGCAGTACCACTAAGCAGCAGACAAATCCATATATTCCTAAAAATACTCTTATACAGCATGATGATGCTAATGCCCAGCTTTTTGTAATAATAAATGCCCATAACTACGACACTTCCGAATAGAAAACTGCATGCAGTTCCCAGTGCAGCGGCGTAGTACCCAATATGCCGCATACCAAGCAGGCATATCGTTATATTCAAGACCGTAGCGAGAGCAATTACCAGCGTTCGGAATCCGAGCATATTCTTTGCCCGCAGTACGGAAAGACAGACATTTATGCAAAGTTCAAGCAATGCCGGTCCAAGCAATATCAGCACCAGATAATATACATCCTCAAAGCCCTCGCCCAACCACAGCTCGACAAATGGCTTGCCCAGAACGATGAAGCCCACAAAAACCGCGCCCAACAACAGGAACTGCACCCTGCCCGCACCGCACACAACTTTTGAAGTGTTGGTATAGCGTTCATCGTCATTTTTCAGAGTGTTGGTTATGGTTGGCAACATGACTCCGGATATAGCGGTTGATAGCTGCTCATACATACCGAACACCAAAACCGCCATGGAGTAAACTGTGACCGATGCAGAGTTGATTAAGGCGCCAATCGCGATGTTGCCGAAATTGGAGTTTGCCTGTGCTACAATTGAGGTCAGGAACATCAAAATGGTATAGCGGAAGGACTCCGAAAACACACACCAATCCCAGTGGGAATAGCGAACTTTCAGCTTCAAACACCATGCAATATACGCAAGCTCCGCAAAAACAAAAAGCAAGGTACAAGTCAGGTCGATAATAACCAGTACAACAGTACTCTTGAAGATTCCAAGAAAAATCACAACAGCAAGAATTCTCACAAGCAATCTGACAAGCTTTATGCCGTTAGCAAAAACAAAGTGGTTATGGCCAGAAATAATGCCATTGAGAAGATTTTCAATAATATGGGATATAAGTGCGATGGCCAAAAAAATATAGAGTTTTTTGGCAAGCTCCAGTTCTGCCAGAGTAAGGCCGCCATGGTATATATCACCAAGGAAAAAGTATAAAACCGCTGTAACCACGCCGGCAAGGACACAGACTGCCCCCGTCTGAACCACACCCATAAACACAAAGTTGGGTATTTTCTCTTCTTCGTGGTCAGCTCTGAACTTGGCTATGTAACGCATCATAGTGCCGCCAAGTCCCAGATCCAAAACCATTAGCGATGCCGTAAAAGCGGAAATGGTCTTGTACACACCATAGCTTGCCTCGCCCAGTTGTTCCACAATAAAGGGAGTCAAAAACAGGCCATAGCAGGCGTTCAGCATTATCAGCACATAAGATATGGCTGCACCAAGTTTTACTTGCTTATTAAACATTTATTTCTCCGAGATTAATTTTTTCTCAAAACAAATAAGCTTTTCAAATTCATTTTCCCAGTTGACCGCTTTGGAAAGGCGGCGTGCGTTATTGGCACATTCGTTGTATAGTTCCTTATCAGTATACAGCTTGATAACAGCCTCTGCAAAGGTCTCGGGTTTATTATCCGGGATTACGATCCCAAAATGATATTTTTCGTTTAAGTATCTGTGCTCCGGTATGTCGGACATAATAATCGGCAATCCGGCAGCGGCGTACTCAAAAAGTTTGTTGGACACAGAAAGCTCAAAGTTCAGGCACACAGCCTCTGTAATGGCAACGCCTACCATAGATACAGCAGCCATAGAGATAAGCTCTTCCACCTTCACCTTCGGGTAAAAGCGGAAATTATCGCCGCCAAGCTCGCTCACCCGCTCCCGCATACTTTGTTCGAGCTTGCCAAAGCCCCGAACAGCCAACTTTATCTCCGGATAATCCCGAAGATAAGGAAGCGCCTCAATCATTATGTCATAGCCCCGCCCCTCGTAAAACTGGCCATGGTTTAACACCTCAAAGCCACCATGTTTCTCAACAGATATGCATTGTTCAGCCCTGAGGGCGCAGTTCGTAATAACGGTAGGCTTTGCTATATGATAAAGTCCGGAAAAGTATTCGGCAGCTGCATGGCTTACGCAAATCATAAGGTCTATTCTTTGGCAAATATATCGTTCTATCTGTCGCACAAAAAAAGCATAGAGTTTTTTATCATTGTAATAGACATTCTCGGTATTAACCTCGTGAGAATCATAAATAAGTTTGCAATTAAGCTTCCTTTTAGCCAAATATCCCGGAATAAGCGCATCAAGATCATTGGCATGGATAATATCAGGCTTTTCCGCGATAATAGCGTCACGTATTTCGCGGACTCTGACTATTTCACGCATAACTTTTTTTATAATACTGCATTGCTTTCCATAATAACGCCGATTTCGCATAACAACATTTGTTTTGCAGGGTATTTGCGCAATCGCAGCCTGATCATATCTTCCGCATTCTCGTCCAATGCACACAAGTTCAATCCCGTTTTCGATGTATGATGCAATTTGCTTTCTCACACGCGGGTCATACCAGATTGAATTCAGTACAACATCGCATACTCTCATATCATACCCGTCCTATTCTTTTTCACGACTTCATAAAACTTTTCATCGTTAACCATTAAAGGCATATTTTCCCTGATCCAAGCCTCATCCTTATCCCACCACCTCAGTTCCAGCAGCTGAGCACGTTGTTCTTCAGTGAACCGATACCTAATTACCTTTGCGGGAACACCGCCAACTATGGCATATGGAGGCACATTCCTTATCACCACAGCTCCAGCGGCAATCACAGCTCCGTCACCAATTTCTACGCCAGCCAGGATATTAGCATTTTGTCCAATCCATACATCGTTACCTATGGAGACAGCCAAGCCGCGATTCTCATCTGCATATCGGTACTCATCAAAAATGTTTTTCCCGCTATAGCTCAGATTGACAGAGTTTATTTCGCTGTAGAATGCCGGATGCGTAGAAATATAACCCTCTGTAGGATGAAAGCCATTTATAGTTTTGACATTATTAGCAATGGAACAATAGCGTCCTACTGCCGCAGATATACTGCTGTCATTTCCGATATATGAACCAAAACCCAAGTTGCCGTTAAAACTGCTCCCACACCCTATGTAATTGTGTCCCTCGAAGCTTGTCCTACTGCTCACTTTCACGCCACTACAAACCCTGACACTTTTCCCGACGTATTTTCCCATAATTCTCATTCTTCGCATAAAGAAACACAATGTTCTCAATACCATCATTCGCCGACACCCAACATACCCTTTCCTTGCGTCGTCTGCTCTGCAGTCCTTATGATTCTTACACAAATACCCATGAGCAGAAACAGATACATTTCCCCAGTAAAACTTCCGGACAAAAATAACTTCAAAAAACCTGGAGCCAGAAGGGGAAGCATCAGCAATTCTGAGTTCTCCACATATTTCATTCTCAGCGCCGCTCTGAATAATACGACCACAATCGCAGCTATAACGATAGTCCCCAGAATAACACCAAAGGATAACCATAATTCCAGTACAAGGTTATGGCAGTACACACCAAGCTCAGTTCGGTCCGCGAACATTCCATTTCCGAAAAACATCCGTTCATTTATCATGGCCAAAGACTGTTTGGTCAGCGACTCACGCCCTAGGGATTCAAAGAGAGTACCTTCAAAGTATTTTTCAAACACACGGATACTCAGACCAAGCGTTTCCGAAACAGACTGAAGAAACCTCATAACGATATCCATAAACATCACTACAGCCACGCCAATACCAACAATGGCGATTCGCATTCTAACAGGATAGCGATATGTCTTAAAAAACATAAGATATAACGCAAGAACGGAAACAAGGCAAATAAGAGGACCTCTACTTCCGAGGAAGCAGATGGCAAAGAACCCCAAGGCAGAAATTGGGACATTAAATTCATCCGGCTTTTTCAGCATACGAATTATAACGACACATACATGGGGAAGCAAATTATATGATGCCCACATATCGCCGTCTTCAAGAGCATCGGTCTGTGTTTGTCCAAAAAACATCGAATAAATAACAAAGCACACCACCGTTGCCATGGAAAGTCTGTAAAGCCATGGGTACATTTTCTCAGCATCCAGAGCTAAACCGATATAATACAGTGGAAATGTGTACAGCAGGAAATCGTACAAATGTTCCGTTAATGCATCTTCGTTTTCAGGAAATACAAAGAATTGAAGCAAGCTGATAAGAACAACGAAAAATAGCAAAAATATGTCCGTAAGCCTAGGACTTTTGAATATTTCCGGCAAAGAAAGCAGTATTAAAATTATGTATGCCATAATAATGATTTCATCCACCACTAAACCCACAAATGGCAGACGCATGATAACAGCTCGGGCATAAACCACAAGAAGGCGCTGGCACCATATCATCATAGTCAGCGTAAACAGAGCAAGTTCGCTGAGACTGACCGTTTTGCCCAATTCTGTTTTATGCAAGGCCATTCCCCGCTTCAGTATGCTCAAATTATTCATACATTTCCTTTCTGCCACGGTGGTTTACAGGGCTTCAATCATTCTCAGGATTTTACCCGTTTGCTTCACGGCATTTTTTTCGTTTTTTACGAAGTCCGCAGCAGCAGCGGCCTTCTTTGAATATTCGCCGTTTGCATCCTCGCAGACTTCCAATAGTTTGTCTCGCAAAGCCTCCGCAGAGTTATCCGGCACATAGTTTATATAGTCGTCATACTCGTCTGGGATTCCGTCCAGCTTGTAGGCCACTGTAGGAATTCCGGACGAGAGGTACTCAAGGATTTTTGACGGAAAACTGTACTTAGTGAACGCCTCTATGTTCTGTCGCGGATTAACGAGAACATCAGCCGTCCCCTGCAGTTCCAAAACCTCCGCCCTTGTGAGTTGTCCACGAAAGTCTATACGGCTGTCCATCTTTGCTTTTTCAAGGATAGCATCCTGTCCATCACCGATTCCGCAAATAAGCAATCGGCAATCAGGATCCGGTATCATAGAAAAAGCCTCCACCAGATTCAATACACCAAAGCGCCTGTGGAGGGTGCCCGAGTACAGAATTCTCTTTATCCCGTCCCGTTTCTGCACTGCATGCCCGGGCATTTCGCGGGCAGTGGAAATGCCTTCCATAACGCAGTAGGGCACATCTATTTTCATGTAGTCAGCCATATGCCGTGAAAGGAGGGCGAAGCTGTCTACGCAAGCCATGCGTGCATAGCTATTCTCTGCCTGCGATTTAATAAACGCTCTCATAAGGATTCCTTTCCGAGATGAGAGCGAAGACATATCAGGCAGATCCGCCACAATAACACATATCCTCAATTTAGGATACTTCATTTTCAGCCTGTCCGCAGTTTGAATAGCTGTTGCAGAAGCTGTATAGACGAAAAGGGTTTTTTCACCCTCTATGCATCCACACCAAGCGTCCAAAGCCTTGAAAGCTTTGGCGCTTTGGCGATACTTCCTGATCAGCTTTATATTGCAGAATCCAATGTTTACATTATCAGTATTTTCTCCGTATGCAAATTTCTCCGTGCGGATGAAAGCTTTGCTGTAATACTGGGGAAAGCTCCCTATAGGCAAGATGTTGAAAAGGCTCAGCTTCTCGCCCAATTGAGCAGTCAATCCCTCAATGATATGCCATTGGAGCGCATTAGCAGCATCCTGCATATTATATGTCGAATCTTCTCTGACCCTCTCATCCATTCCCGGAGGAATCAGCGTTGTCAGAAATGCGTATTCCATAATCTATTCACCATATCTCTAAGGAGTTTCCGAGATGAGGTTATTATTTTACCTCTCGTCGGTATTCCCCTATGCCCCTATTGAGCAATTTCCACTTTTCAGCAATGGTAAGCTCACTGCCAAGATTTCGCCATTTTACAGCCAGCAGCAGGGCAGCCAGCCTGCACAGTACCGGCATGGCACAGGCAAGCCACACGCCCTTATCCACAAAGTATTTCTCCGTATAGCCTTCAAACCAAGTGGAGCTGTCCTTCTTGCACTTTCCTATGCAGTAAGAGTAGGAATAGACGGTAAGTCCCTTTTTATAGCAGTCTATAAGAAACAGAGAGTCTTCGCCGGAGGAATATTTGCAGCCACCGCCGAACTGAGTATGAAACCATATGTTTGCCTTATCAATGCTGGCTCGTCTGACAGCAGCTACAGCAGCGCCGTATTTCCAGCTTTTCCATACAGGCAGCTTGCCCGTTTTGTGTGAGCGTCTGGCATAAATCTCGCCCTGCTTTTCGAAGTCTATTTCAAAAACCATCACATCGGCATCGGGATATTCTTCAAAGGCCTGACACACACGCTCAGCGTAGCCATCGTAATACACCATGTCATCATCGGCAAAAAGCAGTATGTCCCCTCTGGCATAAATGAGCGCTAAATTGCGGTTTCTCCCCACGCCACGCTGGTCCGTTGTTACCATTCTGGACAGGCCGGTGGGGCCTGTCAGCTCCGTGTAATCCTGTCTGTCCGCCTGATTTGCAAAAACAGCGTCACATTGGACATTCATTTCTTCAATTTTGGAAAAATCCTTCTGATGCATTGTTGCAACCAAAAGCTCAAGTTTCATATTTTCCCTCGAATCACCGCAGCCGCGGTTTTACTTGTCTTTGTTATGCAAATCGTCCTTTATTTTTGTTGTGGATATTTCCTTTGTTCTTGGCAGGTAAACCACATCGCAAAGTTCATTTAAGTAGTCGAACTTTCCTTCCCAATCGTCACCCATCACAAATATGTCAACATTATAATCGGCAATGTCCGTTTTCTTCTGCCCCCAGTTTTCCTCCGGGATTACCAGGTCTACATATCTGATAGCTTCCAAAAGTCCCTTGCGCTGCTCGTATGAGAAATAGCAATGCTTGTTCTTTTCAATGCTGTTGAATTCATCCGTGGACAAGGCTACTATCAGGTAGTCCCCCAGTGCCTTGGCCCGGCGGAGCAGATTGATGTGCCCATAGTGTAGCAAATCAAAGGTTCCGTAAGTGATAACACGTTTCATATGTGCTTTCTCCGTTGAATTAATTCTCCATATATGGCTTATTCAAATCAAACTCTATGAAGTCATGATGCGAAACCTGTTTTTCCTTTGGCGGCAGTTTGCGCCAGTCGCCATAGAGGAATGTCAGATATTCATCAGAACGTTCCGCGCCGTACATTTTTTGTCCCTCGAAATCATACAAGGTTGGCTCACCAAAAATTTCCTTGGGCATGACTTCCCTGAAGCGCCATGCGCCAACGAGATTGCCAACCCACACGCTGTTATCATAGGAGCGGCGGGCGCAGTCCATGTCAAGGCTCAGCAGCAGTTTTTTGTTATTTATTATCCAGCCGGGTATAATTCGTGCCGCAAGTACCGCAGCATTTTTCAGCTTGCTGCGCCCCTGTCGTATTCCCGTCACCCTTGTAAGAAGCATATTGAACTTCCATTGGATGGGCTTGTAGTTTTTTCGGCTTTCCTCTTCGGAAACGCCTATGCCGTCCAGGGGAAATATATCAAGGTATATGCCCCGTTTTATCTTCATCCGGGTATTCTCCACAAGAGTTGTCCCCGTATCGTAAATTTTAGAGAAAGGATAGAAATAATCCTCAGCCTCTGTGTGGGGCGTTTCCAGGAGGTAGGGTCCTATGGGCTTTTCGCCCATAATTTGCCTCAGTCTCTCATAATCGCCGCGGGGCATACCCACATCAATGTCGTCATCCCATGGAATGAAGCCCTTATGTCTTGCGGCGCCCAACATGGTACCGCCTATCATATAATAACGCAAACCGTTCTCGGCGCAAAAGCCGTGGAACCAGCGGAACATCTCCAGCAGTCTGCTCTGAAGTTCGGTCATTTGTTATTCTCCTCCGAGTTATTGTCTACCGTGTTTATTGGAAAGGAATCTACACTCCCATTACCCTTTGAGAATCAATTCCAGCAACGCCAACGGTGACGCTAAGAAACTATTTATCCCTTCCACCATCGCTGATGCGTAATTTCTGCGGCGCAGCTGCGCAAATGCCAGCACTGCGTGATGTCTCATTTTTATATATCGTCTGCTTTGGGGCTCAAGTCTGTCAAAATACTGCTTCTTATACTCAAAAAGCTCATTTTCGCCTTGTATCTTCCCCTCACCGCTGGAAAGACCGCCGCTTTCGCCGCTGTGGACATAGGCCTTCACATCGCAGCCCGGCACATAACAAAACCTGCCGCCGCCCTTTATGGCTTCCATCATAAGATAGAACTCATCTCCCCTGTCTATGGGGGGGAAGCCGCCTATACTTCGCAGATAGTCCGCTCTGAACATAAGGGTGTCGGTGCCCGTCATATGATGCATCAAATGGCTGCGCAGAAGCTTCTCAGGCTCATATGAATCGATATAATTCCGGGTTCTGCGGTCTACCAGAACATCACGCTCGTTATAAAGCTCCAAGTCGGTGATGCTGTAGTCAGCCTCTGCTTCAAGCATGGCCTCAAGCTGTCTGCTCAGTTTATCCGGGAGATATATGTCATCGTCATCAAGAAAGCTTATATATTGGCCCCGGGCGGCATTGATGCCCGCGTTTCTGGCCTTGGCAGAGCCCAGATTGGGGTGATTTGTTATAAGTTTGAGGCCGTCACCGAACTCCGCGCTTATTTTTCTTACAGCCTCGTTCCACTCCTCTGTGCCGTTATCGTCCACAACTATAAGCTCATAATTTGAATAGCTCTGCTCCTTTACGGAGGCTATCGCCCGGGCAAGGCTGTCCGTTCTGCGATAAGTAGGCAAAATAATGCTGACAAGAGGTTTGCGTTCCATCATTTTTTTGCCTCGCTCTCTTCGCCCTCCCGGACACCATCACTTTTGAGCACCTTTCCTATAGTGCCGAAGAAGCAGCGGCAGTCGAAAAGGAAGCTCATCCGCTCCACATACTCTCCGTCATAGCGGGCTTTCACATCTATGGGCAGTTCGTCGCGCCCGTTTATCTGGGCCCAGCCGGTGAGGCCGGGGCGCACATCGTTGGCGCCGTATTTATCCCGCTCCGCGATAAGGTCATACTGATTCCAAAGGGCAGGGCGAGGGCCTATGACGGACATGGAGCCCACGAAGATATTGAAAAGCTGAGGCAGCTCGTCTATAGAGCTTTTTCTCATAAAACTCTGCCACTTCGTCAGATAGCTCTCCGCCTGAGAAAGCATATGGGTGGGCATATCCTTAGGTGCCTTTGTGGACATGGAGCGGAATTTGATTATATTGAAATGCATCTTGTTTCTGCCTACCCTTTTCTGTCTGAAAAACACCGGACCTGGAGAGTCCAGCTTGACTATGACAGCCACAAGGAGCATGGGTACAGCCAGCACAATGATTCCCACGGAAGACAGGACTATATCAAAAAAACGCTTTAAGAATTTACTGTACATATAAAGTGTTCTCCATCAAATGAAGCCTCTGGCTTCAAGTTCGGACATATACCACGCCTTTTTCAGGCTTTTCTCGTTTGCGTATGTATACTTAACGGCCTCAACAAGGTCCATGCTCTGACCGTATTCGGTCTGCAGGGCCTTCAGTTCGGCCACAAGAAGGTCCATTTTTGCATCGCAATTGCGTTCAAGGGCGCTGCCCTTGGCCAGATAGGTGCTGATGAAGCCGGAAAGCTGCTGCTTTCTGCTCTCAGCGGGCATGGCCTTGTAGGCCGCAGCAGCTTCTCCCTGCAAAGCATCCAGCGCTCCCACGTACTCGTCCCTCAGGGCATAGATTCGGTTTACTATGTCCGTGAGCCGGGCCTCATATTCTCCCATGTCAGGCTCGGGCGTGGGCGTAGGTGTAGGAGTGGGGGTAGGAGTTGGGGTAGGCGCAGGGGTGACCACAGGTGCAGGGGCGGGGGTAAAAGTACCGCTCTGCTCAGGTGTGGGCGTAGGCTCAGGAGTGGGCTCTGGCGTAGGCTCGGGAGTAGGCTCCGGCTCAGTGCTGGGCTCGGGAGTCTGGGTCCCGGCATTCTGCCTGTCCACTTCCTTGGCAGTCTCAAGGGCGGCACTGAGTATGTTCTGCACTTCCTCGTCGCTGAGCTGCAGCTGCTGCTCTATCTCCTCCTGGGAATACTGGCTGAACTGCTTGACGGCTTCTATATTGTTTTTCTGCCAGAAATAAAGGGCGCATATTCCCGCAGCGAGTATAAAAACGATTATCAGAAATACGATAAGCGCTCTTTTCTTGCGGGAGCATTTTTTTGCGTGCATTTGTCATTCCCTCCGGGAATTTTATTCTCCGGGTTCGGCGTCCCGGCGGCGGATTACTCCGCCCTCGGCTTCAAGGCGCACATCCGCGAGAGAGGCGGGGGCGCTGCGGTGGGTCACCGCGATTATGGTACGGCCCGGCAGAGCGCGAAGGCGCTCCATAACCAGCATCTCCGTCTCCTCGTCCAGCGCGGAGCTGGCCTCGTCCAGCAGCAGGATGGGAGCGCCACCAAGCACCGCCCGTCCTATGGCAAGGCGCTGGGCCTGACCCTCGGAAAGGCCACGGGCGTTTTCTCCTATGGGAGTATCCAAACCAAGTGGCAGAGCAGAAAGATAGAGGTCCATGCCCGAGGCCCGGACAGCCCCGGCGATCTCCTCCTCCGTGGCCTCCGGCCTGGTGAGAGTGAGATTATCCCTTATGCTGCCGCTGAAAATAAGATTGCCCTGAGGTACATAGGCAAAGAGCCCCCGGGTGTTTTTCCCCAGAGGGGTCTCTCCCTCCGGGCATCGGAGGGTGAGAGAACCCCGCTCCGGTGTGAATATACCAAGCATCAGCTTCAAAAGAGTGCTTTTTCCTATACCTGAGGGGCCCAGCACCACGGTGAAGCTCCCCTTGGGCAGGGAGAAATCGCAGCTGCGGAGCAGCTCTTCCCGTCCGTAGGAAAAGCCGAGCTCGCGGCACTCAAGGGCCTCCGTTTTTTCATAGAGTGCGTTCCGCTCCTCCTCGCTCATACTCTCACGGGGTGTGAGGAGGGCATCCGTTTCCATAAGCCGCTCCAAAGCGGCAGTCATTGCAATATATTTCGGCATAATGCCGGAGAGATTCACCATGGGAGCCTGCAGCTGGGCTACAAGCTGGGTCACGGCGGTAAGGTCGCCGAAGCTCATGGTGCCGCTGTACACCCCAAAGGCGCACCAGACCAGAGCCGCAAAGCCGGAGCCGTAAGCCAGAATGCTCACAAAGCTCCCGGCGCAAAGACTCATTTTCTGTCGGCGGCGCTGGAGGCGGTAACGATGCTCCAGAGTTTTTTCAGCCCGCTTTTCAAGCTCCGGCTGAACATCCATTGCCTGAACTATCAGCAGCTTTTCGAGAGACTCCTGCAAAAAGCCGGAGACCTCGCCCTCAGCCTCGCTGACAGCCTTATGCATAGCCTTGAGCCTGCGGCGGACAACTGCGGTGGCAGCCACCACAAGGATCCCCAGCACTATAAGTCCCACTGTGAAGGCGGGGGCCAAAGTCCAAAGCACCACCAGCACAGCCACCAGCCTCACAAGCATGGACAAAAATCCCGGCAGAGCGCCCAAAAGCCCCTCGTTCACCGTTCGCACATCGTTATTAAGCCTGTTGAGAAGCTCACCGCTGTGATAGGCGGAGGCCCGGGCATAGTCGCTTTGGATGATGCTGCGGAAAAGCCGGCTTTTCCAATCCCTGTCCAGGCGGCTCAGGAGCTTATCATGGAGATAGCGGTAAATGATATGGCAAAACAGGAGGCCCAGAATAATAGCAGCCTGATGCCAGCAGGCCCGGCGGAAGGCCTCCCCCACACCTGCAACGGCGGTATTGACCACATTGCGGGTGCCAAGGGCGAACACGACACCAAGCACAGAGCTGCCTATCTGGGCAAGGCTCATCAGGGCAATGGCCGGTATTCGTTTTTTTATCCGTCGGACCAGGTAGGCCCAAACACCTGCTTTTTTCACCTTTGTCTCCTTCCGGCAGAGGGCCGGGGCATTGCTCAGTCAGCAGCGGCTGCGGCCATGCAGCTTTCTTCCGCGAAGTCCGCAATGGAGTTGTATTCCTCGGGGCTTCGATATGTATCCACCAGAGAACGCATAAGAGCAATCATATCCTCGTTTCTCAGTTCCATTCTGAGGGCATCGTCCAGCTGCTCAAGGGCAGAGTTCACCCACTGCTCAGATATATTTTCCGTCTGCTCCACAAATATCTTGTGGTTTGCAGTCTGGGTAAGGTCCGCACCGGAGGTGAGAAGCTCTTCATAAAGCTTTTCTCCGGGGCGCAGTCCTATCTCCCGTATCTCAATATCCCTGTAGGGCTCAAGTCCCGAAAGTTGGATAAGCTTCTCCGCAAGGTCAAGTATCTTCACGGGCTCGCCCATGTCCAGAACAAATATCTGTCCCTGACGGGCAATGGCTCCCGCCTCCAGCACCAGCTGAGCAGCCTCGGGTATGGTCATGAAATAGCGGATTATCCGCTTATCTGTAATGGTGATGGGGCCACCTGCTTCTATCTGACGTTTGAAAAGAGGCACCACTGAGCCATTGGAGCCCAGAACATTGCCGAATCTCACAGCGCAGAACTCCGTGCGTCCCTTGGGACGGCTTTGGATTATCATCTCGCAGAAGCGCTTGGTGGCTCCCATGAAATTCGTGGGATTCACCGCCTTGTCGGTGGAAATCAGCACAAACTTCTGCACGCCGCTTTTCTCAGCGGCCAGAACGGTATTATATGTTCCGAACACATTGTTCTTCACCGCCTCGGCAGTGCAGTTCTCCATCAGGGGAACGTGCTTATGTGCCGCGGCATGGAACACTACATGGGGACAGTGCCGGTGCATTACCTGCTCCATTCGGCGGCGGTCACGAACTGAAGCTATTTCAACACACACCTCTATGTCCTGCGTTGCACAGAAGCTGAGTTCCTGCTGGATGTCGTAGACGTTGTTCTCATAAATATCCAAAATAATCAGCCTGCGGGGACTGTGCTTCACAATCTGTCTGCACAGTTCGCTGCCGATGGAGCCACCTCCGCCTGTGACCATTACTGTTTTGCCGCTAAGGAAGCCGTCAATGGTCTCTTCGTTGAGCTTGATGCTCTCGCGGCCCAACAGGTCCTCTACCTGAACATCCTTCACATCGGAAAGCGTGACACTGCCATTCACAAGCTGGTAAATTCCGGGCAAAACCCGGACCCTGCAGCCTGTGGACTGGCAGATATCCAATATCTCCTTTTTGTCCCTGGCACTTGCCGAGGGAATGGCAAAAATGATCTGGCCCACACGCTCCCGTTTTGCAGCCTCAGCGATGACATTTCTGCCGCCCAGAATGCGTACTCCATCCAGATAACGTCCCCATTTGGCCTCATTGTCATCAATGATGCAGCATACCTTTCCTCCGGCCTTGTCACTGGTGGCCATCTCCTTCATCAGCATCCGACCGGCTTCTCCTGCTCCTATGAGCATTATGCGCTCTTTGGATGAATTGCGGTTGATGGCCTGATGTATGACTTCCTTAAATCTCAGAGCACAGCGTATGCCAACCAAAGCAATAAGCTGGAACATCAGAGAAACAAAGTTCACACTTATGGGAAGCCTCCAGTCAAATATGAATTCTGCCACCATAGTGAGGGCAAAAGCCAGAAAAACTGAGAGAATCATTTCCGAAACATCGTGGATATTAACCGAGCGCCACACAAAGTGATACATTTTCCTGACAGAAAACACCACCGTTGTAATAAGCAGTTGCCATGGCAGCAGGGTCATCAGGGTCTCTTTGAAATCCACCGGAATTCCCACTAAGGAGAAGTCGTAGCGTATAAGCAGGCCAAGCCCACCGGCCATAGCTATCAGAACCCAGTCGACAAGCACAATGGCGATGGTGCGGGCAATTATTTTTTTATCTTTCATATCAGATAATCTTTCTGTTAAGTGTTCAGTAAATAAGTCCTGAGGCTCTCCGTTCCATGGCCACAACGGCCTCCCGGCCCAGCAGCTTCTCCGCTGTGGCCATGGCATCCCCCATACAGGGGCGGCGGGAGCGGAGGTCATGGCAGTCGCTGGCCATAAAATGTGCCCATGTGTCCAGTGCTTTTTTTGCCTTGCTTCTCTGGAGCAGGCCTCCCAGCATGGCATCGGCGCTGAGCTGAACAGGAAGGCCCAGGGACAATATGTCGTTTATCATATCTTTGGGATGGCTGCCCATATACCGTTCCAGATGAACCAGCACAGGGTTTAAGCCCGTGCGCTCCATGAACTCATATATGCGGCTGGGCAGGCCTCTCTCCCAATTGCCAAGGGGCAGTTCAAGAAGGATATTACTGCTTGAGCCAATGCAAAGTTCCCGAATACGGGGCATTCCGGCAAGAGCCGGAGACCATGCCACCTCCGCGGCAGGCACAAGCCGGGGAAGAGCATCGCCCTCTCCCGGTGCTATGCGCTCAATCCCCGCATAAAGCAGCTCAAGAGCCTTCGCTCTGCGGTCCAAAAAGCTCTCCACGCTCTCTCTGAAGGGGTAGAAATGGGGGCTGAGCACCACAGTGCCCATTCCCTGCTCCATTTCCATGCGAAGCATAGCCAGACTCGTTTCCACATCCCGCGCCCCGTCGTCCATACCGGGCAGAATGTGGGTGTGGAGATCTGTCATCAGCGGACTCCTTCCTCCTGCTCAATAGCGGCCCTGCTGCGGCTGCTGTAGCCATAGCCATATCCATACCCATATCCGTAGCCGTAGCCGTAGCCGCCGTAACCGTTGTAGCTGCCGTATCGTCTGTAACGCTTATAGCGGTATTTTCCGTAGCCATAGTTGCCGCTGTCCGGCTCTACGGCATTGAGTATAAAGCCCAGTATCTTTGCTTTGGCGTACTCAAGCTGCTCCACAGCGTGCATCACGGCACCCCGCTCGGAGCGGTTTGCGTACACGACAAAAAGCACACCGTCGCACTGGGGAGCCAGCACCACTGCGTCTATAACCATATTGACAGGAGGTGTATCCAGAATAACATAATCGTATCTCTCCCTCAGGGCCTCAAGGAGCTTCTGCATTCTGGGAGAACTGAGGAGCTCGGAGGGGTTGGGAGGAATATCTCCGGCAGCGAGAACGTCCAGATTGGGTATGCTGCTGTGGATAACGGATTCCCGGAGAAGCTCGGGGCTCATGAGCACATTGCTCAGGCCCGTTCCGGCCCTCAGCTGAAGAAGTCTTGCCAGCTTGGGACGGCGCAGGTCGCAGTCCACAATTATCACCTTTCTGTCGGTCTGGGCATAGGAAATGGCCAGATTCAAGGTGGTGATGCTCTTACCCTCGCTCTGCAGGGAGGAGGTGACCATGATAAGCTTGGATTTCTCCTCTCCGGTGAGGGAGAAGGAGACATTGGTGCGCAGAGTCTTGTAACCCTCACGAATAAAAAAGTCGCTCTTGGGACTGAGTATGTGGGTGCGGTCTTCCTGAATAAGGTTGACCTTGCGGCGGCTTGCCGCACTGTCGGAGTGATTACCTCCGAAAAGTCTTACCTTCTTTCTCATGCTCTTGCGCCTCCTCTCTCTTTGGTCTCGTTATTGGCTCCGTAGCCATAGCCGCTCTTTTTCTTCATATCGGCAACGGCAAAAACGGGTATCTGTCCCAGCACGGGGTAATCGAAGATACTCTCCAGATCCTCGGCGTCCTTCACACGGACGTCCAGAAGGAAGAGGATGGTAACATATATGAGAGCCAGAACAATGCCTATCAGAGCGCCCAGCACAACGCTCTTCATCACGTTGGGAGAGGAGGGAGCAGTAGGCACATTGGCATAGTCAATTATCTTGGTGGAGCTGCCCTCAACGATTCCCCCTATCTTCTCGGGGGCCACATCTGCAATGGTGTTTGCCACCTTGGCGGCCATTACCGGGTCGGTGTGAGTGATGGACACGGTGAATATCTCAGTCTCGTCCTTCTGGGCGGCAGACATCATGCTCCTCAGCTCATCGGGAGAATAGGGCAGATTGCCCTTCTCAGCCACATCGGTCAGAACAGCGTCGCTCTCTATTATGTTCACATAGGTATTAACAAGCCTCTGGGCAGTGGCAAGGTTGGTGCTGGAGATATACTCTATCTGCTGGCCCGCGCTTACATTGTTCACATAGACGGTGACGCTGGCCCTGTAGGTGGGGGTCACAAAGTTGGCAGTTACAACAAGGGCTATAACCGCCGCCAACAGACCTCCAACAAGGAACATCCACCATCTCTTCATATATGCCCACAGGAGCTTCTGCAGATCGATTTCGAGACCGCCTCTCGTTGCATTCGGATTCTCTCTCATTGTGTTTTCCTTCCTGACAGTTTTGTATTGTTTCAGAACATTTCACCCGCCGACTCCGGAAGAAGTCGGCATAGGCACAGTAACAGCGCATTATAATACAGCTTGCTATTATATTCTTTTTTCATCGCTTTTTCAAGCAAATCTGACAATTTGGCAGAAATACTTATATTTGAAACAGAGAGGAAATAGTTTTGAAACAATTGGGAAATTTGAGAGCAATATTTGGCCGAGTCCTATGAAAATTCATGCACAAAAAGCAATACTTGCCTGTAAAAAAACTCCGCCTGAGGCCTTCTTGAAGGAAGGGCCTCGGCGGTATATAATGAGGATATAGGGCGTTGACCGGAGCTATATCAGAAAACGAAGTAAAGGCGAAATGAAGAAAGTAAAGAAAAGCATAATTGATCCCATTGCGTTTTTCAATGATATATCGCTTCTGCGATATGATATACGGCACTGCCGTATGATATATTTGCGATGCAAATATGATATAATATCCGTTCCTTCATATGCCGAAGGCATATATCATCCACCAAAGCTGGATATCATATCGAAGATATATCACCCGTTCCGTCAGGAACGGATATCATTGAAAAAAGTCACCTTTGTCGATAGACAAAAGTGACTTTTTTCGTGGCGGAGGTGGAGGGATTTACCCCTCCGGGGCATAAACTTCGAATCCCCCACGATGCACAAAGGGCATCCCCATTGGGGATGCCCTTTTTGCATGGCGGAGGTGGAGGGATTCAAACCCCCGGGCGGTTTGACCCGCCAACTGATTTCGAGTCAGCCTCGTTACGACCACTTCGATACACCTCCCTATTCACTTGCCAATATAATTTACCACGGAGGCACTTTTGTGTCAACCGATGAAAAAAATCGAAAATCACACAAAAAAATATCTTGTCTCCTGAAACTTTTTCCTTTTTTCTTCGTCAAATAGGTAAACACAAAAAAACAAACGCCAAACCACATACAAGGAGGACAAAAACATGAAACGCAGCATCTCTCTCATCCTGTGCATAATTCTTGCCCTTTGTCTTTTCTGCGGATGCGGAGCAAGCGCTCCCACCAAGGACATGATGGCCGAGCCCGCCGCTCCCATGGCTCCTGAGGCACCCGCAGAGCCCGCAGCACCCGCCATGCCAGAGAGCGCTCTTGATTACGGCTACTATGAGGAATACGAAATGCCCGCTTCCGCCTCCGACATAAAGATGGAGGAAGGCGAAAGCTCCCTCCCGGCAAACACCAAGCTCATCTACACCGCCGACATGGATTTGGAGACCACCGCCTTTGACGCTGCCATTGCCGGTCTCGAAGCCCTTGTGAAGGACATGGGCGGCTATTTCGAAAGCAGCAATGTGAACAACTACGGTTCCTACCGTCAGGGTAACTACACAGTCCGGGTCCCCGCAAAGAATTTTGACGGCTTCTGCACTGCCGTGGGCCAGCTCTGCCAGCTCAACTCCATCTCCCGCTCCGCCAGAGATGTGAGCGAAGCCTACTACGACACCGAAAGCCGCCTTGTGACCCAGAAGACCAAGCTGGAACGCCTCCAGGGTCTGCTTGCCCAGGCCGCCACCATGGAGGATATTATCGAGCTGGAAAACTCCATCAGCGAGACCGAGTACCAGATAGAGCAGCTCACCGGCACTCTCCGGAAGTATGACTCCCTCGTGGGCTATTCCACCGTCAGCATATACATAAACGAGGTATTTGAGCTCACCGAGGTGGAAGAGCCCGTCATCGGCTTCGGGGCAAAGCTCAGCGAGGCCTTCAAACGTGGCAGCTCCAACTTTGTGGACTCCCTCCAGAGGATGATGCTCCGCTTCGCCCGCAATTGGGTGGGCTGGATAATCTGGATAGTGATAATCGCCGTGGTGGTGTTCTTCGTAGTTCGTCACATCCGCCGCCGCAGAGCCCGCTACGCTCCCAAGACCGTTTCTCAGCCCAGAAATGAAGAAAAGAAAGACTGATACAATTACATAATCACTCAGGGGCGGATAAATATCCGCCCCTGAGTGATTGTGCTAGACTGTGACGGGGTGAGGTCACCCGGCCCTACGATGTGGTGCGTTGAACAGGCACGGTTCAATTTTACAGCCGTAGGGCGCGTCGCCCCCGGCGCGCCACATATTAGCCCTGCGGACGTCCCGGTTGCGGGCGGACACGGCGGTCCGCCCCTACGGGTTTGTCGCAGATTTCCCGCAGCAATGTAGGGAACGGTCTTGACCGTTCCGCATGATGGCGGCGGGAGCAAGCCCCCGCCCTACGTGGGTGCGTATGCCGGGCGGACACATCGGTCCGCCCCTACGGGCAAAACACAAATCTCGCACCGCCCGTAGGGGCCGGCGTCCCCGACGGCCCGCGAAATGTCATGCTCGGAGCGGGCCGGCCAGGTGTCCGGCCCCTACAAGCAAACCGAAAATGTCTGTCCCACCCGTAGGGGCGATTCACGAATCGCCCGCAAGGGAAACGGCGTACGGCAAGCCCCCGCCCTACTATGGTCTCCCATAGTTCACACAATATTGTACAGGCGGACACATTGGTGTCCGTCTGTTCAGACTGTCGAAAAACTATGCTGCAAGGTTACAAAACTAAGTAGCGGGGGCGTGTGTAGGGGGCAAAGAGCC